>NZ_JBEZEX010000003.1:204081-362768 GCF_040649115.1 Micromonospora sp. NPDC049049 | reverse complement strand
CTGGCTTTACAAGCACCCTGTTGAGTTCTCAAAGAACAACCACACACCGATCAAAGCACCACACTCAGTGGAACCCATCACGGGGCTTTTACCGCATCGCGCCCCGCGCTTTCAGCGCCAGGCACTTTTACTACGTTACCCGCTCGTTTCCGCTGTGTCAAACCGATATTTCGCGGTTCGTCATGCTTCATCCGGTGATGCGGATAGTCTTGCTTGCTCGAGTCCACGATGACGCACGTCGTTACCGACGTTCGTTTCTGTCGTGGGAAACCGCAGACCGGCCGATCGCCGCTTTGCGGCTCTCCGCCCGGCTCCTGCCGGCTTCGAAACTCTACCCGGTCGGCTTCGCGTTCGCAACCCCGTTTCCGGAGTGTTCCGCACCGCCCGATCCTCAGTCCCGCTCGGCGTTCCCGCCACGAGCCTGGCGCCCGTTCTCGGCCGGTTTGTCCGGCCTCCCCCGTGCAGAGAGAAAGTTACGCGGACGGCCCGGAGAAGGCAAATCAGGGTTCATCACTGGTTCGGACGAAGAGCACCCGCCGGTTCCTGGCGCCGCCGAGCTGCCAGCAACCTCGACTCCCCGGCACAGCCGAGGACGCGGGCCGCCTCGACGTGCCAGAGTGTCAATCATGGATGAGTCCGGGCACGGCACCAGGGTGTTCGCCGAGCAGGCGCTGCTCGGCCTCATCGGGCCGTTCTGGCAGGTGGTGATCGGCGCGGTCGTGCTGGTCGTGCTTGTGCTCTCGGTGGGACGGCTGGCCCGACGTGGCAGGTCCCGGATGACCACGGCGCTGCTGGTCACCGCCGCCGTCATCGCCGGGTTCGCGGTGATCGGCGTCCTGCTTGAGGGTTGAGGTTCAGAGCCGGTGGTTGGCCCGCCGCACACCTCAAAGCCTCAAAGCCGCGGTTGGCCCGCCCCACACCTCAAAGCCGAGGTTGGCCAGGCTGAGCCTCAGAGCCGGCGGTTGGCCAGGCTGGGCAGCTCGGCGCGGATCGTGTCGAGCCGCTCCAGGTCCAGGTCGACGACGGAGACCCCCGGGCCGTCCGGCACCTGGCCGATGACCGTTCCCCACGGGTCGACCACCATGCTGCGCCCGAAGCAGGTGCGACCTGGCTCGTGGTCGCCGGTCTGACCGGCCGCCGCCACGAAACACTGGTTCTCGATCGCCCTGGCCCGCAGCAGGACCTCCCAGTGGTCCCGGCCGGTGTGCATCATGAACGCTGCCGGAACCACGAGCAGCTGCGCGCCGCCATCGGACGCGAGCAGCCGGTAGAGCTCCGGGAAGCGCAGGTCGTAGCAGATCGACAGGCCGACCCGTAGCCCTTCGACGTCGACCACCACGGGTTGGGCCCCGGGCGCGACACTCGTCGACTCCCGATAGGAGACCCGACCGGGGATCTCCACGTCGTACAGGTGGATCTTGCGATAGCTCGCGGCCAGGCTGCCGGAACGGTCGAAGACCAGCGAGGTGTTCCAGGTGTGGTCCGGGTCCGGACCCGCCTCATGGAACGAACCGGCCACCACCCAGATCCCGAGCCGACTGGCGACCCCGGCGAAGAAGCTGCCGACCTCCCCGTCGACCGGCTCCGGTTCGGGCAGCCCACCGGCAGGACCCAGGTAGTCGACGTACTCCGGAAGGACGGCAAGATCCGCGCCGCCGGCCGCGGCGCGCTCCAGCAGGGCCTCGGCGGCCGCCAGATTCGCCTTACGGTCGTCCCGGGCGTTCAGCTGGCAGACGGCGACACGCATGAGCCCAGGGTACGGCTGGAGACCCGTTCACGGACAGCGCCACGGCCTGACCGGCACGGGCGGTGGTCACTGGCGAACGGCGCCGAACACGATCACGCCGGCCGCTCAGGATCGAACGGCCGGCGCGACACGGAAAGGATCAGGCGGACTTGTCTTCGCGGTCGCGCCGAGCCCGGCGCCCGGTGAACTCACGCGGCACGATGGTCGGGTTGACGTTCTCCAGGACAACCTCGCGGGTGATCAGCACGCGGGCGGCGTCGGGGTTGCTCGGCACCTCGTACATCGCGGAGAGCAGAACCTCCTCGATGATGGCCCGTAGACCACGGGCACCGGTGCCCCGGAGCATCGCCTGATCGGCGATGGCTTCCAGCGCCGGCTCGTCGAACTCGAGCTCGACACCGTCCAGCTCGAACAGACGCTGGTATTGCCGGACCAGGGCGTTTCGCGGCTCGGTGAGGATCCGAACGAGGGCGCTGCGGTCCAGGCTGCGAACGTTGGTGATGACCGGTAGCCGGCCGACGAACTCGGGGATCAACCCGAACTTGAGCATGTCTTCCGGCATGACCTGGCTGAAGATGTCGTCGGTCGACCGCTCGGAGACCGACCGGAGCCGGGCGCCGAACCCGGTGCCGCCCTGCCCGGTGCGGGACTCGATGATCTGGTCGAGGCCGGCGAACGCCCCACCACAGATGAACAGCACGTTCGTGGTGTCGATCTGGATGAACTCCTGGTGTGGGTGCTTACGGCCACCCTGCGGCGGCACGTTGGCCACCGTGCCCTCGAGCATCTTGAGCAGCGCCTGCTGCACGCCCTCACCGGAGACGTCCCGGGTGATCGACGGATTCTCCGACTTGCGGGCGATCTTGTCGACCTCGTCGATGTAGATGATGCCGGTCTCGGCGCGCTTGATGTCGTAGTCGGCGGCCTGGATCAGCTTGAGGAGGATGTTCTCCACGTCCTCGCCCACGTAGCCCGCCTCGGTCAGCGCGGTGGCGTCGGCGATGGCGAACGGGACGTTCAACATCCGGGCGAGGGTCTGCGCCAGGTGCGTCTTGCCGCACCCCGTCGGGCCGAGCAGCAGGATGTTGGACTTGGCCAGCTCGACGGCGTCACTGCCGGAGCCCGGCGCGCCAGCCGCCTCGGCCTGGATCCGCTTGTAGTGGTTGTAGACCGCTACGGCGAGCGCCTTCTTGGCCTGATCCTGACCCACGACGTAGGTGTCGAGGAACTGGCAGATCTCCATCGGCTTGGGAAGCTCTTCCCACTTCACCTCGCCGGACTCGGCCAGCTCCTCTTCGATGATCTCGTTGCAGAGATCGATGCACTCGTCGCAGATGTAGACCCCAGGGCCCGCGATGAGCTTCTTGACCTGCTTCTGCGACTTGCCGCAGAAGGAGCATTTCAGTAGGTCGCCGCCGTCACCGATCCGTGCCACCTACGTTCTCCCTGCACTCATCGGCCGGAGACCCGGCCCTGACCTGCGGACGTTGCACGCCGCCCGGTTTGGTTCGCGCCGCCAGCCCAGCCGGCGAAGCGGTACGGACCCGACGTTACCCGCTGGCGGGGCATTCTCCGACCCCCAAAACGGGTGTGTCAGAGGTCGGCCGGGAACGAAAGCCCCGGCCAACCTCTGACCCGGTACGGCTCAGCGGGCGGCGTTGGCCGCCAGCAAACCCTTCTTGCGGCTGGTCAGAATCGTGTCGACCAGCCCGTACTCCTTGGACTCCTCGGCCGTCATGATCTTGTCACGGTCGATGTCCTTGCGAACCTGCTCGATCGGGCGGTTGCAGTGGCGGGACAGCATGTCCTCCAGCTGCGTACGCATCCGCAGGATCTCCCGGGCCTGGATCTCGATGTCCGAGCCCTGCCCGTAGCCGCCCTCGGTGGCCGGCTGGTGGATGATGATCCGCGAGTTCGGCAGGGCCATCCGCTTACCCGGAGTGCCCGCCGAGAGCAGCACCGCCGCCGCGCTCGCCGCCTGCCCGAGGCAGACCGTCGAGATGTCCGGACGGACGTACTGCATGGTGTCGTAGATCGCCGTCATGGCGGTGAACGAACCGCCCGGCGAGTTGATGTACATGATGATGTCGCGGTCCGGGTCGGTGCCCTCGAGCGTCAGCAGCTGGGCCATCACGTCGTTGGCCGACGCGTCGTCCACCTGGACGCCGAGGAAGATGATCCGGTCCTCGAAGAGCTTGTTGTACGGGTTCGACTCCTTGACCCCGTACGACGTGCGCTCGACGAACGACGGCAGCACGTAGCGGTTGTGCACGGCCGCGAACTGGGGCGGCAGGCTCAGATCGGTCATCGTCAGCTCCTCAGCTCAGGGTCCCGGCGCCATCCGGAACCTGTGCGGCCCCGATGATCACCTTGTCGATGAAGCCGTAGTCCATGGCCTCCTGGGCGGTGAACCAACGGTCCCGGTCCGAGTCGGCCTCAATTTGCGACTGGCTCTGGCCGGTGTGGTGCGCGACCCGCTCCTGGAACATCCGCTTCGTGTAGAGCATCTGCTCCGCCTGGATGGCGATGTCGGACGCCGTGCCGCCCAGACCACCGGACGGCTGGTGCATCATGATCCGTGCGTGAGGCAGGGCGTACCGCTTGCCCTTGGTGCCCGCGCAGAGCAGCAGCTGACCCATCGAGGCAGCCATGCCCATCGCCACGGTCGACACGTCGTTGTCGATGAACTGCATGGTGTCGTAGATCGCCATGCCGGAGTAGACCGAGCCACCCGGCGAGTTGATCCACAGGTTGATGTCGCGGTCCGGGTCCTCCGCGGCGAGCAGCAGCAGCTGCGCGCAGATGCGGTTGGCGACCTGGTCGGTCACCTCACTGCCCAGGAAGATGATGCGTTCCTTGAGCAACCGGTTGTAGACCGAGTCGTCGAGGTTGCCAATGGAGTCGCCACCGCGCGCGTCAATCGCCCGGAGCGACTTCTTGGGGATGTGCATGTCGGTCATGGCAGCCCTTCGCTCTCCGTACCGTCTTTCCCGACACTAACCGCTGTACGGGGCGGCAGAGTCCCGGTCGGGGCAGTGTTCGCTCTCAGCGCAGCTGTGTCGGGCGTACCCGCGGCGCGGGCTTCCGGGCGTACCCGGCAGTGCTTGCTGCCCGGGCGGACCCGGGAGGGAAACGGCCGCCGTCCGCCGCTGAGCGGTGGACGGCGGCCGCACCCGACGATCAGTGGTCGTGGTTGTGCTCCGCCTCGTTGGCGGCGCGCAGCGCGTCGAGGGTGATCCCGTTGCCGGCCGAGTCCTTGATCGTGATCTTCTCCATGACGGCCGCGAGCGCCTTGCCCCGCCGCACGTCGCCGAAGACCGCGGCGGCCGCGCCGGAGCGCACCAGCTGGTCGTAGTACTGCTGCGGGGCCATCCCGGCACGCTGCGCCCGGTGCACGATCTCGTGCCCGAACTCGTCGTCGGAGACCTGAACGTCCTCCGCGTCGGCCAGCGTGTCCAGCAGGAGCTGGACCTTGACGCCCTCGGTCGCCGCCTCGGTCAGCTCGGCGTCGATCTGCTCCTCGGTCTTGTCCTCGGCCGCGAGGTACTCCTCCATCGAGGCGCCGATCCGCTCCAGCTGGTCGACCATCGCCTGCTTGCGGCTGTCGACCTCCTCGCGGACGACACCCTCCGGGGCCGGGATGTCGGCGGCCTCGACGAGCTGAGCCAGGGCCTTGTCCCGAGCGGCGTAGATCTGCTCGACCTGCTTGCCCTGGGTTACCCGGTTGCGCAGGTCGCCGCGCAGCTCCTCGATCGTGTCGAACTCGCTCGCCATCTGGGCGAACTCGTCGTTCAGCTCCGGCAGCTCCTTCTCCTTGACCGTGCGCACGGTCACCGCCACGTCGGCGTCCCGGCCGGCGAAGTCGCCGCCGACCAGCTGGGTGGTGAAGGTGGTGTCGTCACCGGCGGCGAGGCCGACCACGGCCTCGTCCAGGCCCGGCAGGAGCTGCTTGCTGCCCACCTCGTGGGAGATGTTGCTCGCCTGACCGCCCGGCACGTCCTCGCCGTCGACGGTGGCGTTCAGGTCGATCTGGACGTAGTCGCCTTCAGCGGCGGCCCGCTCGACGGTCTTGAGGGTCGCGAAACGCTCCCGCAGGTTCTTCACCTGCTCGTCGATCTCGCTCTCGTCGATCTGCAGCTCGTCGACGGTCACCTCGATGGTGCTCGCGTCCGGGATGGTGATCTCCGGGCGGACGTCGACCTCGGCCGTGAAGTTGAGCGAGTCACCGTCGTTGAACTCGGTGATCTCGACCTCCGGGCGCCCCAGCGTCTTCAGGTCGTGCTCGCGCACCGCGGCGAGGATGTTCTCCGGGATGGCCTCCTGGACCGCCTCGTTGAGGACGGTGCCCCGGCCCACCCGCTGGTCGATCACCGCGGTCGGCACCTTGCCCCGGCGGAAGCCCGGAACCTGGACCTGCGAACCGATCTCCCGGTACGCCTTCTTGAGGCTCGGCTCGAGCTCGACGAACGGCACCTCGATGGCGAGCCGCACGCGCGTCGGGCTCAGAGTCTCGACGGTGCTCTTCACAGGCGTACTCCTTGACGGATCTCAGTTGAGTCTGGGCGTGATTCAGCCCATCGAGTGTAGGCGAGCCGGCCTGACGCTCCGGCATCGCCCGGGAGCCGCACTGGGCGGCACCCGGGGCGGCCCGGCCGCGGACGACAGTCGGGGTGGCGGGATTTGAACCCACGGCCCCTCGCTCCCAAAGCGAGTGCGCTACCAAGCTGCGCCACACCCCGTGGCGACGTGCAGTCTATGCCGTCGCCACGCCTCAGTCGGTGCCGGGGCATCCCCCACCCGGACACATCACCCGAAAATTACCATTAGCCCCCACTCCCGTACCGCCAAGATCCGCACAACTTCACGGATGTGGTGGTCTCCGCGCGCGGCGAGGCCACTACATCCCGGATGTTGCGCGGATCTTGGGTCGCGGTGCCGCCGGGTCGCGGACGACGCGACGCCGCGGGGCGGTGACGCGGTTACGCGTCGGGCAACAGGATTGGGTACGCTAGGGGCGCGTCCCGTTTCGGCGGGATGCACGCGGGCGTAGCTCAATGGTAGAGCTTCAGTCTTCCAAACTGACTACGCGAGTTCGATTCTCGTCGCCCGCTCCACGCACGAAGGCCCAGGTGGCCCGCACGGGGGCGGCACCTGGGCCCACTCGGCGAGGCCGAGTCGCCGTGTCACTTCAGGTGGAACCGCTCGTCTGCCGCGAGGGCAGCCAACTGCGGCACGGAGAACGGCAGCTTCGTCAACCCCGGCCGGCTCTCGTCCAGCCGCGCGGCCTGCGCCACGAAGACCACCACGCCGTCCGGGTGCCGGTACGCCGACCACTGGTCGAGCCGATCGTCGTCGGTCGGTCGGACCACCACGCCGACCCGCATGGCGCCGACGGTCTCGACCTGGCACTCGCCCCGCATGCTCCAGAACTTCTGGGCCAGGTCGCACGGCTCGGTCGGCAGCGGGTTGCCGGCAGCGTGCACCTCGACGATCACGCGCCCGGTGCCCTCACCCTGGGCCACTGCCACCGAGGACGAATAGCTCCACACGTCGACGCCGTCCACCTTGTCCTCGAACTGCGCCTGGTGGGTCCGCAGCGTCCGCTCCTCGGCGGACTGGTTCGGCGGGTCCTCCGGCGTGCTGTAGCCGGAGGGTATGACCGAGACAGCTTCGGTGAGCAGGTGAACCCCCTGGTCGTACTTGGACCCGGCCCGCGCGGTCCGGTCCTCCTGCGGTTGCCCGTCCGGCCCGGTCGGCCACGGTTCCTTGGTGTCCGGAGAAGCCAGTGGGCCCTGGCCCGCCGGCTGGTAGACGTGGCCGTCCGGGGTGGCGACGGCCGCGAAGCCGGTGACGGCCAGCACGACAGCCGCCGAACCGAGGGACGCCAACAGCGCCCGTCGGCGGAAGTGCGTCCGCCGTGCCGCGCCGAGCGCGGCTGTCGTACTCAATGGTGGTGGCGGGGTTGTCTCCGCCATCTCGCTGCGCAGCCCCTCGCGCAACTCCTGCTCGTTCATCGCTCCCCCATCTCGATCCCGCTGTAGGTGGGTGCCAGGAGGCCGCGCAAGGTCTCGAGCCCGCGTGCCGCCTGGCTCTTCACCGTCCCCGGAGAACACTCCAGCAACGCCGCGACGTCCTCGATCGACAGGTCCTCCCAGTACCGGAGAACCAGCACGGCCCGCTGACGCGGTGCCACCCGGGCCAGCGCCTGCAGCAGCACCAGTCGGCTCTCCGGCGAGTCGGACGGGGCCACCTGCTCGGCGTCCTCGCCACCCACCCGTTCACGCCGCCACCAGCCGCGGCGGCGCTCGTCGAGGAAGGTCCGGATCAGGATCTGGCGCACATAGCTGTCGAGCACCTCGTGCCGCGAGATCCGGTTCCAGACCCGGTAGAGCTTGACGAACGTGGTCTGGACCAGGTCTTCGGCACGGTGCCAGTCGCCGCACAGCAGGTACGCGGTGCCGCGCATGGCACCGGACCTTGCCGTGAAGTACTCGGCGAACGCCTCGTCGCGATCGCTCATTCAGGCCTCCGATCCCCGTTTCGAGTTAGTCACGCGGGGTCAGGCTCAGAGGGTTGCTCCGGAACTCGCGCAGATGTCACGGGGATCAACGCCGAACGACGCCCGAGGGCTACAAGCGTGGGCAACGATCACGACGTGCGAGAACAAGCGGGACACCTCACCCGAGGCCGAACGCGCTGAGGTCCGGTCACCCTCGCCGCAGGGGCGAGGCACCGCCCTTCTTGACAGGTGTCGATCTGTGCACTGGTGTAAGGACCAGACACATCGACGTCCGTCACAGGAGGGCACATGATCGTCCGACGACGGTGGACAGCTGCCGCCACCACAGTGATCCTGTTCAGCGCAGTGTTGTCCCATCCGGCTTCCGGCGCGGCCGCACCCGCCGCCCCGGCCGCCCCGATCTCCCTGAGCGCAACCGAAACCGCAGTGGTCCGGGTTCAGCTCCGCGATCAGGCCCAGCTGGACCGGCTCGTCGCCACCGGCGCGGACCTGGCCAACCGGCCCCGGACGCGGGACGGCCGGATCATCGCCGACCTGGTGCTCAGCGGTACGCAGCTCGGCGAACTGACCGCGCAGGGCGCGACGGCCGTGCAGGTCGTGCAGCGCGCCGGGGACGGCAACCGGCACTACACCGACAGCGTCCGCGCGGCTCAGGCCCGCACCGCCGCCGGGCTGCGCGCTCCGGCCGCGGGTCAGCGGTCCACCGCCAGCGCCACTGCCGTGGACACCCTCCAGGTGCAGCAGGCGTACTGGTGGACCACGACCGGACAGACCTTCCTTCAGGCCCAGGTGGCCACCACCGCCACCGACGACCCGGACGTGGAGATCACCGTCAGTTGGCGTACGGCGGACGGTGCCACCGGCTCGTTCCCGCTGTACCGGTTCGAGGACTCCGGCGAGTACCAGTACCACTACGCGCTCCCCCAGCCGGTGCCGAGCCGGCCGGTTCAGCTGAGCGCCACCTCCAGCCTCGGCGGGGTCAGCAGGGCGATCACCCCGACGCTCTGGCCGAACGCGTCCCCGCCGCCGCTGCCGGACGGCTACCAGAAGGACTTCATCGACGCGTACCTGACGCCGGTGGACATCCAGGCGCGGATCAAGCGGCTGGCCCGCCAGTACCGGGACCTGGTGGACGTGATCGACCTGCCGAACAAGACCCAGGGATACCGACGCAACGCGGCCGGCTACCTGGGCGACACTGCGGTGGCCGCCCTGGTCGTCGAGTCGGTCCGCTTCGGCGACCAGAACATGAACGGCGTACAGGTGCGGACTGTCGACCCGGGCCGGGCGAACCGCCCACTGACCGTCGGCTACCGCGACCGCGTCCTCACCGTGTCACTGGCCACCGACACCGCGGGCAAGACGGTGAGCACCACCGACGAGGTCGCGGCGGCGATCAACGCCCGTCAGCCGGATCGGTTCCGGGCCACCGTCGAGGACGGCTCGGCGGGGCTGCCGATGCCCGTCGCCGGCCCCACCCGACTCGACGACGGCCTCCAGGGCACCGAGGTGCCGGCACGGCCGTGGACGGTGCAGGCGCTGCGCCTCGGCGTGCATCGGGACGGCTCCCGGGTCGGGGTGCTGGCGTACTCCCAGGAACACGCGCGGGAGTGGGCCACCCCGCTGGTGACGCTGGAGTTCGCCGAGCGGATGCTGGCCAACGCCCGGACCGACCCGGCCACCCGTGAGCTGCTGGAGCAGGTCGACATCTTCGTCATCCCGGTGGTCAACCCGGACGGCGCGAACTACTCGTTCAACGACTACAACTTCCAGCGCAAGAACCTGGTCAACCACTGCGAGGGATCGGCACGGGACCCGAAGTACCGCACCTCGTGGGGCGTCGACGTCAACCGCAACTACACCGTCGGGTCGTACTTCGACGGCTACGTGGGCGCCAGCGCGAACTGCCTCTCCGGCAACTACGCCGGCACGGCGGAGCTGTCCGAGGCGGAGAGCGGCAACGTCATCGCGCTCGCCCAGGACCACCCGAACATCAAGTTCGCGATGAACGTGCACTCCTACGGCGGGTACTTCATGTGGCCGCCGGGGGCGTACCGGGCCGACGGCAGGGTCACCCTGCCTCGACCGTCGATCGACGAGTCGACGCTGTTCCTCAACAGCGCCCGGCGGATCGTCGGCGCCATCGCCCAGGAGCGCGGCACCGTCACCTGGCCGTCACAGACCGGACCGGTCGCCGACGTGCTCTACTCCGCAGCCGGCAACTCGGCCGACCAGCTCTACTACGAGCTGGGCATCTTCGCCTGGGACTTCGAGGTCGGCAACGACCTGTGGAACCCGGCGACCAACCAGTGGGAGGGCGTCGGCTTCCAGCCGCCGTTCGACGAGGCGCACGGCGAATCCCAGGAGTACGCCCACGGGCTGGTGGAGATGGTCCGGGTGGCCCGCGACTACGCCGCCGCCGAGGCCGCCGCCGGCTGACCCGCGGGTCCCGTACCGCCGCCGGCAGCAGCCGGCGGCGGTACGGCCCATGACGCGACCCGCGGTGACGGACGGTAAGCCGATGGTGATCACAGACGTTGACGTGTTTTCATGTCAGCACGCCTGCGCCGACCCGGGACATCGATGACTGAGCAACCCGCACCTGATCACCTCGTTGTGGTCGACGTGTTGACGCAGGGTCTGAGCCACCTGCTACGCGACGAGGATCCGGAACTGGCCCGATGGATCGAGGAACTGGTCGCGACACTGAAGAGTCCCCGGCAGACGACGCTGACCGGCTGGAACAGCTTCCTCGACCCCGGCGCCGACTCCAGCTGACCCGCTCGGAGTTCACCCGCCTGGCCGACGGTGGGGCTGGCCCGGCTGCCGTCCGCGCTCTGCGGCGCGCGCAACGCAACCGAACGATGCTCGTCCTCAAGAGCCTCGCCGACACCGACGACGCCTTGGCGGCGTCGGCGCACCTGCTCGGCCACGCCCACCGCCTCGACCCCACCGCCGCGAACGTGCTGCTCGACCACCCGTGGCTGGCCGTCTGGGCGATCGATCGGGTCCGGCACGGCGCCACCGGCCGACCCGACTACCTTCCGTTCGCGGCGCTCGCGGCGGCCGCCCTCAGCGGACTGTCGGACGCGGCGGTGCAGGTCACGCCGCGTGCGGGCCTGGTGCCGGTGCCGGGCCTCGGGGTGCTGCGTCGACACGGTGGCAGCACGACGGTGACGCCGGCCGACCTGAACGGGCGCCGGTGGACGCCCACCCGCTGGTGGCGCTTCACCGACCATTCGGTCACCCTCGACCTCCGCGTCGACGACCTGGACCCCTACCGCGACTGTTTCGGGCTGCCGGTCGCCGCCCGGCTCTCCGCAGCGCAGGCCGCGGAGCTGGAACGGTCCGTCGGGCACGCCTGGCACCTGCTCGTCGGGTACGCCCCGACGCACGCCGCCGAGGTGGCCGCCGGGATCAGCACCTTCGTACCGTTGGCCGACGGCACCGAGCGTGGGCACAGTGTCACGCACGCCGACGCCTTCGGGGCGTTGGCCGCCGACGCCAACCTCGACCCGGTGGATCTGGCCGTGACGATGGTGCACGAGCTGCAACACAGCAAACTCAACGCTGTCCTCGGCCTGGTCCGGCTGCACGAACCCGCCGACCCGGAGCGGTACTTCGCGCCCTGGCGTCCTGACCCACGTCCGATCGGCGGGCTGCTGCACGGCACCTACGCGTTCACCGCCGTCGCCGAGGTGTGGGCCGCGCTGCGCGCCCATCCGGAGCTGACGGCCCAGGCCACCGCGCGGTTCGCTGTGGTACGCGCACAGTTGGAGCGCGCCCTGGTCGAGCTCGCCCGGGCCGGAAGTCTCACCTCGGCCGGGCGGCTCTGGGCAGATCGCCTGGCCGAACGGATCGACCGACTGGCCGCCGTGCCGGTCCCGGCGTCCGCCGACGCCGCCGGGCGGTGGGAGGTGGCAGAAGCCGAGCGCACCCGCCGACCGACGATCCCCACCGGATGAACGGCCGCCACCGGTGGGTGAGGCGTCAGGTCAGCCCGACGGTCTCGATGTCGCACTCGATGCGCCGTTGACCGCGCGCGGCGTCCACCTCCGGGTGGTCCGGCCCGAACAACGCCTCCAGCGCCGCGGCAGCCTCGTCGAGCAGCTCGCGGCCCCGAGCCTCCTCGCCCACCTCGATCAGGTCGACCGCCGCGTTGACCGCACAGTAGAGCGTGTACGGATGCCCCGACCCACGCAGGCGACGTGAATCCTCGAGGATCGCCTCGGAGAGCGCCTGCGCCTGCTCCAGCCGGTGTGACCGGACCAGGTTGATCGCCTGCGCGGAGCGCGCGCTCAGCAGGTACGGATGGGTGGGCGGCAACGATTCGCCCATCGCCTGCAAGGTGGCCGCACCCAACTCCCGCGCCTCCCGGTCGAAGTTGCGAGCCCGCAGGATCACCCCGAGATTGACAGCAGCGCAGAGCGTGACCGGATGCCGCTCCCCGAAGACGGCTCGGAAGGTGGCGTGCCCCTGGGCGGCCAGGGCGTACGCCTGGGTCGCGTCGCCCGCCGCGCGCATGGCGTTGGCGCAGGTCATGCCCGCCTCCGCGGCCAGCACGTGATCGGTCCCGAATCGGCGGGTCACCAGCCGGTAGTTGGCCGCGCCCTCGGCCACGGCGGCGTCGAGCCGCCCGGTCTTGCGCAGGCAGGCGATGTGGATGCAGGTGGCGCGCAGCACGGTGAGGTGCTCCGCGCCCAGCAGCGACCGCTGCACCGGCAGGGAGCTGTCCAGCAGTTCCAGGGCGTCGGAGTACCGGCCCAGGAGGTAGAGGTCGCGGGCCTGGGCCTCCTGCGCCAGCACCAGTGAATAGGTGCCGTCCTCCGCGGCCGCACCGGCGTGCCGCGCCACTTCGAGGTTGAGTTCGTACGCCCCTTCGAAGTCACCGCTCAGGCGAAGGTTGATCGCCATCGAGTTCATCACCCGCAGCGTGCTCGGATGCCCGTCGCCGAGCACCCGGCGGTGCACGTCGAGGTTGCGCCCGTCCAGGTCGGCCGCCGCCGCGAAGTCGCCGAGGCGCCGCAGGTCCGCGCCGACGCTGTTCGCCGCGCCCAGCGTGTACTCGTGTTCCTCACCGAGGCTCGTCCGCATCCGTTCCAGCGCTTCGAGGCCGAACGTGGCCGCGCGCGGGTCGGCGAGCAGCCGCAGGGCGTCCGCGTACCGTCGCATCGCCAGCAGGGTCAGCGGATCGCCGCTGCGCTGGCCGTCCGGACCGGGCTGGTCCCAGGCGGCCAGGATCTCCTCCGCGAAGTCCCGACAGCCTTCGAAGTCACCCAGGTTGTAGATGTAGCGCAGCTGGTCCATCGCCGTCCGGCGGGCGTCGATGTCACCGTGGATCAGACCGGCGACACGGACGTGCGGCGCGATGTCGGCATGGCGGGGCCAGGTGCTGCGGTCGTCGGGAAAGCCCGGGTTGGCGGCGGCGAGCAGCCGGCGGGCGTTCGTCAGCGGGCTGTCGTCGCCCTGCTCGGCGAGCCCTTCCCGGATGACCGCCTGCACCAGTCGGTGCACCTGTACGTGCCGGCTGGCATTGTCCGC
Source organism: Micromonospora sp. NPDC049049 (assembly GCF_040649115.1). Lineage (NCBI taxonomy): Bacteria > Bacillati > Actinomycetota > Actinomycetes > Micromonosporales > Micromonosporaceae > Micromonospora > Micromonospora sp. NPDC049049. The sequence goes on along the minus strand of NZ_JBEZEX010000003.1, from coordinate 348,960 downwards.
CTTGGCGAGCCCGAGCGACGCCAGTTGCCGGATGGCCCGGGCTATGTCGTTGCGCTCCTGGAGGCTGGTGCGCAACGGTTCGTCCAACCCGGCGCGGCGCCCCTCCCAGAGCAGGCGCATCGGAACCGGGTCGGGGCTGAGGAAGGCGAGCAGCTGGATCAGCTGCGCGGCGGCCGGGTTCTGCTCGCGTACCGCGGCGAGCGCCATCGACACCACGGTCAGCACGGTGCCCCGGTACTGCCGGGGTTGCCCCTCGCCCAGCAGCTCCCGAGCGTGTTCCTTGAGGTCGACGAGGTATTCGTCGACCGACGACAGCATGGTGAGCAACCAACTGACGGCTTGTTCCAGGGCGAGTGGCAGGTCGCCGAGCTCGGCGGCGAGCCGGCGGGCGTCGTCGGGGCTGGTCGCGGGACGCCGCTTGAGCAGCAGTTCCACGCTCTCGGCTCGGGTGAACACGTCGACGTCCAGGGTCAGGGCGCTCGCCGACCAGGCCATGTTCCGTGACGTGACGAGGACGTGGCCGCGTTCGCCGACGAGGTTCGACGAGGGCATGAGCGGGGCCAACTCGTGCGGGTCGTCGGCGTTGTCGTAGACCAGCAGCCAACTGAGCGAACTCGTCGACAGCGAGTCGAGGACCGTTCGCACGGTCTGCTCCAGGCTGGCGCTCGCGGCCAGGCCGAGCCGCTCGCCGAGGGCCGCGATCGAGGTACGCAGCGCAGTGAGATCCTCCGCGGCCATCCACCAGATGAGCTGGTAACGGTCCGCGTACCGGTAGGCGAACTCGACAGCGAGCTGGGTCTTGCCGACCCCACCGACACCGCGCAGCGCCGCTTCCGGCAGCACCGAGGCCCGGTGCTGTGACGACAGCAGCTCGTCGAGCGCGACGAGCTGCTTCTCCCGGCCGGTGAAGTACAGGTTGCGCGGTGGGACGCCGCCCCGGATGAGAGTTCGGGATCGCTGGGGCGTCGTCTCCTCGATGATGATCGTCCTGCGCATGTCGGATTCAGGTTCCTCTCCACCGGCCTCGGCCGGTGCCGCCTGGTGCGGGGATCGTAGCGACGTCCAGTGCGTCTTCGCAGCCACGCGCAGATCGTCGAGGTCGGCGGTGGTGAGCCGAAGGACCGCTGCCGCCTCCCGCAACCACTGCTCGAGCGGCTTGCTGTCCGACTCGATGCCGGCGAGGACCAGGCCCGCCAGCGCCACGACGGCCGGGACCTGCCAGTCACCCACCGGTTGCCAGCCGACGGCCTCCACCAGGTCGGGCAGGTCCTCCGCTGACAGCGGATGATCCGCGACTGCCGTGACGGCGTCGGTCAGCACCTCGGGCGGGACGTCCGCGAGCAACTGCGCGAGGAGCCAGGAGAGGTGGATCTGCTGGGCGGAGGTGACCGCGCTGGCTCCCGGATGGAAGTTGGCGATGACCTGCAACAGCATCGACACGCCCCGGGGTTCCTGAGCGCAGGCGCGCACGATGCGGTAGACGTCGTACCGGACCTCGGAGTGCCGGGGCACCGACAGTCGCTTGCGCAGCTCCCCCTCGACCTCGTCGAGGTAGAGCGAACGGGTGTTCCCGTCATTGATCGAACTCATCGAGAGCAGTGCGTCGCAGATGGCCTGCACCTGGGCGCTCGGCATCCGGGGCGTCGTCACCGATTGTCCTCCGTACCCGTCAGCAGACCGAGGCTCTCGGCAAGGTCACGGAAGGCCCGCAGTGGCGTACTCGCCGGCCCTTCCGTCAACAGCAGAACGCGATAGAGAGCCGCGATCCCGTCCTCGTATTCTAAGCCCGTCCGAATCAGGCCGAACATGTCGAGACCCAACGGCCCGAATGGTCTCACCATCCGACCGATGTGCGGCGGCAGCGACTGAATGACCAATTGACGACTGTCGGGGTGCCGGAGTATTGGGATTTCCTCCAGCAGTCGGGCCAGCGCCATCTTCTGCGCGAATGAGAGCGGCGTGGGCGCCGGTCGAGGCGTCGCCCGGGTGTCGGCCGCCAGCGGGCCGAGCGGCAGCAGGGCAGGCGGCAACAGGCCGGGCGGCAGCAGGGTGCGCCACTGCCCGACGGGCGACATCCAGCCGACCAGCTGCTGGCCGACGCTCGCGCGGGCCAGCACCATGCCCACCACGGCGCCATCCGACGCGTACACCCCGGAACCGCTGAACCCCCTGTCGATTCCGGCCGTGGCAGGGGAAAGTCGGTCGAGTTGACGCCATCCGGTGCCGACGTCGACCGGACCGACGGCCCGCGCCAGCACCATGACGGACGCCGGGGTGTTGGCCGGAAAGCCCACGATCCGCACATCGAACTCGTCGTCGCCACGATCGGCCAGGGTGGCGGGGGCGGACGGCAGCGGTGTGGTGCAACGCAGGACCGCCAGGTCGCCGTCGCCGGCCGGGCCGACGCCCCGGGACCAGGTCACCTCGGCGGCGACCCGGGTGCCGGGGTGGCTCGGTGTGTCGACGAGCACCTCGGGCGGGCCGGTCCCGGTGCCGTCATCGACCACATGCCAGCAGGTCAGCACCAGGTCAGTGGTCAACTGGATGCCCGCGCCGACGACCGACGAGGACTGGCCACCGAGTATCCGCACCCGGCCGGCGAGCGACCGGGTGCCGGTCATCCGTGCTCCGCCAACGCCAACCACTCGGCCGGGGCGGCCGGAGGGCGGAGGCCGACGTTGCGCTCAGTCATGCGCGGCGTTCTCCTGCGCGTCGGGCCCGTCCTCATCCGGCGACGGCAGTGCGGGGACGGGCGAGGTCCAGATCAGCTTGACCTTGAGGTGGCCCTGTGCGCTGGTGCGAGCGACGACGGCACCAGCCTCCGCGGTGAGGGTGACGCCGATCTCGACCTCCACCTGATCGGGGCGCACCGCCACCCCGCGGACCACGCCCAGCGCCGCGTCGAGCGCGGGTTTGATGTGGGCCAGTGCCGTTTCCAGCGTCTCCCGGGCGGGGCGGATCCGGTCGAGCAGACCAACCCGTTCCAGATCGGTGCCAGCGTGTTCCTCGACGAGGAGAACGCCCTGATCAGTTTCGAAACGAAGGAGATCCGCCACGTGACAAATTCTCACCGAAAGATCGTTCGGAATTGGTGTCAGATCACTGACAGGAGTCATTGCATGCACCCTGCGCCGACACGGGACACATCCGCTTGCCATCACCACTGCCGCCTGTCAGCCTGACGCAATGCAGGACACGGCGACCTTCCAGGATCTGCTCCGAGAAGGCGTCGACGCGTCCGTGGACGGTTGGGACTTCTCCTGGTTCGACGGCCGCGCGACAGAACAGCGGCCGTCCTGGGGATATCTGAAACTCATGACAGCCCAGATGAGGGTTGCCCGCGCCGCGCTGGACATCCAGACCGGCGGCGGCGAGGTGCTCTCCGAGGTGCCGGCATTCCCCCCGTTGACAGTGGCCACCGAACACTGGCCGCCCAACCTCCAACTGGCCCGACGCGCGCTCGAACCGCGCGGCGTGCGGGTGGTCGACGTTGCCGAGGACGCTCCGCTCCCGTTTCCCGACGAGACGTTCGACCTGGTGGTGAGCCGGCATCCCAATGTCGTGCTCTGGGACGAGATCGCACGGGTGCTCACTCCCGGCGGGCGGTACCTGGCCCAGCAGATCGGCCCCGGGTCCAACCGGGAGCTGGCCCAGTTCCTCACCGGTCCCCGCGAGATCAGTGACGAACGCAGCCCGGCCCGCGCCGCCGCCGACGCGCGAGCCGCCGGCCTGGTCATCGACGAGCTGCGGCACGAGGCGCTGCCGACCACCTTCAACGACGTGGCAGCGGTGGTGCACTTCCTCCGCAAAGTCATCTGGACGGTGCCGGACTTCACCGTGGACCGTTACCGGGCCCGGCTCGCCGATCTGCACGACCACATCCGTCGCCACGGGCCGTTCGTGGCCCACGCCCAACGCATCCTGGTCCGGGCGCACAAACCCCGGCACTGAGCGAACGGCTCCACGACATCGGGATCACGCAAGCCCACGAAGGAGTACCGGTCGGACCGGCCGGCCACGGATGAACCGCGGCCGGCCGGGTAAGCAGCGACCTTGCCTGGTGGGGAGACGACCGGGTGCACGGGTGGGCGGTCCTGGACCGGCCCGCCCGTGCACGCCCGGTCAGTTCGAGGAAATCCAGTTCCAGGCCGAGACGACCCACTCGGTCTGCTGGAGCCACGCCACCCCGAGGCCGACGAGGAACACCGCCGTCGCCAGGTGCGCACCTCTGGCGCTGCGCCGGACCCGGCCCAGCTGCCGCTCCAGCACCACCCGGCCGACCAGCCGGAACAGGGCGAACAGGCCGGCAGCCACCAGCAGGCTGAGCACCAGCACCAACAGCGGGCCGCTCAGGTCACCCTGGCCGGACAGCGCCCAGATCCCCCAACACACGAACGCGAAGAGGCCTGCCGCAGCGCTCCACTCACCGCCGCGCCGCAGCTGCGCCATCCGCGAGCTGAGCGAGCGGCGGGGCACCGATCCACCGGGCCAACCGGTGCCGGTCGGCTCCTGCTCGACCACCGGGAACGGCTCCGTGCGCGGGGTGCGTCGCTCGCCCACCGGAGCGACCCCCCGGCGGAACCCGTCACGCTGCGGCGGCACCCCGACGCCGGCCTGCGGTGGCACCTCCACGGTCCGCTCCGCCCACGGCTGCGTCTGGTCTGCCATCTCGTCCTCCCCCTGACCGACGGCAACAGCACCGCCTTGATTCGAGGGTAGCCAGCCGGCAAATCGGTCGCCGACCCCGGCCGGGGCGCGCGGCCTCGCGACGGTGCAGGATCCAACCGGGCCAGGGTACGGTCGGCTGATGGGTGACCCCGACCGACGACGGCGACGGCTGCGCCACCACGCCGACACCGAAACGGCCAGACCGGGTGCGGACGGCCCGACGGTCAGCACGCCGGGCGTGCACGACGGTGACGAGCCGCCGCCGCGACGCAGGAGCACGGGCGGCGACGAGCGCGACGGTGAGCGGGGGCTGCGCGGGTTGGTCGGTTCCGGCTCGTCCCAGGTGGGACTCAGCGCCGCGCTACGGGCCCGGGACGCGGCCCGCCCCACCGACGACGACCTGGCCGAGGCGGAAGCCCGGGTGGTGGTCGTCCGGCGAAACTGGGTGCCCCGCGAGGAGCTGCCCCGCTCGCAGCGCTGAGCGCCGCACGGTCAGGGCAGGTCGGGCAGCTTCCGGGTCCGCTCGTACTCGGCCACCTGGGTGATCCGACGAGCGTGCCGCTCGTTGCCGGAGAACGGCGTGTTCAGGAACGCCTCGACGATGGCGGTCGCCTCGTCCAGCGTGTGCTGGCGGGCACCGATGGCGACCACGTTGGCGTCGTTGTGCTGGCGGGCCAGCTGAGCTGTCTCGACGCTCCAGGCCAGCGCGGCGCGGACCCCGGCGACCTTGTTCGCGGCGATCTGCTCACCGTTGCCGGAGCCACCGATGACCACTCCGAGGCCCGTCTCGTCGGCCACCACCTGGTCGCCCGTGTGCAGGCAGAACGTGGGGTAGTCGTCGTCCGGGTCGTAGCTGTGCGGGCCGACGTCGACCACGTCGTAGCCCTGCATGGCCAGGTGGCTGGCCAGGTGCACCTTCAACTCGAAACCGGCGTGATCGGATCCCAGGTAGACGCGCATACCGGGCAGTCTGTCAGGCCGCGCTCGGGGACGTCACACGGGCGGCGTCCCCGAGCCGGGTTCGTCACACGGTCGTGGGGATGACGCTCAACGCGGCAGCTCGGCGACGACCAGGCCGCCGCGCGCCTTCGGGGTGAACCAGGTGCTCTTGCGGGGCATCTTCTCCCTGGCCAGGTTGACAGCGACGAAATCCGCCACTGTCACCGGCGCGATCAGGATGGCCAACTCGGCCCGGCCGGCGTCGACCTCACCGGTGAGCCAGCTCGCCGGGTAGTCGCCGCCGACGTAGGTGATTCGCTTGTCGCCCGGGTCCAGACCGAGCGCGTCACGCAGCACCAGCCGCTCGACCAGAGCGTGGTCCAGGTTTTCCAGGCGGGCGGAGGCGGTGGCGGGAAGGCGTACCGCGTACCCCTGACCGTCGAGGCGGAGGTGCACGGTGCCGCCGGCCGCCGGGACCTCGACAGGGCCGTTGATCGGCTCGACCTCGGCGCCCGCGGCCCGCAGCCGGTCGAGCAGCTCGGCCGGAGTGGTGGTCAGCTCGCTGACCAGCCGGTTGTACGGCTGGATGGCCACCGACGCGGGGGTGGTGACCACGGCCAGGAAGCGCGGCAGCCCACCGGTCTGGGCGGCCAGGCTGCGGTGGTTGCCGTCCGCGACGACCAGGTCCCCGCCACCGGCGAGAGCCGTGAGCGTGGCCTGCTCCGGGCCGGGGCCGAGCAGCCAGATGGCGTGCGTGCGCCCCGCCTGGTCGGTGTCCGTCGCGGCGGGCGCGCCGGCCGAGTCGGTCGCCGCCGCGAGCGCGGCGTGCAGTTCGTCGCCACGACCGGTCTGGAGCAGGAGTACGGGTGAGAGCAGGTGCCCCAGCGCGTCGGCCAGCGCCACTCGCTCGCGCACCTTTGCGATGAAGACGTCCTCGTTGCGGATGACCAGGCCCGGCTCGTCTGCCCGGGTGGAGATCTGGTCGGTGTCCACCATCGCGAACAGCCCGTACGCCGGCTCCTCGCCGGGCGCGCTGATCCGGTAGAGCACCACCACCTGCTCGGCGGGGGTGTAACTGCCGTCGGCCTTGGCCTCGGCGAGGCGGGCCACCGCGTCCGGCAGCGCGTCGAGGAACGACTTGCCCAGGCTCTGCGGGGCGCGATGCGGCATTTCGATGCCGAGAGCGCTGTGCGGGTTCGACCCGATGATCGCGGTGATCTCCGCGTCGTCGGCGAACTCGTCGTAGTTCTGCGCGCCGGTGCCGCCAGTGGTGACCCAGGCCCGGGTGATCGGATGCACGACCGTCATGCCCACTGACGCTACCGGCGACGGTGTCGCCACCGACGGGGACCCGCGGTGCGTCCACCAGATGAAAGCGCCCGGAAGGGCCCGGCTGGTCAGCCGGCGCGGTCGGAGGTGCCCCGGCGGTGCCTACCCGCGCTCACCGGCCCGCCGTTGCCACGCCGACCGGTCCCGATCGGCCCGCTGTTCAGGGCGCGGCGGGGCGACGCGGGCGGCCCCGGCACGGGACGGTCGGGAGGAGGCGTCGGAACGGGCCGAGGGTTCAGCGGCGGCGTCGGCACCGGGCGCGGAGGAGCCGGCGCCGGCGGCGGAGGAGCCGGTTCGGCCGGTGCCGCCCCCGACGGCACCAGCGCCGGCGCACTGGTCGGCACCGCGTCGACTGACGACGGCAGTGGATCGACCGCCCTGGGCGGGGTGAGCCGGGAGGTCACCGGCACCCGCGCCACGCCCACCACGATGGGCGGCGCGAGGAGATCCACCAGGTGGGCGGGCAGGTCCGGGCGGACCGTCGGCCAGCGGGAGTAGTCAACGGACCAGTAATCCGCGCCGGGAGTCTCGATCACCCCCTGCCGGGTCAGCTGATCGTCACCTGACGCACGGTGCTTGGCCATCGGGATTTGCCTCCACGAACTGCGGCGTGCGGCCCTTCGGGTCGCTGCGGCGGACACCGAGGGAAACGACGCCGCCCGCCTCCCGGTGACGCCACGACCCACCGCCGACCTCGGCGGAGGACGAGAAACGCCCCCGACCGCGCGACTGACGAAGCACGGACGGGGGCGCGGTGGTCGTCGCTCAGTCGAAGATCGGGCTCTGCTCGCGGGTGCGCTTGAGCTCGTAGAAGCCCGGGGTGCCGGCGACCAGCAGCACGCCGTCCCACAGCCGGCCGGCGGCCTCCCCCTTCGGAGCCGGGGTGATCACCGGGCCGAAGAACGCGACCGGGACGCCGTCCGGGCCGGGCGCGTGCACGACGGGAGTGCCCACGTCCTGCCCGACCGGGCGCATGCCCGCCTCGTGGCTGGCCCGCAGTGCCTCGTCGTAGTCGGTGCTGTCGGCGGCCGCGGCCAGCGCCGGGTCGAGGCCGGCCTCGGTGAGGGCGGCCACGTACAGCTCTGGACCGCGCTCCTGCTTCTGCAGGTGGATCCGCGTGCCGAGCGCGGTGTAGAGCGGGCGCAGCACGTCGTTGCCGTGCAGTTGCTCGGCGGCGATGCAGACCCGCACCGGGCCCCACGCGGTCTTCAGGAACTCCTTGTAGTCCTCGGGCAGCTCGTCCCGGCCGTCGTTGAGCACGGCCAGGCTCATCACGTGGAAGCGGATGTCCACATCCCGGATCTGCTCGACCTCGAGCAGCCAGCGAGAGGTGATCCAGGCCCACGGGCAGGCCGGGTCGAACCACATGTCGGCGGTGACACGTTCGGTCACTGTGAGATCCCTTCGCGACGGGTGGCGCCGACAGGTCGGCGTCTCAGGAGAATCTTCACCCCGCAGCACATCGACCGGCACCCGAATGAGAGCGTGACCTCGGCCACCGCGGGCTGCCCGTACATGGAAGACTCGAATCGGGCCAGCCGTCACGAGCGGTAGGCGAACGGGCGCCGCCGGGCGTACGGCGACATGTGGGATGGAGACGAACAGTGCCGGGAGTGCGCAACCTGACGCAGGTCGAGGCGACCGAGCGGGCACGCCTGCTCAACGTGACGGGGTATGACATCAGTCTGGACCTGTCCAGCGCCGTGCTGGCGGCCGACGGCCGCACGTTCCGGTCGACGACCGAGGTCCGGTTCCGCTGCTCCGAACCGGGTGCGAGCACCTTCATCGAGCTGGCCGCCGAGTCGGTGCGGTCCGCGACGCTGAACGGCACGCCCGTCGACCTGTCCGACTGGTCCGCCGAGAAGGGCCTGACCCTGTCCGGGTTGGACAGCGACAACGTCCTGGTGGTCGACGCCGACTTCGGTTACTCGAACAGTGGTCAGGGTCTGCACCGGACGGTCGACCCGGTGGACGGCGAGACGTACCTCTACAGCCAGTTCGAGACGGCCGACGCCCAGCGGGTGTACGCCTGCTTCGACCAGCCCGACCTGAAGAGCGTCTACACCTGGCACGTCACAGTGCCGGCGCACTGGCGGGCGGTCTCCAACATGCCGGTGCAGCGGGAGGAGCCGGCCGGTAAGGCGCTCAAGACGCTGCACTTCACCGAGTCGCCCCGGATGAGCACCTACATCACGGCGATGTGCGCCGGGCCGTACCACGAGGTGCGCGACACGCACGACGGCATCGACCTGGGGGTCTTCTGCCGGGCGTCGATGGCCCAGTACCTGGACTCCGACGACCTGTTCCTGATCACCAAGCAGGGCTTCGACTTCTTCCACGAGAAGTTCGACGTGCGCTACCCGCTGCCGAAGTACGACCAGCTCTGGGTGCCCGACTTCAACGCCGGCGCGATGGAGAACTTCGGCTGTGTGACGCACGCCGAGTCGCACTACCTGTTCCGCTCGCAGGTCACCGACTTCGAGTACGAGCAGCGGGCCAACACGATCCTGCACGAGCTGGCCCACATGTGGTTCGGTGACCTGGTCACCATGCGCTGGTGGAACGACCTGTGGCTGAACGAGTCGTTCGCCGAGTGGGCCAGCCACTGGTGCAACACGAACGCGACCCGGTTCAGCGAGGCGTGGACGACCTTCCTGTCGATCCGGAAGAACTGGGGCTACCGGCAGGACCAGCTCTCCTCCACCCACCCGGTCTACACCGAGATGCCGGACATGGAGGCCGTCGAGGTCAACTTCGACGGCATCACCTACGCCAAGGGCGCGAGCGTGCTCAAGCAGCTCGTCGCGTACGTGGGTGAGGAGCCGTTCGTGGCCGGGCTGCGGGCCTACTTCGGCAAGCACGCCTGGGGCAACGCCACCTTCGACGACCTGCTCACCGAGCTGGAGACCGCATCCGGGCGGGAGCTGCGCAAGTTCGCCGCGCAGTGGTTGGAGACCGCGCAGGTCAACACGCTGCGTCCGGAGGTGACCATCGGGGCCGACGGCACGTACGAGCAGGTGCTGGTGCGCCAGGAGGCCCCGGCGGCGTATCCGACGCTGCGGACCCACCGGATCGGTGTGGGCCTGTACGACCTGGCCGACGGGCGGTTGGTCCGTCGGGAGCGGTACGAGGTGGACGTGAGCGGCGAGCACACGGATCTCGCCGCGCTGCGTGGCGTCCGGGCCGCCGACGTGTTGCTGCTCAACGACGACGACCTCAGCTACACCAAGCTGCGCCTCGACGAGCGCTCGATGGCGACAGTGGTGCAGCACATCGGTGGCTTCGACTCGTCGCTGGCCCGCGCGCTCTGCTGGACCGCCGCGTGGGACATGATCCGCGACGCCGAACTGTCCGCCCGCGACTACGTGGCGCTGACGCTGAGCGGGCTGCCCGCGGAGACCGACATCAACCTGGTCACCGCCACCCTGCGGCAGGCGACCACCGCGCTCACCCTGTACGCCGACCCGGCCTGGGCGCCGACCGGCTGGGCCGACCTGGCCCGTACCGCCCGCGACGCACTCGCTGCCGCCGAGCCCGGCAGCGGGTTCCAGTTGGCCTGGGCCCGTGCGTTCACCTCGGCGGTCCGCTCCGAGGAAGACCTGGCCACGCTGCGCGGTTGGCTGGACGGCACCGGCATGCCGGCCGGGCTGACCGTCGACACCGAGCTGCGCTGGTCGGTCCTCGCCGCGCTGGTGGCCAACGGTGCCGCCGGCACCGCCGAGATCGAGGCGGAGCTGAGCAGCGACCGCACGGCCAGCGGCGAGCGGGAAGCCGCGTACGCGCACGCGTTGATGCCGACGGCCGAGAACAAGGCCGCCGTGTGGGCCCTGCTCACCGGCCCGGACGCGCTGCCCAACTGGCGGCACCGGGCGCTGTTGCAGGGGTTCGCCCACCCGGCGCAGGTGGAGCTGGTAGCCCCGTACCGGGAGCGGTACTTCGCGGCGGTCGGGCAGGTGTGGGCCACCCGGGACAGCGAGCCGGCGCAGGAGTTCGCCCAGCTGGCGTACCCGACCTACCTGGTGGAGGACGACACGGTCGCGGCCACCGACGCGTGGCTGGCCGGTGACGGGCACCCCTCCCCGCTGCGTCGGCTGGTGGCCGAGGGCCGCGACGGTGTGGTGCGGGCGCTGAAGGCCCGCGCGAAGGACGCCCAGAGCGCCTGAGCATCGAATACGCGGCCCCGGGGCCGGCGTGGGTGTGACTCCGCGCCGGCCTCGGGCGTTATCGTGACAGGAGGAGGTGGACGTGATGGCACCGCCGACCTACGAGTGGCGGACACCCGCGCGCGCGTGGCGCGAGCAGGACCTATCCGACCTGCCTGAGGATGGGAACCGCTACGAGATCATCGACGGGAGCCTGCACGTGACACCGCCCCCGGGTTACGGGCATCAAGAGCTGGCGGATGAACTACGGGCCGCCCTTCGAGCGGCGGTGCCCGCTGGATGGCGGGTCATCCGGGAGGCAGGGCTTCGAATGGCCGGGGGAAACCTCATCCCCGACGTCACGGTGCTGAAGCCGACAGCCCCCGCCGACGGCACCTGGGTCGAAGCAGAGGATGTGGCGCTCGTCGTCGAGGTGGAATCACCGGGTAGCCGTCGGCATGACCGGTTCACCAAGCCAGCGCTCTACGCCGAGACCGGCATCCCCGCCTACTGGCGCGTAGAACGTGGCGATTTCGGTCCGGTGATCTACCGGTACGAGTTGGTGAAGGGGGTGCACTACAACCTGCTCGGCACGGTCGGCCCCGACGATGTAGTGCAGATCGACGAGCCGTGGCCGATGCGCCTCGATCCCTCGGCCTGGCCCCGCTGAAGCAAGCCCAGACACACCGAAGCCCGGCACGCTGCGAGCGGGCCGGGCTTCGTCGTACGAGGAAGGGCTCAGCCCTTGCCGGCGTGGCTGGCGAGCTGGTCGAGGCCGTTGATGATGCCGCCGGCCAGGTCACCGCCGCTGAACGCGCCGACCATGGAGAGCGCGGCCAGCTTGGCGTACGTGTCGGGGATGCGCTTGCGGGCGTACCGCCCGGTGATGATCTCCAGCTGGCGCTGGTTGGGCGACACGGCGATCAGCACCGACTTGTCGGGCTCGGCGAGCTGACGGTGCAGCCGCTGGGCGTGCTCACGGATCGGCTCGTCGAGACCACCGACGAAGACCGAGAAGACCAGACCGGTGCCCCTGTCGGCCAGGCGCAACGCCTCGTCGATGCGCAGCAGCTGGCGGGTCGAGAACGGCCCGTCGAGCACCTCGGGCGGATTTTCCGACCCGGCCTGCTTTTCACCAACGGTCACTTGCGCCTCCGGTTCCACCGGCCGGCGCCTCGACGCTGGCCTGCTCAAGCTTGTGGCTGGTCAGCGCGGGCGCCTGCGCCCCCGCCGTCAGCGCGGTGCCGGCCGAGTCGGCCAGCTGCTCCGGACGGCCCAGGAACCAGACCGGAGTGAAGTCGAAGGGCCGGCCCGGACGGTAGCGCTTGGCACCACCGCCACCGCCGGTGGCACCACCGTGGCTACCGGCGTACGACAGGCCGGCGATGACCAGCACCGCAGCCAACGGGATGCCGACGAAGACCAGCAACGTCTCGGTAACAGACAATCCCAACGCCCCCAGGCGGAAGAAGGACGACAGTGGAAAACCGGGTCGGATGGACGATCACTCTGCCGACCGCCCGACTCCGTCACCATTCACGTTAGCGGAGTCGACGGCCCGCCAGATTGCGGGGTGCCGATCCCATCCGTCACTACAGTTCTCCAGTTGCGCAGCGGTAGCAATGAGCCGCGCGTCGTCGCCGTACCGGCCGGTGAGCAGCACCCCGACGGGCAGTCCGTCGGTCGTGGTACCCAGTGGCAGGGATACGGAGGGATCGCCGGTGACGTTGAAGATGGCGCAGTAGGGCGAGAACCGGCGTTGCCGGTCGAAGTCGGCGGCCGGGTCCGCGTCGGCGGTGAACCAGCCGACGGGTGCCTGCGGGGTGGCCAGGGTGGGACACAGGAGCAGGTCACAACCGGCGGTGCGGCGGGCACCGAGGCGCACCTGCGCCTGCAACTCCCCGAGGGTGGCGGTCAGGGTCCCGGCGGAGATTTCCGCGCCCCGGGCCCGGAGCAGCCGGGTCAACGGCAGCAGCTCCGCCTCCCGCTGCGGTGGCACCGGGGCGAGCGCCAACACGTACCAGAGAGTCTCGAACAGCGGCCACACCGCCGGCCCGAGCGGCGGCGGCACCTCGACCACCTCGTGGCCGGCCGCCGTGAGCAGCGCGGCGGCCCGGTCCACGGCGGCCACGCAGTCGGGATGCACAGGTTCTTCGGCGAGCATCGGCGTGGTGAACCGGCCGATCCGCAGCGGGCCGGGCTCGGCCCGGCGCGCGACGGCCAGGTAACCGCCGGGCGGCGCGGGCGGCGGCAGGTACGGCTCGCCGGGGACCGGAACGGCCATGACGTCGAGCAGTGCGGCGACGTCGGTGACCGTCCGCCCGAGCGGGCCGGCGGTGGGCAGGCCGAACGCGCCGGAGCCGATCGGCCCGCCGGAAACGAGGCCCCGACTGGGCTTGTAGCCGACCAGGCCGCAGAGCGACGCCGGGATGCGCAGCGACCCACCGCCGTCGGATCCCTGGGCGACCGGGACCAGCCCGGCCGCGACCGCCGCCGCCGAGCCGCCGCTGGAACCGCCCGCCGTGTACGCCAACTGCCACGGGTTGCGGGCCGGCGGCGCGACCCGGCCCTCGGAGTAGAGCGAACAGCCCAGCTCGGAGGTGGTCGTCTTGCCCAGGCTGACCAGACCGGCGGCCTTGATGAAGCGGACCACGTCGGCGTCGACCGGCGGGACGAAGTCGACGAAGGCGGCCGAACCGAAGGTGGTGCGAACCCCGGCGGTGAGCGTCAGGTCCTTGATCGCGGTCGGCACGCCGTGCAGTGGGCCGCGCTCCTCGTGGGGCACCGCGTCGGCGGCGCGCGCGGCCTGCCGGGCGAGGTCCGGTGTGACGGTGACGAACGCGCCCACGGTGTCCCCGAGCGCCGCGACCCGGCGCAGGGAATGCTCGACCAGGTCGACGCTGGACAGCTCGCCGCGGGTGATCGCGGCGGCCTGTTCCAACGCGGTCAGGTCGTGCGGCTCGGCCATTACGCCATCCTGCCGGCAGTCGGCCCTTCGCGCAGCCGACACGCGCCGGAGACCGGAAACGGACCAACCGGATGCCCACCGCACCCTTGACGTGTCGAGCCGCGCTCAGCCGTGCAGGAAGCGCAGGGCGTTGGTGGACAGGAGCTTGTCGCGTTGGTCCTCGCTGAGGAAGTCGGCCACGTGAACCACCGCGCCGGCCGGCCGTTCACCCAGCGGGTACGGGTAGTCGCTGCCGACCAGCACCCGATCCTCTCCCAGGGTGTCGACCAGCAGCCGCAGGGCGGGCGGCGCGAAGACCACCGAGTCGACGCTGAACCGGTCGAGGTAGCTGCTGGGCGGACCGGCGGAAGCGCCCCGGACCAGGTCGCCGCGGCGGTGCCAGGCGTTGTCGGCGCGGCCGAGCCAGAACGGGAAACTGCCGCCGCCGTGCGCGAAACAGATTCGCAGCGTCTCGGGCACCCGGTCGAAGACACCGCCGAGGATCATCGCCAGCACCGACAGGTGCGTCTCGGCGGGCATCCCGGTGAGCCAGCGGGCCATCCAGCGGTCCAGTCGTGGCCCACCCGGCATGTCCCACGGGTGGACGAAGACGGGTGCTCCCACCTCGGCGCAGTGCTGGAGGAAGGTGACCACACCGGCGTCGTCCAGGTCCCGGTCGCCGACGTGGTTGCCGATCTCCACGCCCACGTGCCCGGCGGCGAGGCTGCGGTCCAGCTCGGCACAGGCGGCGTCCGGGTCCTGGAGCGGCACCTGGCAGAACGGCACCAGTCGGTCACCCCCGGCCGCGGTGACCTCCAGGGTCAGGTCGTTGAAGATCCGGGCGACCTTCACCGCCTGGTCGGCCGGACGGTCGTAGCTGAAGAAGACCGGGGTGGGCGAGACCACCTGCACGGCCACGCCGTCGGCGTCCATGTCGGCCAGTCGGCGCGACGCGTCCCAGCACTCCGCGCCGACCGGGCGGAACTCCGTCTCCCCCACCATGATCATGGCGGCGCGCTCGGAGTCGACCCGCAACCACGGCCAGTCGGACCCGCCGCACGCCGCGCCCAGGTCCGGCCAACCCTTCGGTACGACGTGCGTGTGCACGTCGACCACGCCTGCGGGCATCAGCCCTTGCCCGGGTGCAGGGTGCCGCAGTTGGCGCAGGTGCGGGCCGACTCGTCGGCGTAGAACGCCTGGAACACCGGCGGAAGATCGGCGGCGATGTCGCGGACCTGCAACTCGACCTCGTGCACCTTGTCGCCGCACTCCGGGCAGTACCACTGGAACGTCTCCAGGGTGCCCTCCTCACGGACCCGCTCGACGACCATGCCGATCGAGCCGGCCTCCGGCCGCTGCGGCGAGTGCGGGGTGTTTCGCGGCAACATCCACATCTGCCCCTCGCGCACGTGCACGGTGCGCGGCCCTTCCGGGGTGACCAGGTTGATGTGCATGTTGCCCTTGACCTGGTAGAAGAACTCCTCGTACGGGTCCACGTGGAAATCGGTGCGCTGGTTGGGCCCACCCACCACCATCACGATGAAGTCGTCCCCGCCGGGGAACATCTCCTTGTTGCCCACCGGGGGCTTCAACAGGTGCTGGTTGTCGGCGATCCAGCCCGGAAAGCTGAACGGCTCGGCGATCTCACTCACGACTGACCTCCCGAGGGAAGAAGGGCCACGGCCTGGATTTCGATCAGCAGGTGCGGGTGCGGCAACTGGTGTACCGCCACCGTCGTACGGGTCGGTCCGGAGGCGTCGAAGAACTCGGCCCACACCTCGTTGTAACCACCGAAGTCGTTCATGTTGACCAGGTACGCCGTCACCTGCACCAGGTCGGTGAGGTCCGCGCCGACCGAACGCAGCAGATCCCGCACGTTCTCGATGACGGCCCGCGTCTGCACCCGGATGTCGAGGTTGGTGGTGCCGAACCCGTCCACCTCGACGCCGGCGAAGGTGTTGTCCGCGCGCCGCGACGACGTACCGGAGACGAAGACGAAGCCACCGGCGACCTTGACGTGCGGAAAAGCCCCTCGCGGGACGGCCTTCCCGGCCACCACCCGGGCGGTCACGACGACGCCCGCAGCGAGGCAGTGCCGAGCTTCTCGACGACGGCGCGGACGTGGGCGCCGGGACGCAACGGAACAGCGGCGGTGGCGGCACCGGCCAGGAACACCCAGCCGGACTCCAGCCGCACCCCGTGCCGGCCCGCCAACCGGATGCCCTCGTCGAGCGCCCGGCGCGGATCACCGAGGATCGCCGCCGTCGAACCGACCTGCGCCACCCGCCCGTCGATCTCCAGCAGCACGCCCAGGTTGTCCAGCCCTGCCGGCACCGGCGACCACGGCCCGATCACGAAGGCGGCGGCCGAGGTGTTGTCCGCGACCACGTCGGGCAACGAGAAACGGAAGTCCGCGTACCGGGAGTCGATCAATTCGATGGCCGGGGCGACCGCGCGGACCGCCGTGGCGAAGTCGCCGACCGGCTCGCCCGGCTCGGGCAGCCGGTCCAGCAGGAACGCCACCTCCGGCTCGACCCGGGGATGGATGTACGCGGCCGGGTCCACGGCGCCGCCGTCGGGCACCCGCATCGCGTTGGTGAGTTGCCCCCAGATCACCTCGTCCACGCCGACCTGGGCCATCTTCGCCCTGCTGGTCAGCCCCATCTTCAACCCGACCAACCGCTCACCGGCGTTCAGCCGGCGTTGCAGCAGCGCGGCCTGCACGGCGTACGCGGTGTCCACGTCGAGGCCGGTCTCGGCGGCGAGTTGCGGGATGGCGGTGGCCGAGTCGGCCGCCGTGCCCAGCTTCTCGGCGATCCCGACGATGTCCACGCCGATCATGAATGCTCCTCCTTGTCGGCCAGGTCGAGGGCCACGTCCACGATCATGTCCTCCTGGCCGCCGACCATCCGGCGGCGGCCCAGCTCGACCAGGATCGACCGGACGTCCACGCCGTACTTCGCGGAGGCGCGCTCGGCGTGCCGCAGGAAGCTGGAGTAGACACCCGCGTACCCCAGGGAGAGCGTCTCCCGGTCCACCTGGACCGGCCGGTCCTGCAACGGGCGGACGATGTCGTCGGCGGCGTCCATCAGCGCGAACACGTCACAGCCGTGCTTCCAGCCGTGCAGCTCGGCGACCGCGACGAAGACCTCCAGCGGCGCGTTTCCGGCGCCCGCGCCCATGCCGGCGAGGGAGGCGTCGACGCGGACGGTCCGACCGTGCACCGCGTCGGGGCCGACCGGCCCGGACCCGGTGATCCGACCGTGCTCGACGGCGAGCACGCTGTTGGCGACCCCGAGCGACAGGTTGTGGTGCGCGTGGATGCCGATCTGCGTCTCCGGGGCGAGGACCTGCCGGTACGCGTCGACCCGCTGCGCCACGTCGGACATCAGCAGCCGACCGCCGGAGTCGGTGACGTAGACGCAGTGCGCCCCGTACGACTCCATCAGCTTGGCCTGCCCGGCCAACCCGGCCGGATCGTTCATGTGCGACATCATCAGGAACCCGGCGACGTCCATGCCGTTCTCCCGGGCCCACGAGATGTGCTGGGCGGAGATGTCCGCCTCCGTGCAGTGGGTGGCGATGCGCACGCTGGTCACCCCGAGCGCCTTCGCCGCCTTCAGGTCGGCGATGGTGCCGATCCCGGGCAGCAGAAGCGTGGTCAGCTTCGCCGTGTTCAGCACCTCGGCGGCGGCGGAGATCCATTCGGCATCGCTGGCCGCGCCGTGGCCGTAGTTGACGCTGGAACCGGCGAGCCCGTCACCGTGCGCCACCTCGATGGCGGCCACCCCGGCGGCGTCCAGCGCGGCGGCGATGGTGCGTACCTGGTCGACTGTGTACTGGTGGGCGATGGCGTGCATGCCGTCGCGCAGCGTCACGTCCTGGATGTAAAGGTCGGTCATGGCGCGGCCACCTCCGAGGAACGCAGGGCGACCAGCCGCTCCGCGGTGCGCAGCGCGGCGGAGGTCATGATGTCCAGGTTCCCGGCGTACGCGGGCAGGTAGTGCCCGGCTCCGGAGACCTCCAGGAAGACCGACACCTGAAGAGCGGTGAGCCGCCGCCCGAGCGTCGGCAGGTACGCCTCGACCCGGTCGAACTGCACGTCCTGCTTGAGCCGGTAACCGGGGACGTACTCCTGCACGGTCGCCACCATGTCCGCCACCGAGGCGGCGATCGCGTCGGTGTCCGCGTCGGCGTCCGGGCAGAGGCAGTAGACGGTGTCCCGCATCAGCAGCGGCGGGTCCGCCGGGTTCAGCACGATGATCGCCTTGCCCCGCTCGGCACCGCCCACCACCTCGATGGCGCGGGCCGTGGTCTCGGTGAACTCGTCGATGTTGGCGCGGGTTCCCGGCCCGGCGGACTTCGACGCGATCGAGGCGACGATCTCCCCGTACGCCACCGGGGTGACCCGGCGTACCGCGGCGACGATCGGCACTGTCGCCTGTCCGCCACAGGTCACCATGTTGACGTTGGGCTGGTGCAGGTGCTCGTCGAGGTTGACCGGCGGCACCACGTACGGGCCGATCGCGGCCGGGGTCAGGTCGACCACAGTCCGGCCGAGGGCTCGCAGCACCTCGTCGTGGCGTCGGTGCGCGCCGGCCGAGGTGGCGTCGAACACCAACTCGACGTCGGCGAACTCAGGCAGCGCGACGAGCCCGTCCACGCCGTCGGCGGTGGTGGCGACGCCGAGCCGACGAGCACGCGCCAGGCCGTCGGAGGCCGGGTCGATGCCTGCCATCGCCACCATGCGCAGGCTGTCGCTCAGCCGCAACACCTTGATCATCAGGTCGGTGCCGATGTTCCCGGAACCAAGCACAGCTATACCGGTGGTCACGCGGAAGTCTCCTTGCTGAAGCAGGTGCGCACCGAACCCAGCCCGGAGATCCGGGCCTCGTACGCGGCGCCCGGGGTGACCGGCACCATCGGGCCGAGCGCCCCGGAGAGCACCACGTCCCCGGCACGCAGCGGGTCACCGGCGCGGGCGAGGGTGCCAGCCAGCCACAGCAGGGCGTGCAGCGGGTTGCCCAGGCAGGCGGCGCCCGCACCCACCGACACCGGCTCGCCGGCGTGCTCCAGCACCATCCCGCACAGTCGCAGGTCCACGTCGGCGAGCCGGCGCGGCGTGGTGCCGAGCACGAAGAGCCCGCTGGAGGCGTTGTCGGCGACGGTGTCCACGATGGAGATGTCCCAGGCGGCGATCCGGGAGTCGACGATCTCGATCGCCGGCAGCACGTGGTCGACCGCGCGAATCAGGTCGACGGTGGTGAGCTGCGGGTTCGGGAGATCCTTGTCGAGCACGAACGCGATCTCCGCCTCGACCCGAGGCTGAAGCAGTCGGTCGATGGGCACCTCGACCCCGTCGCCGACCGCCATGGCGTCGGTCAGCATGCCGAAGTCCGGTTGGAACACCCCGAAGGTCTCCTGCACCGCCCGGGAGGTCAGCCCGATCTTCGCGCCGACCCGGCGTTCGCCGCGGCCCTGCCAGGCCCGCGCCTGGAGTTGCTGCACCCGGTACGCGGCCTCGACGTCGCCCTCGGGCAGCAGCCGGCCCCGAAGCGGCGCGCACGGCTTGCCGGTGCTGCGGGCGTCGGCCAGCTCCCGGTTGGCGGCCTCGATGTCAGCTTCCATGCCCGCTCCCTCGCTACGGCTCACGACAGGTCCACGCAGACGTTCGTGAGTTCGGAGTAGAAGTTCAGCGAGTGCACGCCGCCTTCGCGACCGATCCCGGACGCCTTCACCCCGCCGAACGGGGTACGCAGGTCCCGCAGGAACCAGGTGTTGACCCAGACGATGCCGGCGTCGAGCCGGGCGCCGGCCCGGTGCGCGACGCCCACGTCCCGGGTCCACACGGTCGCCGCCAGGCCGTACTCGGTGCCGTTGGCGAGGGCGTACGCCTCGTCCTCGGTGTCGAACGGCGCGACGTGCACCACCGGGCCGAAGATCTCCTCGCGGTTGGTGCGGGCGTCCGGGCCGAGCCCGGTGAGCACCGTCGGCTGCACGTACGACCCGCCGTCGCGGGTGTCGCCGAAGGTGGGCGTACCGCCGCCGGTGAGCACCTCGGCGCCCTCGGACCGGGCCAGCTCGTACGCCCCGAGCACCTTCGCCCGGTGCTGGTGGGAGATCAGCGGCATGGTGGCGGTCGCCTCATCGGTCGGCCAGCCGTACGCCAGCTCGCCCGCCCGCTTCGCCAGCCGGGCGGTGAACTCCTCGAAGACTGGCCGCTGCACGTAGATGCGCTCGGTGCAGAGACACACCTGACCGCCGTTGGTGAAGCTGGACCGCACCGAGCCGGCCACCGCGGCGTCCAGGTCGGCGTCGGCGAAGACCAGGCCGGCGTTCTTGCCGCCGAGTTCGAAGCTCACCGCCTTCACGCCATCGGCGGCGGCCCGCATGATCGCGCCGCCGGTGGCCGACTCGCCAGTGAAGGTGATCGCGTCGACGCCCGGGTGGCGGGTGAGGAACTCGCCCGCCGAGTCCGGCCCGAAGCCGTGCACCAGGTTGAACACACCGGCCGGTACGCCAGCGGCGGCCATCACCTCGGCGAGCACCGTCGCCGAGGCGGGAGTCTCCTCGCTGGGCTTGACCACGACGGCGTTGCCGCAGGCCAGCGCCGGAGCAACCTTCCAGGTGAGCAGCAGCAACGGCAGGTTCCACGGCACGATGACCGCGACCACGCCGACCGGCTTACGCAGCGCGTAGTTGAGTGCCCGACCGCCGGTCGGGGTGACGGTGGTGAACGACTCGGTGGGTGTGGTCGCCACGATCTCCGCGAACGCGCGGAAGTTCGCGGCGCCGCGCGGGATGTCCAGGGTGCGGGCCTGGGCGATGGATTTGCCGGTGTCGGCGACCTCGGCGGTGACCAGGTCGTCGAAGCGGCGCTCCAGCTCGTCGGCGACGCGGCGCAGCACCTCGGCGCGCTCGCGCTCCCCCATCCGGCCCCACGGCCCCCGCAGCGCCGCCCGGGCGGCGGCCACCGCATCGTCCACCGTCGACCGCGAAGCCTCGTCGACCTCGAAGACCTGCTCCCCGGTGACCGGGCTGGCCTTAGCGAACGTGTTCCCGCCGTCGACGAACTCACCGGCGACGAAGTTGCGCAACCGCTGCGGACCACTCGGCGCGTGGCCGGCCATCAGCCGCGGATCCCAGTTGCCGGTCATGCGCGCCTCCCTCGGCCCAGTGCCGCGCCGATCGCGCCGACAAGCAGCAGCGCGGCCCCGCCGACGACCGCCCCGAGCACCAGGTGCTGTTGGCGCACCCGGCGGCGCACCTCCGCATACGGGGTGGTGGAGAACGACACCAGCTCGTACTGGGAAACGTACCGGCCGGGCAGGGCCCGTTCCAGTGCGTGCTCGACCCGCCGTCGGGTCTGGAAGACCGGGGAGGCGACCTTGTCCCGCATCTCCACGAAGTTGGTCAGCGCCATCGTCGCGATGGCCTCGGCGTTCTCCTGCCGGCGCCGCTGGAACAGCGGCAGCGCCGCCAACCAGTCGTCGGCGCACTCGTCCAGGCAGCGGTCCAGCTCCACCACGTCCTCGAAGGCGCAGTTGGCGCCCTGGCCGTAGAACGGCACTATGGCGTGCGCCGCGTCGCCGAGCAGACCGACCTTTCCGCTGACCTGCCACGGGGTGCAGCGCACAGTCCCGAGCACGCCCACCGGGTTGTGCTGGTAGTCGTCGACCAGGTTCGGGGCAAGCGGGACCACGTCCGGGTAGTGCTCGGTGAAGTGCCGTTCGATCTCCGCCGGGCTGGTCAGCGAGGCGAAGCTGCCGGCACCGTCGTTGGGCCAGAACAGCGTGCAGGTGAAGGAGCGGTCCGGGTTCGGCAGCGCGATCATCATCGAGGTGCCGCGCGGCCAGATGTGCAGCGCGTCCTCCTCCAGGGCGAAGTCCCCACCCAACGGCGGGATCGTCAGCTCCTTGTAGCCGTAGTCGAGGAAGTCCACACTCTCGTCCAGCAGCCCGTACGCCAGCAGTTGCCCACGCACCGCGGATCCGGCGCCGTCGGCGCCCAGCACGACCGATGCCTTCGCCGCGACCGGGCCCTGCGGGGTCTCGAAGCTCAGGGCGCCGTCGGTCGGGTCGAGCCCGACCAGCCGGTGGTCGAAGACGACCCGCACGCCCGGCAGCGCGGCGGCCTCGTCGAGCAGGGCGTTGTTCAACGCGCCCCGGCTGATCGAGTTGATCGCCCGGTCGCCGGCGGCGCTGTACGACTGGAACTGCTGCTCGCCCTCGACCGGGTGGATCATCCGGCCGCGCATCGGCAGCGCGTCGGTCATCACCTGCTCGGCCAGCCCGATCCGGCGCAACGCGTCCAGACCGCGCTCGGAGAGCGCCAGGTTGATCGAGCGACCGCGTTCGGCGGTGCCGACACGAGGGTCGGAGCGGCGCTCGTAGAGGGCCACCGGGTAACCACGCCGGGCCAGGAAGCAGGCAGCCAGACAGCCGGCCAGCCCGGCACCGATGATCGCGATCTCGTCACGCCGCGCGGTCATGCTGAGCCGCCTTTCGTTCGCGACTGCGGGGCTCGCAACCCCGACTCACTCCTCGCGCTCACAGAGGTCGCCCCCACCGTCGCGGCGAGCGCCGCGGCCGCCCGCCAGCAGTCGAGGTACGTGGAATACAGCGGCACCGGGGCGAACCGCACGACGTCGGGTTCGCGGGCGTCGGCGATGACCCCGTGTTCGTACCGTAGGCGTTTGGTCAGCTCGGCGGCGCTGCCCGACCCGATGCGCACGGAGAGCTGGCAGCCTCGGCGGGCCGGGTCACGCGGGGTGACCACCCGCAGCGGCCGGCCGACGGTCACCTCGTCGAGCAGCGACTCCAGCCAGCCGGTGAGGCGCTGGCTGCGCGCGCGCAGCGCGGTCATTCCCACCGCGTCGAACAGCTCCAGCGAGGTACGCACCGGGCCCATCGCGAAGATCGGCGGGTTGGAGATCTGCCAGGCCTCCACAGTGGCCGGTGGTCGGGACACCGGCGTCATCTCGAACCGGGTGGCCGCCGCTGTGCTCCACCACCCCTCGAACCGCTGGAGGTTCTCGTCGCCGAGGTGGCGCTCGTGCACGAAGACGCCAGCGAGGGCACCCGGGCCGGAGTTCAGGTACTTGTAGGAGCACCACGCGGCGAAGTCGACGTCCCAGTCGTGCAGGGCCAGCGGCACGTTGCCGACCGCGTGGGCCAGGTCCCAACCGACAACCGCACCGGCGGCCCGGCCGGCAGCCGTGATCGCCGGGATGTCCAGCAGCTCACCGGTGAGGTAGTTGACCCCGCCGAGCAGCAGCAGCGCCACCCGGTCGCCCTCGGCGGCCATGTAGTCGGTCACGTCCTCGGTACGCAGGGCGTCCTCACCCGCGCGCGGACGCAACCGGACCACTGTGTCGTCCGGGTCCAGGCCGTGGAACCGGGCCTGGCTGCGCACCGCGTAGCTGTCCGAGGGGAAAGCGGCGTCCTCGATGACGATGCGGGTGCGCGCGCCGGCCGGTCGGTAGAAACTCACCATCAGCAGGTGCAGGTTGACAGTGAGCGAGTTCATCACCACGGCCTCCGCGGGCCGGGCGCCGACCAGTCGCGCGGCCGGCCCGGTCAACAGCTCGTGGTACGGCAGCCAGGGGCGCTCCGCCTCCATGTGCCCCTCCACGCCGAGCCGCCCCCACGCGTCCAGGTCGGCCAGGAGTTCGTCGCGGGTTGCCCGAGGTTGCAGGCCGAGCGAGTTGCCGGCCAGGTACGCCGACTCGGGGTGGTCGCCGCCGTCGGCCGGTGGCACGTGGAACAGGTGCCGGTGACCGGGGTCGGCCTCGTCACGGCGATGCGCTTGCGCTTCGCCAGCGGCGAAGCCCAGCCGCTCAGCTTCTGGGGTCGTCATTGCTTCTCGCTCTCCGGTCACATCGCGGTGCGGGCCGACCATAGCTCCGGGAAGACCACCCGGGCCATGCTGCGCTGCAACCACGCCAGGCCGGCGGAGCCGCCGCTGCCGACCTTGGCGCCCATCGTCCGCTGCACCGCCTTGACGTGGTTCCAGCGCCAGTCGCCGAATTCCTCGGCGACAGCGCTCAGCGCCTCGCCGAGCAGCCGCAGGTGATTGTCGGGGCTGGCGTCGTCGTAGATTCGCACCCAGGCCGCCTCCACCAACGGGTGCGGGTCGTGTTCGACGGCCACGTCCCGGTCGAGCAGGTCGGCGGGGAGGTCGAAGCCGCGCCGGGCCAGCAACGCGAGCACGTCGTCCCAGAGGCTCGGGGTGGTCAGCGCGGCGCTCAGCTCGGCATGAACCTCGGCCTGCCGGCGGAACGGGCGGATCAGCGTCGGGTCGCGGAGCCCGAGCAGGAACTCCAACTGCCGGTACATCGCCGACTGGAAGCCGGAGGCCTCACCGAGCAGGTTGCGGAACCGGTTGAAGTCGGCCGGGCTCATCCAGCGCAGGCCCTGCCAGGCGGCGTTGAGCCCCTCCAGGTGCAGTTTGGCTCGGCCCAGCGGGGCCAACGCCTCCCAGATCTGGTCGGCGTGGATCAGCCGCTGGGTCTCGCGCAGCTCGTGGCAGGTCAGCCCGAAGTACAGCTCCATGATCTGGCTGACCATCAGGAAGGACATCTCGCCCGGGTCGCTGCTGAGCGGGTGCTGCATCTTGTGCAGAGCGCTGGCCTGCACGTACGCGTCGTACGGCACCATGTCGGCGAACTCCAGCGTCGGTTCGCCACCGGTGCGCTCCGCTTGCGCGACACGCTGCCCAGGGGTCACCGGTCGCACCGTGGCACGGCGGTTCGGCGCCCGCCGCTCCGTCTGATCCACCATCTCTTCTCCCTCCCCCGGACTAGCCGACGTCATGATCTCGCGGTCGGATCGGCCTGCGGAATGCCGAATCAACGGCTTCCGCCGGCTTCTCCTGGCAAACCAAAGGCAACTAGGCGAAGTCGGTTCACGAAAGTAAGGTCTGAGCGTGGACGACATGGACTGGGCGCTGCTGCGCGAGTTGCAGGCCGACGCGCGGCTCTCCTTCAGCGAGTTGTCCCGGCGGGTGCACCTGTCGCCACCGTCAGTCGCGGAGCGGGTACGCCGGCTGGAGGAGGCCGGGATCATCACCGGCTACCACGCCCACGTCGACCTGAGCCGCGCCGGCCGCACCGTGGTCGCGCTGATCCGGATGTCCTGCTACGGCGCGCGGTGCATCCTGCACGACCCGGCGGTGGCTGACTGGCCGGAGATCCTGGAGATCCACCGGATCACCGGGGACGCGTGCAGCGTGCTGAAGGTGGCGGCCGGTTCGATCGGCGCGTTCGAGGGGGTCATCGACCGTCTCGCCCCGTACGGCCAACCGTCGAGCACGATGGTCCTCTCCTCCCCCCTGAACTGGCACCCCGTCACACCCCTCCCCCTCCCGCCCCCGCCCCGCTGACGCAACCCCTCCCTCCCCGCGCCCCTCCCCGCCCCCTCCACTGCGGCGATCTTGCAGTTTCTGCTGCCTTTATGTCCTTTATGCGGGCATTCGTCGGTGCAGAAAGTGCAAGATCGCGGGTTGGGGCGGTCGGGTGAGGGCGAGGGCCGGGCGGGTTTGGCTTCGGGGTGCGGGGAAAGCAGCGCGCGTGCCCAGGGGAGGGTTCCGGCGGTAGTCGCCGGTTGGGGGGAAATCATGCAGGCAGTCCGCACGATCAACCGCGCGCTCTCGTCCGCACTGACAATGGTGGGACTGGTCGGGGCGTTCGTCCTGTTGTCGGTCGCACCGGCGCGAGCCGGCGAGAACGTCTTCGTCGAGGTGACACCCAACAGCGTCCAGGCCGGCAGCCGGGTCAGCATCAAGGCGAGCTGCGACAACGACAACAACAACAGGCAGTCCAGCGTGCACTCCGACGCGTTCGGGTCCGTGACGCTGAGACCCGACAAGGGCTTCCTCACCGCGCAGGCCACTGTTCCACGCGACAAACCGGCCGATCAGTACCCGGTCGACCTGCGATGTGAAAACGGACAGACGTCGTCGACCACGCTGACCGTGCTGAACATGGCCTCACCCAGCAAGGGCCCGGCGACCGGTGGCGGTGGGATGGCCGGCGGGCGCGGCACCGGCTCACTGCTGGTGTTCGGTGGCGTGGCGTTGGTGGCCACCGCGATCGTGCTCGGGATGGCCGGCGGCCGACGTCGACCGGGAGCCGGCTCCTGAGCCGGATCACCCATGACCCGCAGATCCGCGCGTGCGCGGCCGGACCGCCGCGCCCGCCTCCGGGCCGGGCCGGCGCTACGCGCGTCCGGCCGGCTGGTGGCCCGCGTCTCCGGACGGCTGCGACGGGTCGCCGGGCAGGCCGTTTCGGCGAGCGTCACCACCACCGATCCGGCCGCCCGTCCGCTGCCGCCGCGACGTCCGGCCGGGCCGTCGTCGGCCCGCCACCGGTTCGTTACGAGCCCCGGGTTGCCGGTGCTGGCCATCGCCACGCTGATGGTGCTGATCGTGGCGATGCTCGGCGTCGAGCAGGTGACCGGGATGAGCCTGCTGCCGGATCGGCTCAGCGCCGGGCTGCGACCGCCGCCGAAGAAGTTCCCGGTGCTGCCGGCCGCCGACCCGACCAGCCTCGTCATCGACAAGATCGACGTACGGGCGCCCGTACACGACGTGGGTATCGCCCCGGACGGCACGATCGCCGTGCCGGACGCGGCCCGCGCCCAGGAGGCCGGCTGGTACGACCAGGGGCCCACCCCGGGCCAGTACGGTCCAGCCGTGATCGTCGGGCACGTCGACACCACCAGCGGGCCGGCGGTCTTCCACAAACTCCGCGAGCTGCGCTCCGGTGACGAGATCGAGGTCACCCGCACCGACCAGCGCGTGGCGGTCTTCGAGGTCAACTCGGTGGAGAAGTTCGACAAGGGCCGACTGCCGGTGGACGAGGTGTACGGCGACTTCAGCCGCCCGAGCCTCCGACTGATCACCTGCGGCGGCCAGTGGGTCGGCGGCGAGACCGGCTACGCGGACAACGTGGTGGTCTTCGCCTCGCTGGTCAAGGAGCGTTCAGGCGGTTGACCGGCGTCGACGTATTCGGCGAGCCGGGCGGCCCCGGTGAGCATGGCCCGGCCTCGCTCGGTGAGCCGTTGCCGCCACTGACGCAGCGAGGCGGCGAGCGGTTCCGCGCCGCCGGCATCGCGTACTCGACGCAGCACGCCCGCGATGTGGTCGAGCCGGTAGCCACCGCGGCGCAACAGGTGGGCCAGTTCGGCGTCCCGGACGTCGTCGGGGAGGTAGAGCCGGTAGTGGGTCACCGGATCACGTACCGGTCGCAGCACCCCGGCCCGCTCCCATTTGCGCAGCGTGGCCGCCCGCAGACCGAGCCGGTGAGCCACCACGCTGATCGGCACGGCTTTCTGGCTCTGCGGTAGGGGTCTCGTTCCGGTGAGCGTCAACACCGCCGCCTCGACCGCGTCCAGGGTTTCCCGATCGCGCTGGAGCAGCGCATGCCCCTGGTCGATGGTTCGCAGCGCCGTGTCGATCTCGCCCCGGTTGACGGCCCGCATGATGTCGCCGCTGGCCGCGTAGCCGTGGCCCGGGATCAACGCAAGGTAGGCACGCAGCGCCGTGACGTGCAGTTCGGTGAAGCGACGGTAGCCGTTCGGCGTGCGCTGGGCCGGGGGCAGGACGCCGTCTCGTTCGTAGTTGCGCACGGCCTGCGCGGAGAGACCGTGTGCACGCGCGAGGTCGACCGGTCGGCGTACCCCCGGGTTTGAAGGTTTTATGGCTGTCACCGCGCTCCGCCGCTCGTAAGTCTCAACCGCTGATTCAACGATACGGTTCATGGAATGCCACCTTTTCTCGACCTGCTGGCGGTATCCCCGGACCTGCTCGCGCTCGGCGAACCGACGCATGGTGAGTCCGCCTTCCTTCAGCTCCGCAACGAGGCCTTCCTGTCACTGGCTGAGCACGGCTACCGCTCGATCGCCGTGGAGAGCGACCGGGCGGCCGGGCTGATCGCCGACGAGTTCGTGCAGGGCGTCGCCACTGTGACACTCGACCGGGCGCTCGCCGAAGGGTTCAGCCACGGGTTCGGGGCGGCCCCGGCCAACCGGGACCTCCTGCTGCGGATGCGGGAGTGGAACGCCGGGCGGCCGGCGGCCGAGCGACTGACGTTCCACGGCTTCGACGCTCCGGTCGAGTTGGAGAGCGCCCCGAGCCCGCGCCGCCACCTCACCCAGGTCTGCCACTTCCTCGACCTGGACCGGGCCACCGAGATCGACGACCTGATCGGGGACGAGGGACGGTGGAGTGACACGGCCGCGATCTGGGAACCGGGCCGATCGGTCGGGCGCTCAACCGACGCCCAGCGACTGCGGGTGCTCGCCGACGACCTGCTGACCGAGTTGTACCTGCGGGCGCCGCAGAGGTCAGTGGGCTGGCCTGCGGCATTCGTGCACGCCACGGCCGCGGTCGCGTTGCTGCGGTACCACGCCGCGGCCGCCGCGCCGCTGGCCCAGGAGGAACGCTTCGCCCGCCTGGCTGCCGTCCGGGACGCGCTGATGGCCGAGAACCTGCTCGCGATCCGATCGGCCGAGGCACACCGCGGGCCCACGCTGGTCTTCGCGCACAACACGCACCTCCAGCGACACCCGAGCACGATGACGCTTGCCGACGTGCAGGTGGCCTGGGCCGGCGCCGGAGCGATCGTCGCGGCGCTGCTGGGCGACCGGTACGCGGTGATCGCCGGCAGCCTCGGCGCAAGCCCGACACTCGGCATCGGGCCGCCAGCCGCCGACACCTACGAGGGCCGGCTCCAGCAGGAGAGCTGTCTTCCCCGGTACCTGCCGACGTCCGACATCGAAGCGGCCGAGCAACGCACGCACGACTACCGCTACTTCCCGCTGGACCGGGCCACCATCGAACACGCCGACGTGGTCCTGCACGTCCCGACAGGCGTCGACGCGGCGATGCTCGCCGATCGGATCGTCGCGCTGCCCGGCGTCGAGCAGGTCGTGGCGAGCGAGGAGGACGGATCACCCGAGGCGGCCTGGGGCGACAGGTTCTTCCTCGTCGGCCCGGACCGCCGCCAGCCGTTCGCCACAATCGTCGAGCACGACGTGCCCGGTTTCGACGAGGCCGCACAGCTGGACCGCCCCGGTGTCTTTCGCCTCAACCTGGACCTGGGCCGGGCCGAGTTCGAGCGGCTGTTCGGCTTCCCGCCCAAGGCATTCGAGGAGCACCGGCACGAGTTCGACTTCGCCCGACTGGACACCCTCGTGCCGCACCCGGGCTACGCGCAATATGGCTTCGCGAGCATCGTCATGCCCGGCCCGCAGTTGCTGCCCGAGATCGACCGGCTACTCGCGATCGCGTACCGCCGAGCGGTCGACCGCCACCAACGCGCAGCGCGCCGGGCAGCCCAAGCCTGACCACGCCCTGCGGAATCAGGCGGCCGCCTCCGGCTCCCGCAGATCCAGCCAGTCGGCCCAGCGGGGGTCGGGAGCGCGGTGCCCGAGCACCCGCCAGGCGGTGCCCTTCGGTGCGGCCGGCAAGGCGTGTAACCGCCACCCCATCTCGGCAGGGGTCTTGTCACCCTTGGTGTGGTTGCACCGTGCGCACGCGGCGACCACGTTCTCCCAGGCGTGCCGGCCACCCCGGCTGCGCGGAAAGACGTGGTCGATGGTCTCGGCCGGACCCCGGCAGTAGGCGCACCGCCACCCGTCCCGGGCGAAGATCGCCCGCCGGGACAGCCCGACATGCGTTCGGTACGGCACCCGGACGAAGCGGGTCAGCCGGACCACTGACGGCACCGGGAGCGCGTCCCGGGCGCTGTGCAGGATGCCGTCACCATCAGCGACGCAGACCGCCTTCGCGGAGAGGACGAGGATCGCGGCGCGACGCACCGACACGACACACAGCGGCTCGTAGGTGGCGTTGAGGACCAACGCGCCGGAGCCCACCGTGGGTCGTATGTCAGGCATCGCGCTCACCCTCCCGGTTCAGCGGCTGCTGGGGACCGCCGCCGACCGGGGCCGGGCACAACGGCCCACACGGTCGACGCCGGGCCGATCACCGACGTCCGTTGCGCCAATAGTCCCTGATCGGACCCCGGATTGCACGTACTAATCCCGCATGGGGTATGAGGATCATCCGCAACCGGGCGGATCGCTGGCCCCGCCTGGGAGAACCGCCGCTGCCCCCGCCCTCCGGATCGAGAGCGGGGGCAGCGTTCTGGCATCAGCAGCAGCTACTGGCAGCCCCGGCGGTGGCCGGCTCCTTCTCGCCGGATGTGCAACAGGCGCCTTCGGCGGCCTTCTCCAACTGGTCGGAGTCGGCCTTGACGGTGTAGACCTCCCAGGGCTCGTTACCAGGGCCGCGCACCCACACCTTGTCCTGGAGGGCGTAGCAGCACTCGGTGCTGTTCTCCTCCAGGGTGATCAGACCGGAGTCGGTGAGGCGCCGGGTGGCCGCGTTGACGTCGTCGGTGCTGAACACTTCGACGCCCAGGTGGTCCATCACGGTGGGCTGGTCGGGCTCGCCTTCGAGCAGGACGAGCTTCAGCGGCGGGTTCTCGACGGCGAAGTTGGCGTAGCCGGGTCGGCGCTTGGCGGGCTCGACACCGAACAGCTTGGAATAGAAGGCGACGGAGCCTTCGAGGTCGGACACACGCAGGGCGAGCTGAACGCGGGACATGACTCTCCTTCCGGGTCTGGGGGATGCTTGTCTTGATGCTTTTCGAAGCAGGACCCACGTTGCACCCTGTTTTGAAATCTGTCAACCTAGAGGCATGTCGAAACAAGCCCTGCCGGTGGTGAACCTGGACGCTGTTGCCTGTTGCGCGCCGATCGCGGTCCGCCCCATGGACAGCAACCAGGCAGCGGTGGTCGCACCGATGTTCAAGGCCCTTGGCGACCCGGTCCGGCTGCGGCTGATGTCGATGATCGCTTCGGTGCCGGAGATGTGCGTCTGCGATCTGACCCCCGCGTTCGAACTGTCCGGGCCGACCATCTCCCATCACCTGAAGGTCTTGCGGGAGGCGGGCCTGGTCGATTCCGAGCGGCGCGGCACCTGGGTCTGGTACCGGGTCCGACCGGATGCGTTCCGGCAGCTCCGCGCGCTTCTGGACCTCTCCGACACCGCCGCGGAGGCCACCGCGTGAGCCTGCTGGCCCGTCGCGCGTCGGCGGAGTTCGTCGGTACGGCTCTGCTCGTCGCCGCTGTCGTCGGTTCCGGGATCGCCGCCGCCCGGCTCTCGCCCACCGATGTCGGGCTCCAACTCCTGGAGAACGCGATCGCCACCGCCTTGGCGCTGGGCGCGTTGATCCTGACCTTCGGGCCGGTGTCGGGCGCGCACTTCAACCCGATCGTCTCCGTCGTCGACTGGTGGCTCGGCCGTCACGCCGGCACCGGCCTGACCGCCGGTGATCTCGCCGCCTACGTCGCCGCACAGGTCTGCGGCGCGATGACCGGGACCGTTCTGGCCAATCTGATGTTCGACCTACCGGCCGTCACGTGGTCAAGTACCGACCGCATCGGCGCGAACCTGTGGCTGGCCGAGATCATCGCCACCGCCGGCCTGATCGTCCTGGTCTTCGCCCTCGCCCGCAGCGGCCGCAGCACTGCCGCTCCGGCCGCCGTGGGTGCCTACATCGGTGCCGCCTACTGGTTCACCTCGTCCACCTCATTCGCCAACCCCGCCGTCACCATCGGCCGCGCCCTCACCGACACCTTCGCCGGAATCGCCCCCACGTCCCTGCCCGGCTTCGTCGGCGCTCAGCTCGTCGGCGGCCTGGTCGCCGTCGCCGCTATCGCCGCCTGGTACCCCGACGCCGAGAACCCCGCCGACGCCGTGGTCGTACCCCACCTCACTCAGGAGACAGAAGCCCGATGACCGACAGGCCCAGCGTCCTCTTCGTCTGCGTCCACAACGCCGGCCGCTCCCAGATGGCCGCCGGCTGGCTCCGACACCTCGCCGGCGATGCCATCGAGGTCCGCTCCGCTGGCAGCGAACCCGCCGACCAGATCAACCCCGTCGCCGTCGAAGCCATGCGCGAGGTCGGCATCGACATCACCGGACAGACCCCGGCCCGGCTCACCTGGGACGCCGCCCAGGCCAGCGACGTCATCATCACCATGGGCTGCGGCGACGCCTGCCCCGTCTTCCCCGGCAAACGCTACGAGGACTGGAAGCTCACCGACCCTGCCGGTCAACCCCTCGACGTCGTCCGCCAGGTGCGCGACGACATCAGGACGAGGATCACCGAACTGCTCGCCAGCATCCAACCGGACCGCTGAGCGCAACGCCCCCGCGCTGGCCCTCGGCTCCTATGGTCACGGGCATGCTTGACAAGCTGTCCGCTGCCACCGTGCGCCACCGGCGCGTTGTCCTGACCCTCGGGCTTCTCCTGGTCGTCATCAACGCCGTGATCCCGGGGTCCGCGTCCACCGTGGGGCAGCGCCTGTTGATCCTCATCTCCCTGGCAGGCCTGGTCCTGGCGGTCGTCGTCACCAGGGTCCGTCCGGCCTACCTCGTGGTGCAGCCGCAGGTTCCGGCCTTCGCCACACCCGGGCCCGCCTGCACGGTGTTCTTCGCAGTGGGCTACCTCGGGCCCGCGTCCATGCACATCGGCGCAATGGTGCGCGCGACCAGACAGGGCACCCTGTCGACGTTCGACGTGGTCATCGGTGTTCTCTGGGTGGTCCTGGCCGCGCTGGTGGTGACGTGGGCGTGGCGGGGTCACGGGGTGCGGCTGCATCCGTCCGGGGTACGGCAGACCTGGGCTCTGGGCACGCTCACCGTGCCGTGGGAGGCCCTCCTGGCCCCACAGATCCCCCCGGCTGCCGACCGCCGCCAGTGGCTCCCGATGAGGATCACGGAACCCCGACTGATCCGGCGGCGCGGCATTCCGCGAGGCCGGGCAGCGTTGCGGACCGACATCGTCGACGCGGGATTCCTCGCCGCGGTCATCGGGCACTACGTCGCTCACCCCGAACACCGGGCGGCGATCGGTGGTCAGGCCGAGTACGAACGACTCCGCGCCGCGCTGCCCGGTCACCCGGCCGGTGGGTCGGCGGCGGGCCCTCGGGCTCCTTACGGTACGAAGACATGGTGAGTGCCGCCAGCGTGACGCCCCTAGCCCTGTCCACCACCGAATCGGTGAGCTGCCAGGGCAGCACCTCCTGCGAGTGGATCTACGACATCACCAGGTCGGCCTGGTTCGCCGAGGGAAGTTACTGGATCCTGCTCAAACCGCTCCGCGTGCTGCTGATCGTGGCGCTGGCGATGGTGGCCCGCTGGGCGCTGCACCGGACGATCAACCGGCTGGTCCGGACGACCACCGACGGTGCGGTGCCGACGATGCTGCGGCCGCTGCGCGAGCGCGTACCCACCGCCGCGGTCGACCCGGCCGAGTTCGTACCCGAGCGGCGGCGGCAGCGGGCCGAGGCGATCGGGTCGGTGCTGCGCAGCCTGACCACCGCGTTCGTCTTCGGCATCGCGCTGCTGATGATCCTGCGGGAGTTCAGCTTCGACCTGGCCCCGCTGCTAGCCAGCGCGGGGATCGCCGGTGTGGCGCTGGGCTTCGGTGCGCAGAGCCTGGTGAAGGACCTGATCGCCGGCCTCTTCATGCTGATCGAGGACCAGTACGGCGTGGGTGACAACGTCGACCTGGGCGAGGCGATGGGCGTGGTCGAGTCGGTCGGCCTGCGGGTCACCACAGTGCGCGACGGCCGCGGCGTGCTCTGGTACATCCGCAACGGCGAGATCATCCGGGTGGGTAACAAGAGCCAGGGTTGGGCGCTCGTGGTGGTGGACCTGCCGATCGGTTTCAACAGCACCGAGGAAGCGACGGCGGTGCTACGGACCGCGGCCGCCTCGGTCGCCATGGACCCGGAGCTGTCGCCGGAGATCGTGGAGGCGCCCGAGGTGTTGGGTGTCGAGCAGGTGACTGTGGACGGCGCTGTCATCCGCACAGTGGTGAAGACGACCGCTGACGGGCAGTTCGCGGTGGGCCGGGAACTGCGTCGGCGTCTCGCCGAGGCGCTGGAGAATTCGGGTATCACCGCGCAGATCGCAGCGGCCCGCATCTATCCCGGTCTGTCGACCCGGCCGTTGTCCGAGGGCGAGACCGGTCAGGGCGGCGCCACCTGACACCGCCCACATTGTCCGGCAATTCAGGGGTCGCGAGCCGGCCGGCCCCTCGGGTATCGTCCGTTCGTTCAGTCGGGGAGGCGACGAACGACCCGTTCGACCTAGCTAGTTGTCAGACGATCGGGCAGAATCCGGAGCACGCGTTCCCACCGAAGCGTGATCACAACCTCGCTGATCCGTAGATCTGACGAGCGCTTCCGACCGGGCTGCCACGAGCGGCCGAGCCGGGGCCGATGGAGGCGACGGTGCCTGACGAGCGACCTTCCGCGGAAGGCCCCGCTACATTCCGCGACGTCTTCGGCCAGCACGAGTTCCGGGCCGTGTTCGTGGCTGGTGCTCTCTCCTGGGTCGGCGACTACGTCGCGAAGGCCGCCGTCACCCTGCTCGTCTATCAGCAGACCCGGTCCGTCGCGCTCTCCGCGGCTGCCTTCGCGGTCAGCTTCCTGCCCTGGCTGCTCGGCGGTCCCGTGCTCGCCGCACTCGCTGAGCGGTACCCGTTCCGACGGGTGATGGTGGCATGCGACCTCATCCGGATGGCGCTGATGCTGGTCATCGCCATTCCGAGCCTGCCGTACCAGGCGGTGCTGGTGCTCATCTTCGCCGCCACGCTGGCGAACCCGCCGAGCCAGGCGGCGAAGTCCGCGCTGATCCCACAGTTGCTCACCGGGGACCGGCTGGTGCTGGGGCTGTCGCTCAACGGCAGCGTCGGGCAGGCCGCCCAGGTCGTCGGGTACGTCTTCGGCGCCGCTGTCGCCGCTGTCGACCCGGAGGCGGCGCTGCTGTTCAACGCGGTCACGTTCGGTCTCTCGGCGCTGCTGGTTCGCCTCGGCGTACGCCACCATCCGGCGATGATGAACCCGGAGCACCGCAGCCACCTGCTGCGGGAGACTCGGCAGGGGTTCGGCATCGTGTTCCGCACACCGGTGCTGCGGGCCATCGCGGTGCTGGTGTTCAGCTCGATGCTCTTCTCGATCGTTCCCGAGGGTCTGGCCGCGGCCTGGGCCAACGAGGAGAGCCGCGGCGCGGTGAGCGCGGGCACCGCACAGGCGGCGATCATGGTGGCGAACCCGATCGGCTTCATCCTCGGTGGGTTGCTGGTGAGTCGCCTGTTCGGCCCGGCTCGCCGACTGAAGCTGATGCGGCCGCTCGCGGTGCTCGCCCCGTTGGTGCTCGTACCGGTGCTGCTCGACCCCCCGCCGCTGGTGGTGGCACTGCTCGCCGCGCTCTGCGGGTTCGCGGTCGCCGGCATGATGCCGATGGCCAACGGGTTGTTCGTCCAGGCGCTGCCCAACGGCTTCCGAGCCCGCGCCTTCGGGGTGATGGCCACCGGCATACAGGTCATCCAGGGCCTCGCGGTACTGGTCACCGGGATGCTCGCCGAACGGTTTCCCATTCCGATCGTGGTGGGGGTCTGGAGCGCAGCCGGGGTGGTGCTGATGACGGTGGCCACGCTGCGGTGGCCGGACCGGCAGACGGTGGACGACGCGATCACTGCCGCCTCGTTGGCCAACGCCGCTCCGCCATCCTCCGGCCTCGGCGACCCGGCCAGCGACCGCCCGGTGGAAGGCAGGCCCAACCCGCATACCGGTGACGGCCACCGCCGGCACGCTGTCACCTGACCCGTCGAACCGACCTTCGCCCGGGCAGGCCGGGTGGCGACATTCGGGCTTGTCGACCCGGCGTGATCCGACGCACGCTGTGCGGGTCGGGTCGGCACCGGACGCACCTGGCAGGATGGAACTGTGACTTCCGCAGGTGAATCCGACCGTCCCGGTGCGTCGATGACCCTCTTCGAAGCGGTCGGCGGCGAACCCACCTTCCGCAAGCTGGTCGACGAGTTCTACGCCGGGATCGCCACCGACCCCCTGCTGCGACCCATGTACCCGGAGGAGGACCTGGGCCCGGCCGCGGACCGGATGACCCTGTTCCTCATGCAGTACTGGGGCGGGCCCAACACGTACTCCGCTCAGCGGGGGCACCCTCGGCTGCGGATGCGCCACGCGCCGTTCCGGATCGGAGCGGCCGAACGGGACGCCTGGCTGCGCAACATGCGCCGGGCCGTGGACCGGCTCGACCTTGAGCCGGAGATCGCCGTCACCCTCTGGGACTACCTGGAGCGGGCCGCGTACTTCATGGTCAACGTCGAGGACGACCCGGCCAACGGCGGCTGACCCACAGCACCCGGAGCGGCGTCAGAGCAGCGCGCCCTCGTCGTGCAGCCAGTCCACGAAGCTGGTGGCGACCGCCGCGCCGCAGTCGAGCATCTCGACCAGGAGCGCGTCGTGGGTGCCGGCACCCAGGGGCACCTGAAGCTCGGCGTAGATCGGTAGCTGACCGCGCTCGGTCGGGTCACCGATGTACGCCTTGCAGAACCGGCGGGTGTGGTTCCACTCGTTGACCACCCGGTACGCCCGGTCGGCCCAGTCCGGCGGGACCGTGGCGTGCGGGCGTGCCCGCATGACCAGGATCTCGTCCTCCGGCCCTTCGAGGGTGACCAGCACCGCGTGCCGCTCCCACATCGCCAGCAGGTTGCCGTCGCCGTCGGCCAGGTAACGCACGTCGAGCAGATCGAGCGCGTCACAGACCCGGCGCAGACTCACCGGCTCGACGGTGGCGGGCGTATCGGTCAGCACGGGCCGCTCGTTGGACGGGCAGTCGTCCCCCGGCTGGCGAGGACTGGGCGGCCCGATCCGGACCGCGCTATCGACTGTGATCCCGCTTCGGGTTTCCGGTTCGCCGCCGTCGGCGGGACCGGGGCGCCATGACCACCACGGCATCGCTCGCGCACCTCACTCCCCAGCGGATCCAGTCGCCTACGGTGCGTTGGATCCGAGGATGGACGGTACCCGGACAGCCGGGTTGAAGCACCCCCCCAACGACCGCCCCTGACCAGAAGAATGATCCGGGATCACCCGTTCGGACGAGCGCTCAGGGGTGTCACGGCAAGATCCGTGGCCTTCTGCAACCACGCCGCTCCGTGTGGTCCCACCAGGCCCACCCAACGGCCGGCCACCCGCACCTGAACGGCGTCCCCGCCCTCGCCGGCCGCCGAGCCGTGGGCGGCACCGAGGAAGCCCATCCGGACCACCCCCTGCACCAGCCGCTGCGGCACCTCGACCGGCGCGGCAGGCGTCCCGTCGGGCGTCCCGTCCGGGGTGATCAACACCGCCACGTGGTCGAGCAACGCGTCACGCAAAGCCCGCTGGCCCACGGCACGGCCGGCCACACCCTGCTCGCTCGCCGTCCGCAGGGTGCCCGCCGCCGCGTCGGCGATCCGTCGCAACTCGGCAACGGGCAGCGCCTCCACCTGGCGGCTCCGCGTCGGCGGCAGCGGCCACCGCCACTGGGCGTCCCGGCGGGTCGGCAGGGTCGCGCCGCTCCGCTCCAGTTCGGCGAGCAGCTCCGCGGCTGCCACAGTGACGTCCTCCGCGACGCCGTCGGCCGGCCCACCGGCAACCGTGCGGACCACCAGGACCTGCCACGGCAGCCGGGCCCACAGGGCGATCCGGCCCGGTGCGCCGGCCGGCCGCAGCCGGACCGGTGCGACCGGATCCAACCGGACCAGCCGGGCCAGGAAGGCCCCCGCGTCCGCCACCCCTTCGACACCGTGGGTGGGCGCCGCCGTCCGGCCCGGCTCGGCGGTGCCGGGCCGGGTCACGCCACCCCGCCCTGCGGCGCGTACGTGAGCAGGAAGTCCCGCTCCTCGCTGGTGATCCGCCGGGGCACCTGGCGGGTCAGGTCGAACGGCACCAGCACCGAGCGGGCCCGGCTGGCCAGCACCTCACCGTCGTACAGCTCGTAGGCGACGGTGAACCGGGAGGCCCGGATCTCCTCCACCCACAGCTCGATCCGCACTGTGGGGGCCGCCTCCGCGGTGGCCCGGCCGAGCGCGTAGTCGACCGGGCGCAGGTAGTCGACCTCGTGCCGGCGGATCACCACCCCGTCGGCGAACGAGCCGACGCCCCAGGCCCGGCCGCCGGCGAACATCAACGCCACCCGCGCCTCCTCGTACAGGGTGAGGAAGCGCGAGTTGTTGACGTGGCCGTACGCGTCCAGGTCGGACCAGCGCAGGGTGCAGTGGTAGACGAAGCGGTCAGACACCTTCTCGGCCGGTCAGTCGCGGGTCAGCTTGCGGTAGGTCACCCGGTGCGGCCGGGCGGCCTCCGCGCCGAGGCGGTCGACCTTGTTCTTCTCGTACGCCTCGAAGTTGCCCTCGAACCAGAACCACTTGGACGGGTCCTGGTCGTCGCCCTCCCAGGCCAGGATGTGCGTGGCGACGCGGTCCAGGAACATCCGGTCGTGGGAGATGACCACGGCGCAGCCGGGGAACTCCAGCAGGGCGTTCTCCAGGCTGGACAGCGTCTCCACGTCCAGGTCGTTCGTCGGCTCGTCGAGCAGGATGACGTTGCCGCCGATCTTCAGGGTCAGCGCCAGGTTGAGCCGGTTGCGCTCGCCGCCGGAGAGCACCTTGGTCGGCTTCTGCTGGTCCGGGCCCTTGAAGCCGAACGCGGCGATGTACGCCCGCGACGGCATCTCGACCTTGCCCACCATCAGGTAGTCCAGCCCGTCGGAGACGACCTCCCAGACGGTCTTGTCGCCGTTGAGGCCCTCACGGTTCTGGTCGACGTACGACAGCGAGACGGTGGGGCCGACCCGGACCTCGCCGCTGGTCGGCTCCTCCAGCCCGACGATGGTCTTGAACAGCGTGGTCTTGCCGACGCCGTTGGGGCCGATGATGCCGACGATGCCGTTGCGCGGCAGCGAGAACGACAGGTTGTCGATCAGCAGCCGGTCGCCGAAGCCCTTGCTGAGGTTGTTCGCCTCGATCACCGTGCTGCCCAGGCGCGGGCCCGGCGGGATCTGGATCTCCTCGAAGTCCAACTTGCGGGTCTTCTCCGCCTCGGTGGCCATCTCGTCGTACCGGTCGAGGCGGGCCTTGGACTTGGTCTGGCGGGCCTTGGCGTTGGAGCGGACCCACTCCAGTTCCTCGGTGAGGCGCTTCTTCATCTTGGCGTCGCGGCGACCCTCGACGGCCAGCCGGGCGGCCTTCTTCTCCAGGTAGGTGGAGTAGTTGCCCTCGTACGGGTACGTCCGGCCACGGTCCAGCTCGAGGATCCAGTTGGCCACGTTGTCGAGGAAGTACCGGTCGTGGGTGATCGCCATGACGGTGCCGGCGTACTTCGCCAGGTGCTGCTCCAGCCAGGAGACGCTCTCCGCGTCCAGGTGGTTGGTGGGCTCGTCGAGCAGCAGCAGGTCGGGCGCCTCCAGCAGCAGCTTGCAGAGGGCCACCCGGCGACGCTCACCACCGGAGAGCTGGGTCACGTCGGCGTCCGGCGGCGGGCAGCGCAGCGCGTCCATCGCCAGTTCGAGCTTGGAGTCGACGTCCCAGGCGTCGAGGTGGTCAAGCTCCTCCTGGAGCTTGCCCATCTCCTCCATCAGCTCGTCGGAGTAGTCGGTGGCCATCTGCTCGGCGATCTTGTTGAACCGCTCCAGCTTGGCCTTGGTCTCGGCGACCGCCTCCTCGACGTTGCCGAGCACGGTCTTGGCCTCGTTGAGCGGGGGCTCCTGGGCGAGCATGCCGACGGTGTAGCCGGGCATGAGTCGGGCCTCGCCGTTGCTCGGCTTGTCCAGCCCTGCCATGATCTTGAGGAGGCTGGACTTACCGGCGCCGTTCGGACCGAGCACACCGATCTTGGCTCCCGGCAGGAAGCTCAACGTGACGTTGTCGAGCACGACCTTGTCGCCGTGCGCCTTGCGCGCCTTTTCCAGGACGTAGATGTACTGGGCCACGGTGCGGGCTACCTCCGTCGGTTGCTGTCGCTGATCGGCGGCGCGGCGCGGGCTGCGAGGACCGCCCGCCGCCGCCGGCCGGGAGCCGGCCGCGCGCACGCCATCGTCAATCCTGACAGGTACGGCGCGCTTCGCCCACATCACCCCGCCCCAGGAGTACGCGGGCGCGCCGCGTTGCCGACCGTGGTATCACCCGCTAGCGTCCCCGGTATGACCAAGAAGATCGCCATCAGCGTGCCGGATGACGTGGCGGAGCGGCTGGCCGAGGAATCCAATGTCTCCGCCTTCATCACCGAGTCCGTTCGTCAGCGGATGGCTGGCGAACGGACGCGGCGGGCGCTTCGACAGGTGGGCTTCCAACTCACCGACGAAGGCCTCGCCGAGGCGGGCCGGAAGCTTGACGAGGCTCACGCCAAGATCACCCCGGAACTGCGATCCAAGGCAGCTGCCCTGCTGGGCGAGGCTTCTCGCGGACGGATGACCATCCGTGACTGACGCCGGCCTCGTCCTCGACACGGGCTGCCTCCTCGCCTACTCGGAAGGCATGGAGGCTGTCGGGGAGCAGATCGCGAAAGTCGCGGACAAGGGGCAGGGCGTGATCGTCCCCGCACTCTGCCTCGCAGCCGCGTACCGCCAGGTGGCCAGTGACGGCTGGCCACTGCTCGACATCGTCGGCGACCTGGAGCACGTCATGGTCACGCCCGTCGAGCACGACATGTGCGCCATTCTCGGCGGCTGGTCACGAACCCTCGGCGGCATGGATCTGGCCCAGGTTGCGATGGAGGCCGCTCGGGCGATCACGCCGATCATGACGGATCGGCGGGAACTGCTGGATGAGGTGCTGCCCAAGGAATGGCCAATCATCGACCTCTGACCAGCGCGCTTGTCGACAAGATCACCTTTAGGATTCGGTCGTACCGGGGCGGGTAGGAGACTCCGGCACTAGGCACAAGACGCCGCAGCTACGCTCAGTACGCTCATCGCGGTGGACCCGTCAGTACCCGGAGGTGGCCGATCGTGACCGTCCGTAGCTCCTTTGTCGTAGTGGCGAACCGTCTGCCGGTCGACGAGGTGAGCACACCCGAGGGCCGGCAGTGGCGACGCAGCCCTGGCGGGCTGGTCACCGCGCTGCACCCCGTACTCGCCGAGCACAAGGGCACCTGGGTCGGCTGGGCCGGTGGCACCGGCGCGGCCCCCGAGCCGTTCGACCTGGAGGGGATCCGGCTGCACCCGGTCCCGCTCAGCGCCGAGGAGTTGGAGCGGTACTACGAGGGCCAGTCCAACGCGACGATCTGGCCGCTCTACCACGATGCCGTGGAGACACCGGCCTACAAGCGCCGGTGGCGGGAGGCGTACCGCCTGGTCAACGCCCGGTTCGCGGAGGCCGCGGCCGACGTCGCGGCCGAGGGCGCGACGGTCTGGGTGCAGGACTACCAGCTCCAGTTGGTGCCGGCGATGCTCCGTGAGCTCCGCCCGGACCTGCGGATCGGGTTCTTCCTGCACATCCCGTTCCCGCCGATCGAGCTGTTCATGCAGATGCCGTTCCGCACCGAGATCCTGCGCGGTCTGCTCGGCGCCGACCTTGTCGGTTTCCAGCAGCGGCTGGCCGCGCAGAACTTCGTCCGGCTGGCCCGGCACCTGCTCGGGCTGCGCTACGAGGGGCAGATGATCCAGGTCGACGGTCGGCAGGTGAAGGCCGGCGCCTTCCCCATCTCGATCGACACCCAGGAGATGGAGCGGATGGCCGCCGACCCGGCGATCCAGGCCCGGGCCAAGCAGATTCGCGCCGAACTGGGCGACCCGAAGACGATAATCCTGGGCGTGGACCGGCTGGACTACACCAAGGGCATCGAGTTGCGGCTCAAGGCCTTCCGGGAACTGCTGGCTGACGGAAAGTTGACAGTTCCCGACGCGGTCATGGTTCAGGTCGCCACACCCAGCCGCGAGCGCGTGGAGCACTACCAGGCACTACGGGTGAAGGTGGAGCGCGAGGTCGGCCGGATCAACGGCGAGTTCGGCAGGGTCGGCGTGCCGGCGGTCCATTACCTCCATCAGTCGTACAGTCGCAGTGAGCTGGCAGCGATGTACGTTGCTGCCGACGTGATGATGGTGACCCCGCTGCGAGACGGAATGAACCTCGTGGCAAAGGAATACGTAGCATCACGTGCCGACCAGGGTGGCGCGCTCGTACTCAGTGAGTTCGCCGGCGCCGCCACGGAGCTTCGCCAGGCATTTTTGTGTAACCCGCACGACCCGGACGCGGTCAAGGACGCCCTCCTCCGGGCAGTGCACGTGGAGAAAACCGAGGCGCGCCGCCGGATGCGGACAATGCAACGTCACCTGCGTACCCACGACGTGGGCCACTGGGCCAAGTCTTTCCTCTCGGAACTCGGAGTTCCCGAGGCGGAGGCCGAGTGAACACGTCCCTCAACGATGGGGCGGCAGTCGCCACCGGGGTCATGGACCCTGAGTTGCGCTCCGCCATCGGCCGGATAGCCCGGGTCCCCCAACTCCTTGTCGCCTGCGACTACGACGGCACACTGGCGCCGATCGTGGAGGACCCGAGCACGGCCGTTCCACTGCCCGAGTCAGTGGCCGCGGTCCGCGCGCTCGCCGCGCTGCCGCAGACCACAGTGGCGGTGGTCTCTGGCCGGGCGCTGCGCGACCTGGCCGCCCTCTCGCGGCTGCCCAGCGAGGTGCACCTCGTCGGCAGTCACGGCTCCGAATTCGACATCGGCTTCGTCGAGCGGCTCTCCCCCGAGCTGGTCGCCGTACGGACCCAGGTCCGCAACGCGCTGCGTGAGATCGCCGCCCAGCACCCGGGCATCCGGCTGGAACGCAAACCGGCGAGCGTCGCGATGCACACCCGTGGGGTCGACCCGCAGATCGCCGCCGCCGCCATCGAGGCGGTCCGCAACGGTCCGGCCACCTTCGACGGCGTCACGGTGACCCAGGGCAAGGAGGTCATCGAGCTCTCCGTGGTGGCCACCCACAAGGGCACCGCACTCGACCAGCTGCGGACCCAGCTCGCCTCCAGCGCGGTGCTGTTCATCGGCGACGACATCACCGACGAGAACGGGTTCGCCCACCTGCACGGTCCCGACCTCGGCATCAAGATCGGCCCCGGCGACACCGAGGCCAGCTACCGGGTGGCCGACCCGCTGGAGGCCGCCCGCGCGCTGGCCCTCCTGCTGGAGACCCGGCGGCACTGGCTGTTCGGTGAGCGGGCGGTGCCGATCGAACGGCACTCCATGCTGGCCAACGGTCGTACCGTCGCTCTGCTCACCCCCGAGGCCAAGGTGAGCTGGCTCTGTCACCCCAAGCCGGATTCGGCCGCGATCTTCGCCGACCTGGTGGGTGGCAGCCCGGCCGGTCACTTCAGCATCGCCCCGGAACGTGGGGGCATCCCGCTGGGCCAGCGCTACCGCTCCGGCACGATGACGGTGGAGACCCGGTGGTCCGGGCTCACCGTCACCGACTGGCTGGACAAGCCGGCCCGGGAGACCACCCCCGGCGACAGCCCGGCGGTCCTCACCGGCGACTCGACCCTGGTCCGGGTGCTGACCGGCAGTGGCAAGGCCACTGTCGAGTTCGCGCCGAGGCCGGAGTTCGGCCAGGTGGCCGTCCAGTTGCAGCCGCTCGGCGACGGCCTGCTGGTGCTCGGCTCGAACGAACCGGTCGCGCTCTACGCCCCCGGCGTGCAGTGGGAGGTCGGCAACGACGGAGGGTACGAGACCGCCAAGGCGACCGTCGACCTCTCCGCCGCCGGTGGACAGGTGGTGCTGGAGCTGCGCTTCGGCACGCACAGCCTGGAGCATCACCGGGTGCCGATCCACGAGCGGCAGGCCGCAGCCGAGCAGCCGTGGAAGGACTGGGTGGCCTCGCTGCGGTTGCCGTCCACCTCCCGCGAACTGGTCGCGCGCAGCGCCCTCACCCTGCGCGGGCTCTGCCACGAGGCCACCGGCTCGATCCTGGCCGCGGCGACCACCTCGCTCCCCGAGGAGCTGGGCGGCGTCCGCAACTGGGACTACCGCTACTGCTGGCTGCGCGACGCCGCGCTGACCGCCCGCTCGCTCGTCGACCTGGGCTCCATCGAGGAGGCCGAGGCGTTCCTGCGCTGGGTGGACGGCTGCATCGAGCGCACCGGTGGGCACCCGGAGCGGCTGCACCCGCTCTACACGATCGACGGCTACGAGCTGGGCGCCGAGGCGGTCATCGACACGCTGCCCGGGTACGCCGGCTCCCGGCCGGTCCGGGTCGGCAACCTCGCCAACCACCAGTTGCAGCTGGACGTCTTCGGCCCGATCGCCGACCTGATCGCGGCCGTCGCCGACGCTCGCGGTTCGGTCCGCGACGACGAGTGGCGGGTCCTGGAGAACATGGTCGAGGCGGTCCG
This sequence comes from Micromonospora sp. NPDC049049, assembly GCF_040649115.1. Taxonomy (NCBI): domain Bacteria; kingdom Bacillati; phylum Actinomycetota; class Actinomycetes; order Micromonosporales; family Micromonosporaceae; genus Micromonospora; species Micromonospora sp. NPDC049049. The sequence goes on along the minus strand of NZ_JBEZEX010000003.1, from coordinate 304,682 downwards.
CCGCCGCTGGCACGAGCCCGACCACGGCATCTGGGAGGCCCGGCTGCCACCCCGGCACCATGTCTTCTCCAAGGTCATGTGCTGGATGACAGTCGACCGCGCGCTGCATGTGATGCGCGAGCACGGCGGCGAGGACCGGCCCGAGTGGAAGGACCTGCGCGACCGGATCGGCGCGAACGTGCTGGAGCACGGTTGGCACTCCGACGTCGAGGCGTACAGCGTCGCGTACGGGGACGAGGACATGGACGCCTCGTCGCTCTGGATCGGCCTCTCCGGCCTGCTCCCGGGTGACGACCCGCGCTTCCTGTCCACCGTCCTACGGATCGAGGCGGATCTGCGCAGCGGCCCGGTCGTCTACCGTTACCACTGGGACGACGGCCTGCCCGGCCGTGAGGGCGGCTTCCACATCTGCACGGCGTGGCTGATCGAGGCGTACCTACGCACCGGCCGCCGCACCGACGCCGAGGAGCTGTTCGCACAGATGGTGCTGACCGCCGGCCCGACCGGGCTGCTCCCCGAGCAGTACGACCCGCTTGCCGAGCGCGGCCTGGGCAACCACCCGCAGGCGTACAGCCACCTCGGTCTGATCCGCTGCGCACTGCTGCTGGACAACATGCTCAAGCAGTAGTCGAAGGAGAGACCACGACGGGCCGGAGCAGCGCTGCTCCGGCCCGTCGTCTGTACCGGCTCCCGGCTCCCGGCGGGATGCAGCGGCTCCCTCAGCCGTCGAGGGTGTTGACCACGTCGCCCACCACGACGACGGCGGGTGGCCGTACCTCGGCCGTGAGCGCGTCGGCGGCCACCGCGTCGAGCGTCGACCGCAGCACCCGCTGGGTGCCCGTCGTGGCTTCCTGAACGACAGCGGCGGGGGTCTGCGGCGACCGACCGTGGGCGATCAGGGTGGCCGTGATGGCGGCGAGGTTCTTCAGCCCCATCAGGATCACCAGGGTGCCGTGCAGACCGGCGAGGGCGTCCCAGCGCACCAGCGAAGCCGGTGCGTCGGGTGCCAGGTGTCCGGAGACGACAGTGAACTCGTGCGCCACGCCCCGATGGGTGACCGGGATCCCAGCCGCGGCCGGGGCGGCGATCGAGCTGGTCACCCCGGGCACCACCGTCACCGGAACACCGGCGGCAGCGCAGGCCAACAACTCCTCGCCGCCGCGCCCGAAGACGTACGGGTCACCGCCCTTGAGCCGCACCACGAACGCGCCGGCCAGGGCCCGGTCGACCAGGATCTGGTTGATCTCCTCCTGGGCCCGGGACGGGCCGTAGGGGATCTTCGAGGCGTCCACCAGTTCGACGTCCGGGCGCAGCTCGTCCAGGAGCAGTCCGGGCACCAGCCGGTCGGCGACCACCACGTCGGCCTCGGTGAGCAGCCGCCAGCCCTTCACGGTGATCAGCTCCGGGTCCCCCGGCCCCGCCCCGACCAGCGCCACCCGCCCGACCTGCCGCCCGCCGCTCACACCGGCCTCGGTCACACCGGCGCCGAGCCCGCCAGGCGGCGCAGCAGCGGCACCGGCCTGGCCAGGCGGCGCAGCAGCGGCACCGAGCCCGCCGGACGGCGCAGCGGCGGCGGGCGCCAGGCGGACCGCCAGAAGGTCGCGGACGGCGTCGCGGACGGTCATCGCCCGGTGCGGGTCGCCGCCACCGAGCACCGCCACGGTGACCGGGCCGTGCCGGGTCACGGCCGGGGTCCAGGCGGTGGCGGCCGTCCGGTCGTCGGCCCGCACGCAGAAGATCCGCCGCTCGGCGGCGACGGCGCTCACCGAAGCCGCCGCCATCGGGTCGTCGACAGCGACCTGGACCAGCCAGGCACCGTCCAGGTCCTCGGGCACGAACCGGCGCGGCACCCAGTGCAGCCGACCCGCGTCGGCCCGGGCGCGCAGCGCCGGAGTCAGCTCCGGGGCCACCAGCAGGACGTCCGCGCCGGCGTCCAGCAGCGCGGGTACGCGCCGGGTGGCGACCGCGCCGCCACCCACCACGACCACGCGCCGCCCGTGCAGCCGCAAACCCAGGGGGTACGGATTGGAGGTCACGCCGCACCACCGAGGCGGACGGCTCGTTCGCGGCTCGTGCTCACTTCTCGGCCACCCCTGCGGAGTCGAAGGTGGCCACCTCGTGCAGCACCCGGACCGCGCCGGTGACCACGGGCAACGCCAGCAGCGCGCCGGTGCCCTCACCGAGGCGCAGCCCCAGGTCGATCAGCGGGTCGAGGCCGAGGTGGCGCAGCGCGACAGTGGCACCGGGCTCGGCCGAGCGGTGGCCGGCGACCATGGCGCAGACCGCGTCCGGGGCGAACGCGGCGGCGGCGAGCGCGGCCGAGACCGCGATCACACCGTCCAGCAGCACCGGTGTGCGGCGCGCTGCGGCCCCGAGGATCAGCCCGGCCAGGGCGGCGTGCTCCAGACCACCGACGGCGGCCAGCACCCCCAGCGGGTCGGCCGGGTCGGGGGTGTGCCGGGCCAGCGCGGCCCGCACCACAGCCACCTTGCGCGCGTACGTCGGGTCGTCGACCCCGGTGCCCCGACCGGTGGTGTCGAGTGGGTCGGCGCCGGTGAACGCGGCGATCAGCACGGCGGCCGGGGTCGTGTTGCCGATGCCCATGTCCCCGGTGAGCAGGATGCCGGCGCCGGCGTCGATCAGTTCGTCGGCGATCCGGATGCCGGTCCGCACCGCCGCCAGCGCCTCGTCCCGGGTCAGCGCGGCCGTCACTGTGAGGTCGCCGGTGCCCCGGCGGACGGACGAGACAACCAGCCGGGGCACGGCCGGATCGAGCACGACCGGGTCGGCGGCCGGATCGAGCACAGCCGGATCGGTGGGCAGCGGGGTGGCCACGCCGACGTCGACCACGGTGACCGAGGCGCCGGCCTGCCGGGCGAACGCGTTGACCACCGCTCCACCGGCCAGGAAGTTGCCGATCATCTGCGCGGTGACCTCCTGCGGCCAGGGGCTGACCCCCTGGGCGTGCACCCCGTGGTCGCCCGCGAAGATCGCCACTGCGGCCGGCTCGGGCAGCGGTGGCGGGCAGACTCCGGCCAGGCCGGCGAGGCGTACCGAAAGCTCCTCCAGCGCGCCCAGCGAGCCCGCCGGCTTGGTCAGCCGGCCGTGCAGCGCCCGGGCGGCGGCCATTGCCGCTTCGTCCGCCGGGCGGATCGCGGCGATAGTGGTCTCCAGCATCATGCCTCCATGGTCTCGCGCAGCACGTTGATGAACGCGTCGGTGGTGTTTCGGTCGCGTACGGCCACCCGCAGCCAGTCCGGGCCGAGGCCGGGGAACGTGTCGCCTCGGCGTACCGCCCAGCCGCGCTCGCGAAGGGCGGCTCGGATCGCTGTCGCGCCCGGCAGGTGCAGCAGGACGAACGCGCTGGCGGGACGGCCGACGACGCGTACACCGGGCAGTTCGGCGAGGCGCGCGACCAGGTGCTCGCGGTCGGCGGCGAGGTCGGCGGCGATCGCGCGTTCGGCCTGGACCGCGACGGCGCTGGCGCAGGCCGACGCGGCCGCCAGCGCGGGTGTGCTGACGGCCCAGAGCGGTTGGACGGCGGCCAGCCGGGACAGCAGCTCCGGCGCGCCGAGCAGGTAGCCGATCCGCAGCCCGGCCAGGCCCCACGTCTTGGTGAGGCTACGCACCACGAGCAGCCCGGGCAGGTCGCGGCGCTCGGCCAGCGACTCCGGTTCGCCGGGGTGCCCTGCGGCGATGGTGGTGTCCGCGAACGCCTCGTCGACCACCAGAACCCGGCCGGGGCGGGCCAGCGCGGCCACCGCCTGGGCGGGGTGCAGCACCGAGGTCGGGTTCGTCGGGTTGCCGATCATCACGAGGTCGGCGTCGGCGGGCACCCGGGACGGGTCGAGCCGGAAGCCGTCGGCCGCGTCGAGCAGCACCCGCTCGACCGGGTGTCCGGCGGCCCGCAGCGCCGCCTCCGGCTCGGTGAACTGAGGGTGCACCACCACGGGGCGGCGCACGCCGCGCAGCGCCTGAGCGATCAGCACGAACCCCTCTGCGGCGCCGGCGGTGAGCAGCACCTCGTTCGGGTGACGGCGGTGTCGGGCGGCGACCGCAGCCCGGGCCGGCGCCGGGTCCGGATAGCGGGCCAGGTCGGTCAGGGTCGCGGCGATCGGGTCGGCCAGCCAGGCGGGCGGCCGCGCCCGACGGACGTTGACGGCGAGGTCGATCAGGCCGGCGGTCGCCTCCGCGTCGCCGTGGTGGGCGAGGTCCGGCTCGACCCCGGCGGGTGGGGCGACAGCGCTCGGCTGATCAGACATGTCCGCGATCCTGCCGGGAAGGTGGCCGGTGGGACAGCCGATCTCGGCGTAAGCCACGTCACCACTCGCCGGTTTAAGAGTTCTTCTCATGTACGAATCGGAAATGTCATAACTTGACCAGGTGAGCAACCGACCCCTTGCTGCCGCTGGTCGTCTCGTCCCTCTCCTCCGCGCCGGACTGATCGCCGGAATCGTGATCGCCGCCGTCGCCTACCCGGTCGTCGCCCTCACCGGGCTCGGCGCGAAGGCCACCGCGCACGCCGTGGACCAGAAGACCCGGGTGCTGAAGACCGCCCTGCCCGCCGAGACCTCGTACGTCTACGGCCCGGACGGCAAGACCGTGCTGACGATGTTCTACGAGGAGTACCGGCAGTACACGAAGCTGTCGGACATGTCGCCGAACATCCAGCAGGCGATCATCGCCGCCGAGGACTCCCGCTTCTACCAGCACCACGGCGTCGACCCGAAGGGCGTGGCCCGGGCCTTCGTCTCCAACGCCCGCTCCGGCGGCTCCCAGGGCGCCTCGACGCTGACCATGCAGTACGTCCGGATGGCCCTACGGGACAGCGCGACCACGCCCAAGGAGGTCCAGGAAGCCACCCAGCAGACCAGCCTGCGCAAGGTCAAGGAGATGCGGATGGCGCTGGACCTGGAGAAGGAGATCAGCAAGGAAGAAATCATGGAGCGCTACCTGAACTCGGCGTACTTCGGGCACCGGGCGTACGGCATCTACGCCGCCAGCGAAATCTTCTTCTCCAAGACCCCGAAGGACCTCACCCCGGTCGAGGCCGCCACCCTCGCCGGACTGGTCAAGTCCCCCTCGGAGTACGACCCGGCCGACTCCGACCAGAAGGAGGCCACCGGGCGGCGCAACTACGTGCTGGACCGGATGAGCCAACTCGGCTACCTCTCCCCCGACTCGGCCACCGCCGCCAAGTCCGAACCGATCCGGCTCAAGCTGACCACCCCACCGCACGACTGCGCCGCGGTGGCGGAGAAGTACAACAGCTGGGGCTTCGCCTGCGACTACCTGAAGAACTGGTGGAGCGCCCAGCCCGCGTTCGGGGCGAACCGGCTGGAACGGATGGACAACCTGCGCCGGGGCGGCTACCGCATCGTGCTCAGCATCGACCCGAAGATCCAGGAGGCCGCGGAGAAGAACGTCGGCACCAAAGAGGCCACGGGCAGCCCGTTCGCCAACGGAATCGTGGTCTCCGAGCCGGGCACCGGGCGGGTGAAGGCCATGGCGGTGAACCGGACGTACTCGCTGGACCTGGCCGAGAACCCGCAAAGCTCCAACCCGGAGGCCGGGCCGAACGTGAAGGCCAACTACCCGAACACTGTGGCACCGCTGCTCGGCGGCGGTGACCTGGCCGGCTACCAGGCCGGATCGACGTTCAAGATGTTCCCGATGCTGGCCGCGCTCGACGCGGGCATGACCCTCTCCACCTCGTTCAACGCCCCGTACCGCTACCGCTCCGAGGTCTACGACGGCTGGGCGCCCTCCAACGCCAGCGGCGCCATGTCCGGTCAGCAGACCATGTGGTCCGGCTTCGGCAAGTCGGTGAACACGTACTTCGTCTGGCTGGAGGAGAAGGTCGGCGCGGACCGGGCGGTCCGGTTGGCCGAACAGCTCGGGCTGCGGTGGCGCACCGACGTCGACCGGGACCACGCGTCCCCGGACAAGGCGAAGAAGTGGGGTGCGTTCACCCTGGGCGTCTCCGACGCCACCCCGCTGGAGATGGCGAACGCGTACGCCGCCATCGCTGCCGACGGCCGCTACTGCGAGGCCATCCCCGTGCAAGCGATCATGAACCGGGACGGCACGCCCGCCACGTACGCCACAGCGGGCGGTCTGCACCGTGAGGTGGCCAAGCCGCGCTGCCGGCAGGTGGTCAGCGCGGACGCGGCACGGGCGGCCACCGACGCGGCCCGCTGCCCGACCGGCGACACCCCGGCGCGCGGCAGCTGCGGCGGCTGGTCCACCGCCGACAGCGTGCGGGGCACCGTCGGACGCCCGGTGGCCGGCAAGACCGGTACGACCGACAGCACCCGGTCGGCCTGGTTCGTGGGCTACACCCCGGAGTTGGCCGCGGCGAGCTTCATCTCCGACCCGGACAACCCGTTCAACGCGGTCGGTGACGGGCAGTCCCAGATCCCGATCAAGGCGGTTTCGGAGACCCTACGCGACGGTTTGAAGGGCACCCCGACCCGTCAGTTCACCCCACCCTCGGACGCCATCGTCGGCTGACCAGCGCGCGAGTCAGCGCAGGTCAGCGGGGCTCAGCGCAGGTAGGCGGGGCTCAGGCTCAGCGCAGGTCGGCGGCGACGAACGACCACAGCTCCAGATCCACCCGGCCTCCGCTGACGAACCCGGCGTTGCGCAGCAGCCCCTCGTAGCTGAACCCGGCCTTCTCGGCGACCCGGCGCGAGGCCAGGTTGCCGGGAGCCACCCGCAGCTCGACCCGCTGGAAGCCGTGCTCCAGGATCAGCGCGATGGCCACCGCATCGACCGCCTCGGCGGCGAAGCCGAAGCCCCGCGCGTGCGCCGCCATCGCGTAGGAGATCTCGGTGAGGCGGGCGCCCCAGTCGGTGCGCCGGGTCCACAGGGAGCCCACCACCTGGTCGTCCTCCCGCCGGAGCACCGCGTAGTGGTCACCCTCTCCGCTGTCGCGCCGCTGCCGGGCCAGATCGGTGCACCAGGCCAGCCCGTCGATCGGGCCGGAGTCGTCGGGCAGCGGCAGCCAACGCCGGGTGAGCTTGTCGGCGAAGATCTCCCCGGCCGCCGCCGCGTCGGCCGCTGTGAGCTGCCGCACCTCGGTACGCGGGGTGGAGACGGTCAGCGCCGGGAATCGGCGCACCGCCACCTGGCCGATCACACCGACACCTCGCCCGACTGCGCGGGCACCACCTCGCTCGTCGGATCGGCCGCCGCCGCGGCGACCAACCGGGCCGCCGTCGCCGGATGGCTCGCCCAGTGCAGCGTGAGCTGCGAGGCGTGCACGTTGCGCCAGACGAAGCCCTCGGGCGTGCCGCCGTCCCAGCTCCAGGCCGCGCGCTGACCGGCGCGGGGGGTGAGCACCGCGCGGTGTGCCTTGTGCCCGACCAGCACCGTCCCGGTGGCGGCGACGACGCTGTCGGTCTGGGCGGTCGCCTCCCGGTAGCCGGCCACCACCCCGTCACGGCTGACGCCCACCGCGTCCAGGACGCCGCACATCGGCAACCCGTCCAGCTCCCGGGCCAGCCAGAGCAGCCCGGCGCCCTCGGCGATCACCGGACGCCCGGTCCGCGCCAACTCGGCCACCGCGATGCAGAGCCGCCGGTTGGCCGACAACTGCTCGGCGTACGCCTCGGGCAGCGCGCCGCCGACGACCAGCGCGCGAGTGCCGACCGGCAGCGCCTCGTCGCGCAGCGGGTCGACGACGACGACCTCGGCGCCGGCGGCCCGGAGCAACTCGGTGGTCTCCGGGTGGCTGAAACTGCCGCCCGGCCCACCGGCCACCGCCACCAGTGGGCGGTTCGCCGGGGGTGTGAACGTGCCGAGGGCCTCCTCGGGAGACCAGGCCGGCGCCGGCAGCGGCGGGGCGGAGCGGGCCAGCCCGAGCAGCCGTTCCAGGTCGACGGTGGCGGCGACGGCCTCGCCCAGCCGGCGCACTGCACGGACGGCGTCGGCCGAACCCTCGACCACCGGGGCCACGCCGTGCCGCCGCGACGGCAGCACCGCCGGCAGGTCCTGTCGACGCAGCGCGCCGTAGACCGGCACCCCCACGTCGTCCAACGCCTCGCGCAGCATCCCCTCGTGCCGCGACGACGCCACCCGGTTGAGGATCACCCCGCCGAGCCACAGCTGCTCGTCGTACGAGCGGAAACCGTGCACCAGGGCCGCCACCGACTGGCCCATCGCGGCCACGTCGACAACGAGGACCACCGGGCTGCGCAGCGCGGCGGCCGCGGCGGCAGTGGACTCCTGCTCGGGACGGCCACCGACCGAGTCGTACAGGCCCATGCTGCCCTGCACCACGGCCAGCCCGGCACCGGCGGCGCCGTGCGCCACCAGCGGGGCGAGCCGGTCGAGGCCGACCAGTCGGGGGTCGATCACCCGACCCGGTCGGCCGGAGGCGAGACCGAGATAGGCGGCGTCGACGTGGTCCGGCCCGAGCTTGAACCCGGCGACGTCGACCCCTCGCTCGGCCAGGGCGGCTAGCAGCCCGATCGCCAGCGCGTTCTTACCGTGCCCGGAGGACGGCGCGCTGAGCACCAGGCGCGGCACGACGGTCATCATCGACTCCTCGCGAGCGGCGGCGGGTACGCGACGGGACGACCGAGGCCGATCCGTCGGCGTGACGATACCCGCCCGGCTGGAGGCGCGAGCACCGCCAACCGGGGTGCCCGGCCCGGCCCTGGCCGGACGCCCGGTCGCCGGTCCCGACCCATCCGGCCCGGTCCAGGTCAGTGGCGCCGGTCATACGAGTAGCCTCGGTGCCGTGTACCGGTTCCTGCTGAGCCCACGCTGGCTGGGCGCTCTCGCGCTGACCCTGGTCGCGGCCGCCGTCATGGTGTTCCTCGGCAACTGGCAGCTCGACCGCTACCGGGGGCGCACCGAGGTCAACGAGCGGATCGACGCGGGCCAGCGGATGGCTCCGGTGCCGCTCATCGACGCGCTGCGCGCTCCCGCCGGCGGCGCGGGGACGGCCGGTCCGGCCCCCGCCGAGGACAAGGTCTGGACCCGGGTCACCGTCACCGGCCGGTACGACCCCACGAACACCGTGCTGGTCCGTGGCCGCACGGTGGACAGCCGGGTCGGTTTCGAGGTGCTCACCCCGTTGGTGCTCGCCGACGGCACGGCGGTGCTGGTGGACCGGGGCTGGATCCCGCCGGCGCCCGGTGGGGCGACCGCCCAGCCGTCGGTGCCGGCCGCGCCGACCGGAGATGTGACTGTGGTCGGCCGGGTGCACGAGACCGAGAGCGGCGCCGGCGCTGTGGCCCGACGCGACGGGCTGCTGGAGATCCGGCGGATCGGGGTGTCGCGGCTGGCCGGCGAGCTTCCCTACCCGGTCTACGGCGCTTACGTGCTGCTTGACGAGCAGACCCCGGCAGCCGATCCGGTGTTCAAGGCGGTGCCGGTCGGGCACGCCAACAACTGGCAGAACTTCGGCTACGTCGTGCAGTGGTGGCTGTTCGCGGTGATGGCGCTGTTCGGCTACGGCTGGGTGGCCCGTCGGGAGGCCCGCCGGGCCGCCGGAATCGGCACCACCCCGGCTCCGCTGGACCGGGCCGCCGAGCCGACGCCGACCGCCTCCGCCTGACCTCGCCCGGTCAGCTGGTGACGCGGCCGGCGTGGATGGCGCGGACCGCGTCGATGGTGTCCGCCTCGGCGGCGGACTTGTCGTCGCGATAGCGGACCACCCGGGCGAACCGCAGCGCCATCCCACCGGGATAGCGCGAACTCGTCTGCACCCCGTCGAAGGCGATCTCCACCACCTGCTCGGGCCGGACCCGGACCACCCAGTCGCCGCGTTCCACGGCGAGGTCGAGGAATCGTTCGGTCTGCCACCGCAGCAGCTCGTCGGTGAGCCCCTTGAACGTCTTGCCGAGCATCACGAAGTCACCGGTGCGCGCGTCACGCGCACCCAGATGCAGGTTGGACAACCAGCCCTTGCGTCGGCCGCTGCCCCACTCGACGGCGAGCACCACCAGGTCGAGGGTGTGCCGCGGTTTCACCTTGACCCAGGCGGCACCGCGCCGGCCAGCGTCGTAGGGGGCGTCCGGCGCCTTGACCACAACGCCCTCCTGCCCGGCGTCGAGCGCGGCGGCGAACGCGGCGGCGGCCTGCTCCGGGCCGTCGACCTCCATGCGACCGACCAGCAGCGACGAATCCACCGAACCGGCGAGGGCGGCCCACCGCTCCCGGCCGGGACTGTCAATCAGATCCTGGCCGTCGAGGTGCAGCAGGTCGAAGAAGTACGGGGTGAGCACCGTGGCGCCCGTGCTCGCAGCCGCCGCGAGCACCGCCGGAGCGACAGGTGTGCGCCCGGTGGCGCTGGGGGTGGTGCGTCGGGCGGCCCGGCTCGACGTCTGCTGGAACGGCAGTGGGCGGCCGGTCTCGTCCAGGCCGATCGCCTCGCCGTCGAGGACCAACTCCCGGCCCGGCAGGGCACGGACCGCGGCGACCACCTCGGGCACCCGGGTGGTGATCTCGTCGAGGCTGCGGGTGAACACGGCGATGTCGGTGCCGGAGCGGTGCACCTGGATGCGGATGCCGTCGAGCTTCACGTCGACCACCGCCGGCGTGCCGGTCGCGGCGAGCGCCTCGTCGACCGAGGGGGCGCTCTGCGCGAGCATCGGCGCCAGCGGGCGGCCGACCTGTAGACCGAAGCCGGCCAACTCGGCGGCCCCTCCGGCCAGCGCGGCCACCGCCACCGCCCGGAGATCACCGGCGAGCAGCAGCGCCCGGCGGACCGTGGCGACCGGCACCTCGGCGGCCCGGGCCACCGCGTCCGCGAGGAGGCCGGCCTGGGCGCCCTGCCGTAGCTCGCCACTGAACAGGCCGGTGAGCAGCCGCTGCTCGTCGGTCGTCGCCGCCGCGTAGAGGGCGCCGAGCAGCGCCCGACGCCGAGCCTGTGAGCCTGAGCCGTGCACCGCGGCGATCTGCGCGATGGCCGCGTCCACGCCGGCCACCGTCAACGTCGGCTCGGCGGCCGGCGGCGGCAGGTCACGCAGGCTCGCGTAGCCGACGCCGGTCTGCCGTTGGCGCAGCTCACCGGCGAGATAGCCGGCGCCGGGCTCGACCTCGCCGGGGTCGAGCCGGCGCAGCGCGTCAGCGAGCAGCTCCACCTTGGCGCGTCGGCCGCTGGTGGCGCCGACGGCGGCGGAGGTGGCTGCCAGATCGAGGAACCGCACGCAGCTCATCCTGCCAGTCACCTCCGACACCGCCCGGGCATTGCCGTGCCCGGGCGGTGTCGGCAGGGTGCCGCCCGCTTACGCGGACGACGGATCAGGGCCTGGGCGTGTGTCAAAGTCCTCGGTCGAGCCGAGGCGGAGTCCAGGCGGCGATCCGGCAAGGCGGAGATTGGCTCGGATACCGGTGTTGTATCCGAGCCAATCTCCAACGCGGCCGGTCGTCGTCTGGGCCCGCCGCAGGCCGGCCAGGGGCTTTGACACACGCCCTAAGCGGAGACGGGTTCCTCGATGCGCAACCCCCGGGCGCGGACCTCGCCGGCGACCCGGGAGAGCACCGAGTCGAGGGCGACCAGTGCGGCGGAGAGCTCACCGAGCTGTTCGTTGAGCGTGTCCTCGGACCACGCGGAGACATCGACATCTCCCAGCGCGCTGACAGCGGCCCCCAACCGGGCCATCACCTCGTTCGTACTCATGTACGAAAGGCTATAACAGCTGACCATCCGACACGCCGTAAACTCCCAGATCAGGCCCAAAGTTGCCGTTCTGACACCTAACTGCTCACCGCCGCCGCCACGTTGCGCAGGAGCAGTGCCTCGGCCAGGCAGACCCGGGCGAACTCACCCAGATGCAGACTCTCGTTCGGGCCGTGCGCGCGGGCGTGTGGGTCCTCCACGCCGGTCACCAGGATCGCCGCCTTCGGGAACATCTCCTGGAAGGTGGCGATGAACGGAATCGAGCCGCCGACGCCGATGTCCACCGGGTCGGTGCCGTCCCAGGCGGTCCGAAAGGCCGAGCGGGCGGCGTCGAACATCGGCCCGGACGCGTCGATCACGCACGGGTCACCGTCGTGTTCGAAGGTGACGGTCACCTGCGCACCCCACGGCGCGTGCTGCTCCAGGTGCGCGCGCACCGCCGCGTACGCCCGCTTGGGGTCGTCGCCCGGGGCGAGGCGGATGCTGAGCTTCGCCTTCGCGGCCGGGACCAGGGCGTTCGGCGCCTCGCCGGTGGACGGCGCGTCGACACCGAGAATGGCCAGCGCCGGCTTGGTCCAGAGTCGATCGGTGATCCGGCCGGTGCCGATGAACTGCACGCCCTCGGCGAGCCCGGCCTCGGCCCGGACCCGGTCCTCCGGGTAGTCGACGGTGGCGCCCTCCCGGCCGACCAGGCCGTCCACGGCCACGTCACCGGCGTCGTCGTGCAGCGTCGCCAACAGCCGGACCAACGCGGTGAGCGCGTCCGGCACGGCGCCGCCGAACATGCCGCTGTGCACCGCGTGGTCCAGCGTGCGTACCTCGACGAAGCAGTTGACGATGCCCCGCAGCGAGGTGGTCAACGCCGGTACGCCGATGTCCCAGTTACCGGAGTCGGCGATGACGATGACGTCCGAGGTGATCGCGTCGCGGTGCTCGGCCAGCAGTTGCTCCAGCGAGTCGGAGCCGTACTCCTCCTCGCCCTCGATGAAGAGGACCACGCCGACCGGCAGCGCGTCACCGTACGCGCGCAGCGCCGCCACGTGCGCCATGATGCCGGCCTTGTCGTCGGCCGCGCCCCGGGCGTAGAGCCGGCCGTCCCGTTCCACAGGCTCGAACGGGTCGGACTCCCACAGCGACCGGTCGCCGACCGGCTGGACGTCGTGGTGGGCGTAGAGCAGCACGGTGGGCGCTCCGGGCGGGGCGGCCCGACGGCCGATCACCGCCGGCTGGCCGCCGGATCGCACGATGTCGACGTCCAGGCCACAGCCGCGCAGCAGCTCGGCGACCGCCTCGGCGGAGCGTTCCACGTGTGAGTGGTCGAAGCCCTCGAAGGCGATGCCGGGGATGCGGACGAGTCGTTCCAGGTCGGCCCGGACGCCGGGCATCTCCCGCTCGACGGCGGCCCGTACCTCGGACTCGGTCATGATCGGTGAGGTCATGACCGGCATCGTATGCCGGCCTTACCGGGGTGTGCCGGCGGAGCCCGTACCGTCACCGCTGTCCGCGGGGCCGGCGCCGGCCCGCGCGCCCGGGGCGGCCCGCCCGGCGCGGTGTGCGCGGCCCGCCGCCTCGGTGGCGGCGTCCATCCAGGAACGCGCCCGACCGGCGGTGCCGCCCACCCACTCGCCGACGTCGCTCGCGCCGTCGCCGAGCCGGCGCAGCAACCCGACCAGTGGGTCGGTCGACCGGCTGAACTCCTCCCGGTACGACTCGGCAGCCGCCTTGATCTCCTCCGACACGCTTGTCGAGCTGTCGTCCTCGCGGCGCGGATAGTCCCCCGCCAGCACCCGCCCGTACGCCCCGGAGTCGATCCACTGGCGCAGCGACGCCGCCCGCGCCACCGGCACCGGGTGGGTGCTCCACGCGGTCATCCGGATCTTGTGCAGGCTGTCGCGCAGGTCGCCGCCACCGGCGTACTCGGCGGCCTGCTCCAGGAAGGCTGTGGTGTCGACCTGGGACAGGTCACCGCCGCCGGCGAGCTTCATCAGAAGCCGCAGCGCGGCGGCCGGGTCCTGCCCGGCGAGCAGGCCGGCCCGGTCGGCGGAGAGCTCCGCCTTGCGCCACCACTCCAGCATCGCCGCGATGATGGCGCGCAGCGCGATCGCGCCGACCGGCAACCAGCTCAGGTTGGCCGCCCACCGGGTGAGGATCATGAGCATGGTCTTGTAGACCGCGTGCCCGCTGCCCACGTGGCCCAACTCGTGGCCGAGCAGGCAGCGCAGTTCGTCCTCGTCGAACTGCTGCACGCAGGCGGAGTTCAGCACGATGAACGGCCGCTCCAGCCCGACCGCCTCGGCGCCCAACCAGGGCGACTGGGTCACGTACAGCTCGGGCAGTTCGGCCACGTCGAGCGCCGCCGCGGCCTCGGTGTAGCGCTGCCACACCGCCGGATACTGCCGGTGGTCGACCCGGATGCCGGAGGCCAGCACGGACAGCCGGAAACCGCGCTCGTTCCACATCCCGAAGAACGCCCGCACCACGTCGTCGAAGCCGCGCAGCTCCCGCAGCGCGACCAGGGCACCACGGTCGGCCGGGTGCTCCCAGGCCCGCGAGCTGATGCCGGTGAGGGTGATCCGACGCCGCGCTGGCGCGTCCGCTGCCGTCATGATGGCTCCCCGTTCGCCGTAGCTCTCCGCATCGTGCCGCAGACCGTGGCCCACGTCCATGCCCCGCTCATCGCAGCCGCACGTAGTACCGGTCCGCGTCGAACGGCAGTGTCGGCGCGCCGTCCACCACCAGGTCGGCGTGGGTAGCGGTCTCGTCGACGGCGAAGTGCGCCCGCTCGCCGTCATGCCAGCGGCGCAGCTCGGGCAGGATCTCCGGCCCGTCCCGGGCGACCGCGCGCGCCAGCCGCAGCGACGCGGGCGCGGTGACGAACACGGCCAGCGTCAGCTCCGGCCGGACGACCGCCCGAGCGGCGCTGACCCCCTCGACCACCAGCACCGGAGCCACCGGAACCGGAACCGGCCGGGGCAGGAAACACCGCCGGACCCAGCTGTACCGCCGGTAGGCACCCGGCTCACCGACACGCAGCGGGGCGAGCACCCCCTCGTCGAGCCGGGGCCAGAAGGTGACCTGGTCGTCCCACCCGTCCAGCAGGTCGTCCGTGTGCACCACCGGCGGTCGGCCGCCGAGCGGCCCCGCCAGGGCATCCGCGAGCTGCGCGGCGAACCGGCTCTTACCCGCGCCACTCGGCCCGTCGACCGCGACCAGCCGGGTCCGCCCCAACCGCGCCGGGCTCGCGAGCACCCGACGAGCCAGTTCGGCGTACGCCTCGACAACCGCGACTGTCGGTCCGGCGGTTCCCGGGTTCAGCACAGCCTCAAGTGGTGCATGACCGAAGTATGCCGCCACCACCGCCGCCGTCACGTCCGGGGGAATTGGGGCGGCGACGGGTGACGGGCGGCCCGTTCGCCGCCCGGGGTGCCACCGAATCGGCATGATCGGGTGGTGCTCCGAGACGTGATGAGCCCCGGTATAGACGCCCTGCTCGAACAGGCCCGTGCCGGGCTGCACCGACTGACTCCGCAGCAGACCGTCGAGGCGGTCCGCGGCGGCGCGTTGCTGGTCGACACCCGTACCGAACTGCAGCGCCGCGAACAGGGCGACCTGCCGGGCGCGGTCGTCGTCGACCGGACCGTACTGGAGTGGCGCCTCGATCCGGCCAGTGCCTGGCGGATCCCGGAAGCCACCGGGTACGACCGGGAGATCATCCTGGTGTGCCGACAGGGTTACAGCTCCAGCCTGGCCGCCGCCAGCCTGCAGACCCTCGGGCTGCGCCGGGCCACCGACATGATCGGCGGCGTGGACGCCTGGCTCGCCGCCGGCCTGCCCACCACCGACCGTCCCGCCGACATCCGCCCCTGACTCCCCCGACCCCGCCACTCACGTTCCGTTGCGGGC
This sequence comes from Micromonospora sp. NPDC049049, assembly GCF_040649115.1. Lineage (NCBI taxonomy): Bacteria > Bacillati > Actinomycetota > Actinomycetes > Micromonosporales > Micromonosporaceae > Micromonospora > Micromonospora sp. NPDC049049. The sequence goes on along the minus strand of NZ_JBEZEX010000003.1, from coordinate 289,144 downwards.
GGTCGGTCCGCGCAAGATCGTGCCGGGTGGGCGTGGCCCCCACGACGAGGATCGAGCACGACCACCCTCCACAGGGGACGGTAAACCGGTCAGGAGGGTGGAGGACCGGGTGGGATGAAGGGCAGGTCGGCGGGTGGGCCGGCTTCGATGAGACGCCAGAGGGCATCGGTGTCCAGGTGTTCCTCGACCAGGTCGCCGAGCAGGTCGAGCGAGTTTTCCCGGGCGGCGGCGAAGCTGGTGGCCGGTGCGACCCGGAACCCGCTGCGACCGGCCAGGCGAGCCGATTCGGTGAGGAACCACCGGCGGAACTCGTCGGACTCGAACGCCCCGTGCCAGTGCGTGCCGTGCACCACGCCGAGCACGGCGCCCTCTCCGACGCCGTCGTCGCCGGTCAGCAGCGGGGTCAGGGTGGGGTCGGCCTGCGAGACGTACCCGTGGTGGATCTCGTAGCCCCGCACGGGAAGGCCACCGGGGCCGGTGCCCACCGACTGCCGGACGGTCTTGCGCGGGTCGAAGGTGATGTCGATGGGCAGCAGACCGAGCCCCGGCACGCTGCCCTGCCGGCTCTCCACTGGATCGTGGATGGCGCGGCCGAGCATCTGGAAGCCCCCGCAGAGGCCGAGCAGGGGCTTGCCGGCCGCCACATGGGTCGCCACCGCGTCGGCGAGACCGGTCTCGCGCAGCCACCCGAGGTCGGCGACGGTGGACTTGGAGCCGGGTAGGACGACCAGGTCGGCGGCGGCCAGTTCGGCCGGTTCGATGGTGAGGCGCACCCGGACGCCCGGCTCGGTGGCGAGCGCCTCCACGTCGGTGGCGTTGCTGATCCGGGGTAGGCGGACGACGGCCACGTCCAGCCATTCCCTGCCGTGCGGGGCGGCGGGTCGACCGAGCACCCGACCGTAGGCGAGTGAGTCCTCCGCGTCGAGCCACAGGTCCAGTGACCAGGGCAGCACCCCGTACGTCGGGCGGCCGGTGACCTGACGCAGCATGTCCAAGCCCGGCTGGAGCAGCCCGAGGTCGCCCCGGAACTTGTTGATCACGAATCCGGCGATCAGCGCCTGGTCGGCCGGGTCGAGCAGGGCCACGGTGCCGAACATCGAGGCGAAGACACCGCCCCGGTCGATGTCGCCGACGACGATGGTGGGCAGGTTGGCGTGCCGGGCCAGCCCCATGTTGACGTAGTCACCGGCCCGCAGGTTGATCTCCGCAGGGCTGCCGGCGCCCTCGCAGATCACCACGTCGTACGTCTCGCGCAGCTCGGCCAGCGCGGCGTACGCGGTTTCGGCGAGCCGGGGACGCAACTGCCGGAAGGTGCCCGCGGTGATCGTGTCGACCGCCTCGCCCAGCAGCACCACCTGACTGGCCAGGTCGCTGCCCGGCTTGAGCAGCACCGGGTTGAACCGCAGGTCGGGTGCGAGCCCGCACGCCGCGGCCTGCATGGCCTGGGCGCGCCCGATCTCGCCGCCGCGCCCGTCCGCCCCGACGACCACCGCCGAGTTGTTCGACATGTTCTGCGCCTTGTACGGCGCCACCTTCACGCCCTGCCGGTGCAGCCAACGGCAGATGCCGGCGGTGAGCACGCTCTTGCCAGCGTCGGACGTCGTGCCGGCCACCAGCAGCCCGCCGCTCACCTTCCACTCCCCCGGCGCACCCCGGCAGCCCTGCCCATCCCGACGGCTCGCAGCACGTGCTCACCGGCACCGGCCGACCGCGGGGCCCCGGCCACGCCACTCAACCCGCGTTCACCGGCCATAACCGCCGACCCTCGCCGGCCCGCACCGGTCAGTGCACGCCTGCTCAGCGCACCGACCAGCCGGCCGAGCGTCACCGGGTACGCGGCGGCCAACCCGACGGCGGCCAGCCCCACCGCGCCGGAGATCCGGGCGGCCCGCTTCAGGTGCCGCGCCTCGGGGCGGGGACCGTCGCCGAGGAACGGCCGCACCTCGGAGCGCCCGAAGTAGACGTTGCGACCACCGAGGCGGACCCCGAGCGCGCCCGCCATCGCCGCCTCGCACTGACCGGCGTTGGGGCTCGGGTGGTCGTTGCGGTCCCGCCGCCACACCTGCCAGGCGCGCTGCCGGTCCCCGTGCGCGACCGGCGCGACGGCGATGGTGAGCAGCCCGGTCAGCCGGGACGGCAGGAGGTTGAGCGCGTCGTCCAGCCGAGCGGCCGGCGTGCCGAACCGCGCGTAGCGCGTCGACCGGTGCCCGACCATCGCGTCGAGGGTGTTCGCGGCGCGATAGCCCAGCAGCCCGGGAAGACCAGCGACCGCACCCCAGAGCAGCGGTGCGACCACCGCGTCGGAGGTGTTCTCCGCTACCGACTCGACTGTGGCACGGGCCAACTCCGACTCGCCCAGCGTCGACGGGTCCCGCCCGCAGAGGTGACCGAGACGTCGCCGGGCAGCGGGCAGGTCACCGTTACGCAGCGTACGACCCATGACGGTCGCCTCGTGTCGTAGCGTGCGGCCGCCCAGCACGGTCCAGGTGCCGGCCGCCACCAGCACCGCCCGGGTCACCGGCCGGTGGCGGGTAGCCGCCGCGGCGACCGCCCCGAGCAACACCGGCCCGCCCACGGCCAGCGCGGTGAATGCCGTACCCGCCGTTCGGTCCGGGCGGTAGAGGTGGCGCTCCAGCGCGCCCGCTGCCTGCCCGAAGCCAGCCACCGGGTGCCACCGGCGGGGGTCACCGAGCACCCTGTCCAGCGCGTACCCGGCCAGCAGCCCCACCGCGTTCGCCATCGGCGCTGTCCGTCGCACCCGCACCACCTCCGGCCGGCCAGCCTAGACGAGCATCCCGTGAACCAGCCCAACCCACGGTGCCGCACCGGCAACGAGGACCCGTCGCGTGACGGCCGGCAACCCGCCGACGTCCTGTCACGCGGGGTGACGACGCTGGTCGCGCCGCCACCCCGCCCCCGTCGTGCCGCTCAACCGCGACGGCCGAGCCGATCGATCAGGCTGGTTGCGGAATCCGGCCCCGACCACGCCGCCCTCGACCGGGCTGCGCCGGCTCCGGCTGCCCCTCGTCGGGCACCGAACCCAACTCGATGTCCAGGTCACCGTCGGGGTTGTCGTCGTCCGCCTCGGGCGACGGGGCCAGCTCGTCGTCGAATGCCGGCGCAGCGTCGGCCGGCCCGCCCTGTCCGCCGCCCGCAAGCGCTCCGCCGTCACCGAGGACGCCGCCGCTCGGAGGGCTGTCGTCGTCGGCCGGGACGTTGCCGAACGCGCTGGTTCGCAGCTCCGCGTAGTCGGGCAGCTCGAAGTCGTCGTCCAGCGGACCGTCGTCGGGCAGCACTGGCGCCTGCCCGGCCGGCACCGGCTCGGTGGGCTCGCCGTGCACCCGGCTCTCGGCCTCCGCGTCCTCCACCGTGCTGGTCGCCATGCTTGGCCGGTTGCGCAGGAAACGGGCGCGCCCCCGGGACAGGTCATGGCCGACGGCCACCGCCTCCAACTCGTAGAGCGTGCGGTGGTTACCGCCGTCGTCGGTCCAGTCGCGGGTGTAGAGCCGCCCGCAGACCACCACCGGATCGCCGACCATGACGGAGGCCGCCACCCCCTCGGCGAGCTTGCGCCAGCAGTTGACGCGGACGCGGAGCGAATTGCCGTCAACCCACCGGCCGCTGTCCCGGTCGAGTCGGCGGGCGGTGGAGGCGACCTTGAAGTTGGCCACCAGGGTGTTGCTCTGGGTCGTACGCCGCCACTCGGGCGTAGTCAGCACATTGCCGACGATTGTCACGTAAGTGTCGAACATCGTCCCTCCAGGGGGATCGGGGCCTGCCAGCGCGAGTCGACTCGACACGAGCATCGACACTGAGGGCGCCCTTTGCGAGCGCCCGTCCCCGACCTGTGGATGACGAACCCACCTGTGGACAACGCCCTGATCAAGCCCTGCTGTGGTACGCCCGACCCACCCGACCCGCCGTCCACGGTTTCCCAGGCCGCCCGAACTGGGTAAGGACTTGATCAACGCACCACCGACAGCTCCACGTCGACGAGAGGTCAGCGCCATGATGATCACTACCATCGGCTCCGCGAACGCTTCCGAGGCGCAGCGATGAGCGCCGTGGCGAACCCGGCCACCGTGGCTGAGTGCCTGCGGGTGGGCGCCGGGTTCTCCCAGGGCGACCGCAACTGGATCGCCGAGCAGTTCGGCACCCTCGACGCCCGGCTCGCCAGCTTCCACGCCGATGCCACCGAGCTGGAGGTGTCGGTGAAGGACCGGGAGGCGCGCGGTCAGAAGGTCACCCTGGAGTGCTGGATCGCCGGCCGACAGAAGATCGTCACCACCTCCACCGAGGAGGACCTGCACGCCGCCCTCAATGACGTCCGGGACGACCTGCGCCGCAAGCTCAACGACGCCAAGACCCGCCAGGAGCCCCGGCACAACAAGCACCTGCGCGACGTCCCGCAGCCGCAGATCGACGCCGACGAGCCCGTCGACCCGGCCCTCCGCGCCGACGCGGAAACCGCCTGACCCACGCCACGCCCCCGCGATCTTGCACTTTCGAACGCCGAATGGCGGCAATCGCCCCTTACGCCGGGACACAAAGTGCAAGATCGCGGGGGCGAGCATCGGGCGGGCGTGGGCTACCGCTGGGTAGGTTGGCGGCGTAGCGTCGCGTTCGTGGAACCGGACGTGTTGGGGCCGCCGTACGAGCGGCAGACGATCGACCTGGGCACCGACGACGAAGGCCCCGTCGTCGCGACGCTGGTCCGGCGGCGGGCCGAGCGCCCCACCGGGCGGGCTGTGCTCTACGTGCACGGCTTCGTCGACTACTTCTTCCAGACTCACCTGGCTGACTTCTTCGCCGAGCGAGGCTGGGATTTCTACGCGCTCGACCTGCGTAAATACGGCCGGAGTCTGCTCCCGGCCCAGACCCCGAACTTCTGCCGCGACATCAGCGACTACTTCCCCGAGCTGGACGCCGCCGCCGAGATCATCCGCAAGGACGACGGGCACGACACCCTGCTGGCGATGGGCCACTCCACCGGTGGCCTGATCATCTCGCTCTGGGCGGACGCCCGCCGCGACACCGGCACCATCGACGGCCTGGTGCTCAACAGCCCCTTCTTCGACCTGAACGCCCCCTGGGCGGTCCGTCGACCCCTCGCGGCCGCCGTGTCCCGGCTGGGCCGCAGGGCGCCGCACCGCATCCTGCCGTTCGGGCTGGGCACTGTGTACGGCGAGAGCCTCCACGCCGACCACCGCGGCGAGTGGACCTATGACCTGGCGTGGAAACCGCTGGCCGGGTTCCCGGTCACCGCCGGCTGGCTGAACGCGATCCGCATCGGCCAACGCCGGCTGCGCGCCGGGCTGAACATCCAGGTGCCGGTGCTGCTCGCCTGCTCGACCCGATCGTTCCGGGGCACCAAGTGGCACGACAACGCGACAGTGGCCGACGCCGTACTGGACGTCGAGCACATGGTCCGCTACGCGCCCCGCCTCGGCCGCCACGTCACGATGGCGCGCTTCGACGGCGGGTTGCACGACCTCACGCTCTCCGGCCCGGCCGTGCGGACGAAGGTCTTCGACGAGGTGGGCCGCTGGGCCGAGGCGTTCCTCGCCGCCGGCCCCACCGCCCCGGCCGACGCCACCCCGACCGATGCCGACCGCGCTGACACAGCGCCGACCAGCACGCAGACGGCCGACGCGGCGGGGGCCGCGACGCCCGGCGGCTGACCAGGCCGGACGGCGCGCGGCTCAGATGTCGCCGGGCGTCGCCGGGAGGACGGCACGGATCCGGTCGAAGGTCGCCACCGGGTGCGCGCCGACACCGGGCAGGACCAGGCCCAGGCAGTACGGGGAGACCTCACCGGTGGGCTCAGCCTGAACGATGAAGACCGGCGCGCCGACGTACCCCGGCGGCAGTTCGGTGGTGATCAGCACGGCGTCCCCGTCGCGGACCACCCGCTCGATCGCGACCTCCAGCGGCCGCGACCCGTCTTCGCGTACCCCATGGGCCAGCACGAGAGCGGAACTGGCGTCGGCGCCGAGGCGGGCGACCACCTCGGGCCCGGCGGCGATCCCCGCCGGCACCGGCTGCACGCGCCACCGCCAGCCGCCGTCGCCGGCATACCGGTGCAGGCCAGCGGTCGGCAACACCGCGACCCCGTCGCCCGGGAAGCGGGCCCAACCGGGCACGATCTCGGCCTCCGAGATGGCGGCCGGGGCCACCCCCGCCGGCTCGGTGACGCTCGCCCGCAGGCCCAACTCACCAGCCGAACCGACCACCAGGTCGGCCGCCGTCAGCAGCGAATCCCCCACCGGGTCGTCGCCGCCCCGGAAGAAGAACGCGGTACCGACGTCGCCCGTTGACCGGTACGGCAGGATGGCGCGACCGACGACCTGGCACAGCTCGTAGGCGACGTCGCTCTCGGCGTCGGAATCCAGCAGCACGAGCCAACGCTACGGTCCGGGGCCGGACCGCTTCGAGGTAACCCGGATGCCCGCTACGAGGCGGACGTGAGACCCTGCTCGGCAACGTGGACACGGGCACCCTTTTCTCCGCCGGGCAATGCGACGGCGGTACCCTCTGGGCGCGACATCCACGCCACACGCGCCCGTAGCTCAGCGGATAGAGCAGGGGACTTCTAATCCCAAGGCCGCAGGTTCGAATCCTGCCGGGCGCACCCCTACAAGGCGGAGCTTTAAGCAGATGGCTACCAGCCGCGGGCCGCCGACATGCAGCAACACCGACCAATGGACCGCCCGCAGCGTCAGCCTTATTCGGTAAGTTCATCTCGTGCTTGCGATGACTCTGCAAGAGATCACGGCCGCCGTTGGTGGAGCCGTCCACGACGCCCCCGACCCGGTGGCGATCACCGCCCCGGTCGTGTTCGACAGCCGGCGGATTGAGCCGGGCGGGATGTTCGTGGCGCTGCCCGGTGAGCGCGTCGACGGGCACGACTACGCCGCCCAGGCGATCGAGGCCGGCGCGGCGGCCGTGCTGGCATCACGGCCGGTCGGCGTCCCGGCGGTGGTCGTCGACGACGTACCTACCGCCTACGGACGCATCGCCCGCGTGGTCGTGGACCGGCTCCCGAAGACCACGGTGATCGGTGTGACCGGCTCGGTAGGCAAGACCTCAACCAAGGACATCCTTGCCCAAGTGCTTCCCGCCTGGGGCGAGACGGTTGCTACCCGGGCGTCCAACAACAATGAGCTTGGGTTGCCGTACACGGTCACGCGCGCCACTGCCAACACCCGCTATCTCGTTTTGGAGATGGGCGCACGAGGGATCGGGCACGTGGCCTACCTGACTGGGATCGCCCCGCTCACCGTCGGCATCGTTACCCGCGTCGGGCACGCGCACCTTGGCGAGTTCGGTTCGGTGGAGAACATCGCCCATGCCAAGGGTGAGATCGTTGAAGCCCTGCCCGCAGCGCACGACGGCGGGCTGGCGGTGCTCAACGCCGACGATGAGTTGGTGGCCGCGATGGCGAGCCGCACACGCGCCCGCGTGCTCACCTATGGGATCGAGAGCCCGGCGGACGTGCGGGCCGAGAATGTGACGTTGGACGAGCTGGGACGCGCCGGCTTCCGGCTCATGTACGACGGACAGACCGCCGAAGTGCGGTTGCGCCTCTACGGGCTACACCAGGCGTCCAACGCGCTCGCCGCCGCCACCGTCGCTCTCGGGCTGGGACACCCGATCGAAGCCGTGGCCCAGGCGGTATCGCAAGCCGAAGCGGTGTCACCAGGCCGGATGCAGGTCACCACCCGCGCGGACGGGGTGACGGTCATCAACGACGCCTACAACGCCGCGCCCGACGCCATGCGCGCCGCACTACGCGCCTTGCACGCGATGACCGGCGACGGTCAGCGGGCGGTCGCGGTGTTGGGCGAGATGAATGAGTTGGGCGAACACGCCACGCAGGTGCACCGCGAAATCGGCCAACAGGTAGCCGAGATCGGGGCCGGGTGGCTGGTGGCGATCGGCGGAACAAACGCCGACCAGTACGCGGCCGGGGCCGGCGGCACCGTGGTTGATCGCGCGGTGGACGTGCAGCAGGCGTGGGAAATGCTGCGGGACGGCCTCCGGCCGGGCGATGTGGTGTTGGTGAAAGCATCGAACAGCGCCGGGCTCCTCGCGCTCGCGGACAAGCTGATCGAGGAACCCGGCGCTATTACCGCCCAGGCGTAAGGGTCACGCGGACAACGCCACCGTGGTCAACCATGTCACTTAGCGTGGCTGCTCGTCTGTCAGGTGCCACCAACTACTTGTATGGCGTCCAACAGCAGCGCAGGCACCACGTCGAGCGCCTGATCTAGGATGTGCTCGATAGCACTGGCTTCGACGGACGAGTCGATCTGGATCATCCGCGCCCAGTTGTTCGGCTCGTATCGCGCCATCATCGATAGCGCGAAAAGCACGGTCCACCATGCCAGAAGCGGGTGCAGCGACCCTGCCATGCTCCCAACCTTCGGGAACACCCACCAGTCTCCCGCCCCTCGATATCGCGTGGCCTTCAATTGATGAGCCTGCTTACCCCACTCGACGCTAGCGGCATTCGGGTAAGGCCAATAGACGTTCAGGTGACTGTATGTCCCACTGCCGTCTGAACCACCCCAGCCAATGGACCCACCACCAGGGTTCGGAAAGATGTAACCAGCAAGCGACGGATAGTGGTCCAGGAAGGCACTCAGCTTCGCCTGATCGTCACCACATTCCCTGCGCACAGTTCCTGGCACGTACCCCAGTAACGCTTCATAGAACGCGACGGTTTTGAACTGGTCAACACGGATAGAACCAACGCCATGTAAGGGCTCAGAAACACCCTCAAATGAAAGTGCTGCGTGCTGCGATGCCTCATCGAGGGGCACCTTGTGCGACTCTGGCAGTAGTGGCCAAAGTTCCCCGACCGAGATCTTCTCGTCCGCTTTCAGGCACTCGGCACCAAGAGCAACGGCGACACCCGGCAGCAGCCCAGTCCACTCAGCATGCACGCGGACCTTTGCGATCCGGCCCTGACTGGTGTTGGTCGCCTTGACACCATGCCCGCCCAGCTTCCATGGAAGGTCCTGAGTCTTCATTCGGCTGCGGTCATCACGGTCGGGCACCTGAATGCTGGCTGGCAGACGGGGCGAAGCGGCGGCTATCGCACGACCTCCCTGGGACAGGGCGTAGAACAACTGGAGAGGACGGGTGGCGTACCCGGCGCTCTCCGCTGCATCCATCAACTGCTGCGCCTGCTCTAGAGCAGACTGAAGAGTCTCGCGGCGCCCCCGGTCGGATGCGGCAGCACCGGGTGGAGAAACCCTCAAGCCCCGCAGTTGCCGCCATACCTCTTCGCGGTTGGGGAGGCTTAGATCCCGCCAGGTCATGGCCATTGATCTTGATCCCTCCCGTCGGGTGCTGATGAGAGTACCGCGCGAGAGTAGACGCGGACCTGACCAACCTTCCAGTTAGGACCGACGCTAACTCGACCAGGTCAACCTAGCCGTCGGTCGGGCGATGTGGTGTTGGTTGAGGCATCGAACAGCGCCGGACTCCTCGCGCTCGCGAGCAAGCTGATCGAGGAACCCGGCACTGTCATCTCCTAGGCGTAAGGATCACGCGGACAACGCGACCTCGGAACGCTGGCTCAGGGCGTCCAGGATCGCCGCACTGTAGCCGGCCACATCACCGGTGCCCATCGTCAGAACCACGTCACCGCGACCGGCCATCCGCCCGACGAGCCGGGCCACGTGGTCCGCGCCGAGCGGCAAGCAGTATTGACCGTCGCGCAACTGAGTCACGATCACTGTTGCGTCGGCCGCCGGCCGCCCCTGAGGCACGGTGCCGTGCACGTCGAGCAGCAGGACGTGATCGGCCTGGTCCGCCAGGAGCCGGCCGATCCGCCTACCGAAGGCCAGCACCCGGGCGTGCCCGGACGGCTGGAACACCACGATGACCCGGCCACGAGCCAAGGTGCGCGCGGCCTCCAGGTCGGCGGCAATCTCCTTCGGATGATCGGCGTAGGAGTCAATCACCGTCACCCCGGCCCGAGTGTCGACGTGCTCGAAGCGACGGCGTACCCCCGAGAAGGTGCACGCCGCTCCCGCTACGTCGGCGGGGTCCAAGCCCAGGGCCACCGCACACGTCACGGCCGCAACCGCGTTCTCCAGGTGGTGCACCGCCGGGGTCGGCAGAGTCTGCCGCACCGTCGTCCCGTTCGGCATCCGGACGGTCGCCGAAACGCTCCACCCCTCGGCGCGCACATCGAGCAGGCGGATATCGGCTGTGCGGCTCCGGCCGTAGCGCAGCACCGTCAGGTCGGGTCGCTCGTCAGCGATGACCTCGGCGGCCACGTTCGCACCCACGCAGTCGGCGTTCGCGACCAGGAACCCGCGAGAAGCGATCCGGCAACCGAACTCGACGTAGGCGCGCATCACCGCGGCGTGGTTGATGAAGTTCTCCGGGTGGTCGTCTGTGACGTTGGTGATGATGGCGATCGACGGGGTGAGGAAGTGGAACGACCGGTCCGACTCGTCGGCCTCAGCGACCAGCAGCTGAGACCCGCCGAGACGGGCGCCAGAGCCCGGCCCGGTCAGGTCAGCCCCGATCAGGTAGGTCGGGTCCTCCCCGAGGGTGCGCAGGATGTGGGCCAGGATGCCGGTCGTGGTGGACTTGCCGTGCGAGCCGGACACCGCGACGAGCCGCCGATTGGCGCTGAGCGCGTCGAGAACTTGCGCCCGGTGAACCACCGGGATACCGGCGGCACGGGCCGCCTCGATCTCCGGCGCGTTGTGGGCAACGGTGGTGTAAACGACGCAGCTCGCGCCCTGCACGTGGGAGGCGTCATGCCCCACGTGCACCCGCACGCCCGCCACGCCCAGGGCCGCGAGTGTGGCGGAGTCGTTCAGGTCGTTGCCGCTGACCTGGTGGCCCAGTTCGGCCAGCAATCGGGCCAGTCCGGACATCGCGGACCCACCGACGCCCACGAAGTGCGGGCGGGACAGGTCAATGGGGCCGGTGTAAGCCTCGGTCGTCGGGTTACCAGTGATCGTGTCGGTCATGGTGCCGTGTCTCCTTCGATGTGAGAGCTGACGGGTTACGTGCCGTGAGCTGACGTGCGAGGGGGTCCGCTCCTTCCGACGGGTGCGATTCCTTGCGCGCGGCCGGGGTGGCCTCGGGTCACCGCCTCGGCCGCGCGGATCCAATCGATATGCGTCGGCCTGTAGGGAGAGGCCGGAGACGGTGGCACGCCACCATCGGGAAACTGGAGATAGCCAGTGGCCGGCGGCGCAGCACCAGATGCCTGTTGCTTCCGCTCTCGCTTGCGCGCTCCGCGGCACGAGGGACACGCACACGGGCGGCCACCAGGGAAGCGGAGTGACCGGTGCGGGCGATGCCTTGGTCGGATCAGGTCCGCGTCGTCGTCATCCATGCGCACCGTCACTGCTTCCGCAGGGTGGGGTGTTCACGACGCCCCCTACGACGGCACGAGACGATGCCCCGAAGAGTGCAGGGCCGCCGATCCGACGCGCGTTGATCAGCTCAGGGCGTGTCGCTCCCGGGTTCCGCCTGGGTAGACGCAGGGAGTGGCGGAATACGCGAACGGCAGCTTCGCGTTGTGGGCACGACCCCGACTTCCCGCAGCCGGCGCAACAACCATTTGCACTCAGAGCCGTGTGCCGATCCAATACCAGTTGCGCCCTGTCGATCTGCCCGCCGCCGGAGTAAGTAGTCACGCGATTTCGCCTCCCGAGGGGGCAGGGCACGCCGCATGAGCAACAACCTCTCGCCCACACGACGCACCCTGCCCGTCACCCACCACCACGGCGCACACCGCTCGTAGCAATGGGGATTCCGCCCAGATTTCAGCCACACAAGACCGACGCGAAGCGGGGCTAATGTATTTGCCGATTCGTCGTCGTCTTGCGCACCTACAGCGAATCGCAAACCACCGCCGTTAGGTACTCTGTGACGCACGTCGAAGCGGTGAACGTGGTGAAAGATCGACTTATATGCGGGGGTACACAGTGCCGCAAGCGGGACCCGGCAACACCAAGCTCGCAGCCGTGATCGCGGAAGCTGGGATGTCCCACGCCGAGGTGGCACGAGCACTGGTCCGCGTCGCTCAAGAGAGCAACGTGGACGAACTGACCGGGGTCGGCCGCTCCCACGTCTCGCACTGGATCGCCGGCTCGAAGCCTTCCGGACGAGCACCCGCGCTGCTCTGCGAGGCGTTGTCACGCAAGCTCGGACGCGTGCTGACCTTGGATGACATCGGCCTGCCAGCTCCACTGCTGTCCTCAGCGGACATGATTGGGTGGCGAGTCGATACGCTGGCTGCGCTGACCGAACTCGGGAGAGTCGACGTGGACGCTGAGCGCAGGCGCGTTCTGGGCACTGCCGCCTACTCGCTTGCTGCGCTTGCCCTGCCAGCCGATCCCTGGTGGACGCGCATGGTCAAGCTGGGCCAAGCGCGCGGCACGCCCGCTGGCAGGACCGTAGGCAGAGGCGACGTTGACGCGGTACACGACATGGTGTCGCTGTTCTCGCGCGTGGACCAGCGCCGGGGCGGCGGGCACGCCCGATCAGCAGTGGTCCAATATCTCAGCTCCGACGTGGCGGCCTACCTACGCGGGCGCTACGCAGACGAAAAGCTGAGACGCGACATGTTCACCGCGGCCAGCGAGCTTTCTTACCTTGTGGGATGGATGGCGTTTGACAATGGCGAACACAACGTCGCGCAGCACTATTTCAACATCGCAGTGAAGTTAGCTGCCGAAGCCGACAACCCGGCGATGGCGGGCCACGTCCTCCGGGCGATGGCACACCAGGCGATCGACCTTGGGCACCACAAACACGCTCTCGATCTCGCCGATGCCTCGGTGCACGGCGACCGCTACGAGACGGCAGCTCCACGGGAACGCGCTCTCATAGGAGTGGTCCATGCTCGCGCTCTAGCAGTAAATGGCGAGACCCAACATTCGGCCCGCGCGCTGCTCCGAGCAGAGGACGACCTTGCCGCCGCCACCCAAGGAGACGACGAGCCCGGACGAGTCTTCTTCTTCGCTGAGGCCAGCCTCGCGCACGAGACGGCATGCGCGTTACGTGACACCGGCGACCTAGCGGGGGCGACAAGTCATTTCCGCCGCAGTGTCAGGACACGCAAAGCGGCAGCCTTCACCCGAACCCACGCCGTCACGCTTGGTTACCTCGGGGCAGTGCAGGCCCGGCAGGGTGAGATTGAGGAAGCCTGCGCAACGTGGTCCCGCGCCCTCGACGCGATGGACGGCGTTCGCTCGGGCCGTACGCGTCAGGTAGCCGCCGAGATGCGCGCCATCCTCTCCCCCTACCAAAACCGAAAGATCCGAGTGGTCCAGGAGATCGATGCACGCGCCAAGAGCTACCTCTCTACTTCTGCCTAGAAGAAGTCACATACAGACCGGGAGGCCGGAATGGCAGCCGAAGAATTCACCGTGGAGTCCATTGCTCGCGTCGTAGGGGGAAGAACCGAGCCAACAGACGACTACTGGGGCGGAACCAGAGCTGTCATTCGAGTCGATAAAGAACGCTTCACGCCAGAAGCCACCAAAGGACTTGAGGAGTTCTCCCATCTTGAGGTCGTATTTCGCTTCCATCTCACCGATCCCACTGACCTGAACCTCGGTACACGTCGCCCCAGGGACAACCCGGAGTGGCCGGAAGTCGGCATCTTTGGCCATCGCAACATGCGTCGGATCAACTGGCTGGGCGTAAGCCGGTGCCGGCTGATCAAGGTCGACGGGCTGGACCTGCATATCGAGGACCTGGACGCGGTGGACGGCACTCCGGTCCTCGACATCAAGCCGTGGTTCTCAGAGTTCGGGCCACGGGGCTCGGTGCAGCAAGCCAGGTGGAGCACCGAAATGCTGAAAGGCTATTTCGCCCCACAAGACGGTCAATCGACCTGATATGCAGCGGGCGCCCGCACCCCTGTCGTACCGGGATCGCCATGATCGAGTCTCTGGGACACGACCGATTGAGGCAGAGCTCATTGCAGCAAATCAATTATGGTCGACCCTGTTCGCCAACTGCCCTTCACTGGTCGATCCGAGAATTGCGAAGGCCGACGCAGGTCGCCGGAAGCGCAGTCAGCAAACCAGCCGGCCCATCGATTGACAAAGCCGTCAAGCTCGTCAATTACGACTGGCGTGAAGGGCCACGCAACGGCGTAGTCCCTTTCGAACGACAGGCCGTTTCCCAAAGCCTTTGCTGCATCATCATTGGGATCGAGTGCACACGGATCAATTTCGGGCCCCGAGGGGTGCAGCGCGCGTTGAGGCGTAAAGGCTGTTTCGAACCACTGGTATCGCCCCTCTTCCTGGGCGTCGCAATACCACAGAGAATGCGATCTACCCCGGTATGCCCTATCGTTTCGATTGCCCTTCTGGCGTTCAGCCGAAATCCGCGCATAATAAACAACATCAATCGGCAGCTCAAACCTGCTATGGAGGTCCATCTGCGCGCCGATTGGAATGATGAAATCGAGCGTTGCCTTGCTCAGGTTAATCGACCAGCCTTGAGGGCGCATGTGCTGTCGCCCGCTCACGGGATCGATGTCTGGCTCGGCAGTGTGACACACTGCCGAGGGCGCAGCTTCTAAAATCGACACCTTGACGGCATCCATAATCCGATTGAGCGCCTTGCTTGCCGATTTGGCTATGTCAGCACGGCGCTCCTTTTCGGAGCGGGCACGCTCAGCGGCACGTGCTTGTTCGCCAAGGCGGGCAACCTCAGCTCGATTCGCTTGGCGCAGAAGATCGAACCCTGTTCCAGGAACAGTGTGTGCAGCCCGTTCCAGCCGAGCTGAGATATTGCTTGGCGAGGGTCGAGTCTGCGGAGCCTTATACAGGCATTCCTCCACGAGGCTCACCAGGGCGACCGAGACGCCGTTCAGTGCAGGTGGCTCGTCATGCAAATGCTGATCCCGAAAGTCACCCAAACTGGGGCCTTTGAACGGCCAAGCACCGGCCAGCAACTCGTATGCCAGAACCCCGAAGGCGTATACATCGGTCGCAGAAGTAGCCCTCTCTGACCGCCACTGCTCGGGAGCAGCGTAAGGCGGGGTCATCGAGTATTTCTGCGTATCCGGTGCAGTCGTTGCTTCGGCGTACCGGGAGATTCCGAAGTCCGCAACGCACCAATGCCCGTCGAGTAAGAGAATGTTCTCGGGCTTGAGATCCCGATGAACAACTCTATCTTGCAGGTCGCTCAATGCAAGCGCCAGGTCCGATAGGATTGCAATCGCTTCCGTTGGGCTTAGGGCACTCTGCAAGTGCTGCCGAAGCGACATCTCCGCCCGAGGCATAATAATTACCCAGCTATCGGGAGTCTCGCCACTGTCGACGATTGGGACAACGTTCCTTGCGCCCTCAAGATCAACGAATAGAAGTTCCCGGGCGGATCCGGGCTTCTTCGGGATCAGCTTGGCAACTGCATCTTGATGACGCGGAGAACTGGCCGCAAAGACGCTGCCGAAGCCTCCCTCACCTATGCGCTCACCGAGCGCCCAATCCTCGCTGAGCTTCAGAGCCGTACTCGCCACCGAACGGTCACCCTTTCTCGCGGCCCCTGCCGGGCACGGACATCTTATCTGCCGGGCACGCGGCGCCCTAACATGGAATTTCCTCGTTTTGCCGCGCTGGATTGCATCCCTGCAACTCGCTTGCCTACGAGCAATCGGGTCATTCAGGCACGAAAGCTCCTGGCCGCAGCGGGTTGTCCTCGTGTCAACCCTCGGCAATACCTGTTCGTCATCCACGCCACCGAAACGCAATGCTGGCCGGATCCACCTGCTCACCTTCTTCGGCCTGCCCGGCTTGGCGGGGCGCAGCACCACCTCAACCAGGGCCGCAAGCACTGTCCGCCTCCATTGAATGTCATCCGAGGTGAGCCAACGCTCACCCTCTCCAGGACCGTGCAACCCGGCCTGCACGTGGCTACCACCCGCCTCAGTCAATCGAGCCTCGACCTCGGCAAGTCGATCCTGAGTCCTGCGGTTGGCCTGAGCGAACTGGTCCCGCGTCATCTCGCCATCGGCGAGAGTCGGCGAGTACGTGCGTCAGGTTGGTCCGGCGGCCCGGCCACCACCTATCGCGGTCTGGCTTCTGCGCAACCTAGATCCGGTGGCGGGGCAGCCGAGGCGTGGGTCTATGTCGCAGGGAAGAAGTAAGCTCGCGCCCATGCGCTCTGCTGTCGCCATCACGGAACTTGAGAAGCTCAAGAAGGAAGCCGTTGAGGCTGATTACTTCGGCCATAAGACAGGCCTCGACTCCTGGAAGGCGCGGACCCGTGCGGTATTCGTCCGCGCGCTCGGCGCTGACAACAACCTGGTAGAACGCTTCGACAAGCTTCGGTATAGCCTCGGCATGTTCACTGATCGCACGCCGAGTTCTGCGTTCCAGGAGGCCACCCGCCGTGGCGTCAGGAAAGCCTGCGAACTCATAGAGGCAGCCCTCTGGGAACTCGGACTGGCCAGCGGTGAGGAGTCGGTCGATGAGCACGCGTGGGACCCGGATCTCTGGAAGCACGTCAAGGGTCTGGTCGAGGATGAGGAGTGGGGAAAGGTCGCTAGCCAGACGGCGATCTTCGTGGAAAGCCACATTCGGACATGGGCGGGAAACCCGCAGGACCGGAGCGGCAACAACCTCGTAGGTAAGCAGCTCTACTCGGACGTATTCGGCGACACCAGCGACTACCGGCTAGGCCGCCAGGCCAGCGAGCGGGAGGGGTGGCGAGCTCTCGGCGTGGGCTTCGCCCAGGCGCTCGGCAACGTCGACCGGCACCGGATTCAGACCCGGGATGACGCCAAGCGGTACGCCCTCGGCGTACTCGGTCTGGGAAGCCTACTGCTGACGCAACTTCGGTACGAGCACGGTGACATCCTCCAAAAGGCAGCCGAGTGAACATCGCGTTCGACCCAGCCAGCCTGACACGACGGCCCGTAAGAAGCCGGCAGGACAGGACCCTGCAACACGGGTGCGATATAAAGCCTGGGTGTTGATGGCGGTCCCGTCCTAGCCGATCTCGGCATGGCGGACCAGCCCAGGTTAACCAGTCTCATACCGGGTAAGACCAGGCATTTCTTACAAAGGATTGCAGTGGTCATCGGCGACTGAGGAGGATACGTGACAAGGCGGCACGAGCATGCGCAACTCCCGGATAGCTCCGGCCATGGTGCGGCACGTCGCTGGCAGTGGATGGCCGCCGCAACCGGAGTACTCGCGGCGTTGCTGATCATCCCCAGCACGGCCTTCGGATACGCCACCCCTGCGCCCACCGGCGAGTACGGCAGCCCGGGGTATACGGAGAACGATACGAGAACGATACGAGTGAGTATCTACGTATCGATGGTGTCGACTTCCGCGAGCTGGTGCGGGAGTGGCGTCCGGCAGAGGTGCAGGTCCCGCCGGGCTACTCGTTTGCTTCTGACATCAACGAATTCGTCGCCGGACTTGGAACCGAGCCGGGAGTGATACAGGTGACCGCCGTACGGGGAAACTACGCTGCCTGGGCGGCCTGCGCCTGGAAGGCAGAGTGGCTGGCCGCGCGGGTCGCACACGACGAGCCCCGATCTGCCACGGCCGCTGCTGTACTTCGGGAGGTGCCTACGTGGCCGCTCGTCGTGCAGACGGATGGGGGCGGAACCCGTCAGCAGTACCGGACGGTGCGGACGCCGCCGAGCGAGGAGACGTCTCGGTCCTACGCGACGACGTCCGTGACTACTGCCCAAGGCACTTGATCGACAAGTCCGGCTGACTCACACCTCGGCTCGCTCGACACTCACCACCGGTCCCCTCGGCAAGGAGCGGGAGGTCAACCGGGGCAGCGCGGACAGTCAGATGTTCGGGCTGCACTTCGACGGACCCGGCAAGGACTCACGCGAAACCATGGCGAAGGGTGCGCCCGCTGTGAGCCCGGACGGCTACAAATTAACCGTCACAGGCCGGCAGTGACCGGCACGCCTAGGGGTGTCTACCTGGACAGATAGACACCCCTAGGGACTACTGATCACCCAGAAACACGATCAGGATTCAACTTCTAATCCCAAGGCCGCAGGTTCGAATCCTGCCGGGCGCACTTCACCAACGCAGGTCAGCGGCTTGCCGTGCCCGGCCCCGTCTATCACCTCGGCCCCTGTGCATCCCTTCCTCCAGCCGCGCCACCCGAAAGGGTGTTCACGGCGCCCCTTCATGTTGGTTCGGGGCGAGGCACCGGAGGAAGGGGAACGTCGTCCCGCCTGGGCTGAACGAGGCGTGTCAGGGGGTCGAGCGCAAGGCGTACAAGGACATCCGCGAGCTTTTCACCATCGACCTGGACACCGCTCCCGAGCAGGAGGTACGGGTGTTGGCCGCCCAGATCCTGTTCGCGGCGAACGCCGACTCGTTGCCCACTGGCCCCAACGTGGAGACAGCGGCGCAGACGGTGCTCCGCGAGGCGGCCGTCGATGCCTATCTGGCTTACCTGAACGACGGCCTGTACGACGCCCGTGAGCTGGACTGCGCGTCTCAGCCCACGCCGAGCGCTACGCCCAGCGCCTCGACGACCGCTGCACCGACTCCTACTGCCTCCGCCAGCCCGGGTGCCCCCGGCGGCGAGGGTGGCGAGGGCGGTGGGCTGCCCGTTACCGGTGCCGACACCGCGACCGTGGCCGGCATTGGCAGTGTGCTCCTGCTCCTCGGCGGCGCGGGCTACCTGATCGGGCGCCGACGCCGTTCACGCTTCGTGGCATAGCTCAGCCTGATGCGCCCGGCTCGATGCTTCGTCGGGCCGGGCGCGTCTGCGCCGCACGAAGGGTGTGCTCAGCCCTGCTGGTGGCGCTCATTGCGCCGAAGGGCCTCTTCGAGTTGGTCCTCAAGAATGATGATTCGGCAGGCCGAGGCCATGTCGGTGCCCTGGTCGCACATCTCCCGGGCTCTCGCGGCAAGGCGCAGTTGATAGCGGGAGTAGCGGCGGTGCCCGCCACTGGAGCGCTGCGGGTCGATCAGCTTCGCATCGCCGAGTCGGCGTAGGAAGTCCTGCGAGCAGCCGAGGATCTCGGCGGCACGGCCCATCGTGTAGGCGGGGTAGTCCTCGTCGTCGAACATGTCGTCGGGTTGAGCCATGGAACCTCCATCACGAGGGCCCCGGTGCTCGGAAGCACCGGGGCCCAAGGGTTGTGGGTCAGGAACACCATCTACCGACAGAACGTCGGCTTGTCTTGTCCGCACCAGCCGTCGGGGACGGCTTCGGGTGCGAGGATCGCATAAGCGTGACCGGAGACCACCTCTCGTTCGATGGAAACTGCGGTGTCCGCGCCCAGCCCACGAACGCGACTGGCAGCGGGCGATCCAACGGTGTAATGCCCTCCCTTGCCTCTGATTTCCTCTGTCGTACTCCGTGCTGTCCGTCGGTGTCCGAGCCCCACGCGACTTCATGGCCCTGACACGTGCGACGAACCTTTCTCAACCTCGGGTGAAGCCCTGAACAAGCGTCGGCCTCACCCGCTGTCACAGCCTTCCACGTACTACCCAGCGACGGCACGTGCCCGTCGCCGAGCTGAGCAGGCCCCACAAACTCCTGGGCCCCGCTCCTTCGCCCTCGTGCGGGGCGGCAACGTCAGCGTCTTTGTTTGCTCTCTCGACCCCAGAAACATTAGCCGGGGACGGCACGAAAATCTAGCGCTTCGCTCATAGATTTTTTCCCGACACGGACGGAGGTAGCCCCGCCGACGCCTCGACAGGTGGGGCGCGTCACGACGGCCCTGCTCGGTGGAAAGTGCCCGGCGGGTGTCTACGGGTTGGCCGGCCTACGGCGTTAATAGGGCGTGACGTTCGAGGAGTACGCGTTCGCTCGCACTTCAGCGCTGGTGCGGCTCGCCCGGCTGCTGACCGGTGACGAGCACCGGGCCGAGGACCTGGTTCAGGAGGTCCTCGCCCGGGCGTACGCCCGGTGGGGGCGCATCTCGCGCACCGACCAGCCGGACGCGTACGTCCGACGCATGCTCGTCAACACCCACAACTCGTGGTGGCGTCGGCTCAGCAGCCGGGAGATCTCGGTTGCCGCGGTGCTCGATCGGGCCGGCGGGGTGGACGAGGCCGCCGGCGTCGCCGAGCGCGACGCGCTGTGGCGGTTGGTCTGTGATCTGCCGGCACGTCAGCGCACCGTGATCGTGCTGCGCTACTACGAGGATCTGGACGACTCGTCGATCGCCGAGATCCTCGCCTGTTCGACAGGGACGGTACGCACACACGCCAAGCGGGCCCTGGCGGCGCTGCGTCGACGACAGGGTGCGGCAACCCACGCATGGGCGGGAGACCTCTGATGTTCAGTGACCTCGACGAGCAGCTCGCCACCACGCTCAGGCATCGGGCGGGAGGCGACATCGACCCGACGCCGATCGTGCAACAGGCCCGGCATCGGGGCCGGCGGTTGCGACTGCGGCGGCGAGGGCTGATCATCGGCGGCGTGGCGGCGGCGTGTGTCGCTCTCACCTCGGTGGTGCTGGCGATCCCGGGTGTTCGGAGCACCGATGACCCGGTCATGCCGGCCGCGGTACTGATGCTGCCGAAGGCGCAGAGCGATGGGACCGTACGCCCCGAGGAGGTCGGCGCCGATCCCGCGACAGTGCACTTCACGACCGACACCCTGGTGAACGGTGCCGACTTCGCCACGTGGCGCACCGGGCGAGGCATCGAGAGCGTCGAGTTCCGGGGTCCGAGCGATCAGGCGCGTTTCGCGCTGGCGCGCACCGAGGCGTTGCTCGACGGGCTCCAGCAGACGCTGTCCTCGCAGGGGCGACCGCAGGGGCGGACCGAGGTACGGGTCGGCGACCGCTCGGGGGTCGCCTGGTTCGATCCGTCCGGCGACCGGAAGCTGTGGTTCGTCCGCTGGCAACCCGCCGACGGGCTCTGGGCCCAGTTGGACAGCTACGCGACCACCCTTGACGACGCGACGGGCACGGCGAGCCGGGTCCGGTTCGACGGCGCCCACCGCTGCGCCGTGCCGTTCCGCCTGGAGTCGCTGCCGCCCGACGGACGGTTGCTGGAGTGCTCGGTCACGCTCGGCCGGTCAGCGCGGGACTTTTTCGTCGAGGGCGCTCTGGTGGTCGGCGACGTGTCCGGCCGTTGGCTGACCGTTCGGGCGCAACCCGCCCCGGCCCGCGACGCCCGGCCCGCGGATCTCGTCGCCGGCCCATACCGTGCCCGTCGGCAAGGCAGTGACGTCCTGGAGATGGTGGTCAAGCCCTGCGTCGTCGAGGCGTTCCGCAAGGGTTGGGGGAACGGCTACACCGAGGCGGAGGGCTTGGCGATCCTCGGCGGGTACCGGCCGGCCCGCGACCTCGACCGCCTGGAGACCTGGTGACGCCGTGCTCAGGCTGAGGCCACCGCCACGCAAAATTCGTTGCCCTCCGGGTCGGCCATCACCACGTGTTGCTGGTCGAACTCCGCGAGGACCCGTCCGCCGGCCCGCGCCAGCCGCTCGGCCTCAGCCCGGATCCGCGCCCACTGCTCGTCGGAGTTGCCGTGGCCGGGCACCCGGATGTCGATGTGGAGCCGGTTCTTCGCCGTCTTGGGCTCGGGCACGTTGAGGATGGAGAGGTAGGGGCCGACACCATCGGGGTCGCACAGCCACGCGCCGTGCTCGGGAAGGTCGTCCTCTGGCAGGTCGAACTGCGCGTGCCATTCCGCGCGGGTGGCGAAGGGCGGCGGTGGTGGCTCGTCGATGTAACCCAGGGCCTCCTTCCAGAAGGCGGCGAGCACCTGTGCGTCCGTGGAGTCGAGGGTGAGGGAAATCCGAGCTGCCATGACCGGGACGGTAGCGCGTACCTCCGACTTTCTAGACGGGCCCCAGCAAGGCGGCCAGAGCGGCGTCGCCCTGGCCAAGTTGCGCACCACCCGTCGCTGGCGCGACCAGGAACCGTTGGCAACCGTCGAGTTCCACGTACCGGTCGGGGCCCGCCCCTTCGAGCGGGCGCAGCACCGCGAAGCGGCTCGCCGGGGTGGCACAGTCGACCACCGCCCGGCGGTTGGACAACCCCCGGAGCACGCCCGCCTGACGCTCGGCCGGCAGCGGGCCGCCGTACACGAAATCACCCGGCGGTTTCTCGCCCTCCTGAAGCGACGCGGGCACCTCGTAGACGCAGAGGCGCAGCGGCCCGGCGGTCGAGCGGGCCGGCGGAGGCGGCCCGGGGCGGCCATTGCGGGTCTCCACCCACACCAGGTCCGTCCACTGTTGGGCACATCCGGCGGCCTCGGCCGCCGCGGATTCGACCTGCCGGATGGTGCGGGTGTCCACAGTGGTCCACTGCGGCCCGGCCAGAGCGGCGATCACCTCGGGGCGCGGCTTGTCGCAGGAGTCCGTCGGGATGTGGGGCCGAAGCCAACGCCCCCGCTCGTCCACCAGTGCGAGCCACGGCGGAATGACCATGTCGAGGGTGCAGGCGACCTTCCCGTTGGCCTGTTCGTCGGGAAGGCGCAGCGCGGTGAGCAGCCGTGCGATCTCCTCGGCGCGTCGCTCGGTGGCGACCTGCCCCTGGCCGCCGTTGGGTCCCGGCCGAATCTCCCGCCCGCAGACCACGGCCGCGACCGGTGTGAACGTGGGGTCGATGCGACCGATCGTCGGCTCGTCCACGGCCGGTGGCGACGCCTCCATGGTCATCTCGCCGGCCCTGGGCGCCTCCGTGGCACAGGAGGTCCACCCGTCGACGATCTGAGCCGGAGCGGGCTCGTCGGCCCGACCCGGCCCAATCTCCGTGCCACCGCAGCCGCCCAACGTCATGCCGAGCAGTGCCACCGCGAGTGCCGTACGGGAGAAGCGCATCCGGCCCACCACCTTTCCATCCGGGGATGAGACGGACGACGGGCGACCCCGGTTCCGGCCGGGTGGTCGCTCCATCGCACCCGGTGATCGACTCGGTTTTTATGATGTCGGGTGGTCAGCCGGCTCCGGACACCCCGACTTCCGCGAACGCGAGTGGATCACGCCCGCCCGCCGCAGCGCCCACAGCACAGAGTGACACATTAGCGACACTCCGCACACAAGGGATGACCCCGCCACGGTCCGCCATGCTATTGTCCGATGTCGATCTACGCCGCGTGGACCCGGACCGGGTCGTTGTCGGAAGGACACTTCCCGATGCCGGCCGTTGCCACCCCAACCGTGCCGCCGCCCACGCTGGACAATCCCGCCGGCGGGGCCCTGGGCCTCATCTTCACCACGTTGCCAGCGCTGCTGCGGCTGAGCTGCGGGCTGTTCGGCGCGGCGGTCGCCGTGTCGGTGCAGACCCCGCCGGTGCAGCAGGCGGTGCTGCTGCCCGCCGTGGGGGTGCTGACCGGCTGGTCCCTCTGGTACGCACACCGCGCGTTGCGCCACGGCATCGGCCCCGGCCTCGTCGGCGGTGACGTGGCGGTCACCGCGCTGACCTGCCTGCTCATCCCGGTGCTGGTGGCGCCCGAGGTGCTGCCCGGCGAGGGCAGCTGGATCGCCGTGCTGGCCAGCACCACGGTGATCAACACACAGGCCACGACCTCGGCACGCTGGTCGATCCCGGCCGGGCTACTCGTGATAGCCACCTACGTGACCGGCACGCAGGCAGCCGGCAACCCCACCGAAGCCCGGGCGCACGCGGCCACGCTACTGGCACAGACCGCCTGCACGGCGATGATGGCGGCGGTCATGCGCCGACGCATCGGCCGGGCGGACCGCGCCTTCGTCGAACACCAGCGGCTGACCCGGGAGGCGTTGGTCGCACGCGCCGCCCGCGAGGCCGAACGCCAGCAGAACCGCGACCTGCACGACACGGTGCTCGGGACGCTGACCATGGTGGGGCTGGGCGCGGTGGCCGGGCCTTCGACAGTCTTCCGGGACCGCTGCGCGGCCGACCTACGTACCCTCGTCGCGCTCACCGACGTCGGCCCGGTGGCCGGTGACGGCCCGGTGCCGCTCGACGGGCGGTTGCGGTTGGTGGCCGGCCGGCTACCCGAGCTTGCGGTGCGGCTGGACCTGGAGTCCTGCGCCGTCCCGGTCGGCGTGGCCGACGCGATCAGCGAGAGCGCCTACGCGGCGCTGTCCAACGTGGTCCGCCACGCGCCGGGCGCCGGGGCCACGCTGCGGCTGACCCGCGACGCCATCGGCGTCGTGGTCGAGGTCGTCGACGACGGCCCCGGCTTCGACCTGGCCACCGTCCCACCGCACCGGTACGGGTTGCGCGAGTCCATCTGTGGCCGGATGGCGACTGTCGGTGGCCGGGCCGACGTGCACTCGGCCGTCGGCGTGGGCACCCGGATTCGGCTGGAGTGGCCCGGTGTCGGCTGACCTGAACGCCCCGGCGCACCCCACCGACGCGCCCGAGACACCGAACTGGACCAGCGTTCCGACGCCTCGGGAACCGGAGTCCCCCGCGGCGCTCGCCGCCCCGGCCGCCGTGGCGCACGCGTCCGACCGGGGTGCCCGGATCGCCGCCGTCGCCATCGCGTTGGCCTGGCACGTCGCGATCGCGCTGCCGGCGGTGCTGTCCGCCCGTGCGGAGTTCGCCGCGCCAGCGGTGGTGCTCGGCGCCTGGGTACTGGTCGCCGTGACCGGCGCGATCGCCGGGGTACGGCTGCTGCAAGGCTCGCCACTGCCGCCGTGGCCGCTGGCCGGGCTGCTGCTTGTCGTCGACGCGGCCGTCTTCGCCGCGGCCGGTGAGCGGCAGTTGTTCACCGCCGCCAACTGGGTGTGGGGCACGCTCGGCTGGTTCTTCGTGCTGGCGGTGTGGGGCCGGCGCGTCGTGGGGCTGATCGCGCTCCTCAGCACCCACGCATTGATCGCCCTGGTCGCGGTGCTCGGGCACGGCCCCGATCCGGCCGACGTGGCCCGCTACGTGATGTACGTCTACGGCACGTTCTCGCTGCCGGTGGCGGTCTTCGTCGGCAGCACCGTCATCGTCGGCCTGGCTCGGGAACGGGCCGCCGTGTCGGCCGCCGGTCACGCGATGGCCGCGGAGCGGGACGCCGCCGAGCGGGGCCTTCGGGAACGCCGGGACCGGCTGGCCCTGGTCAGCTCGGCGGCCGGGCGGGTCCTCGGGGACCTGGCCGCCGGCCAGGCCGACCCGGACGACCCGGAGGTGCAGCGCCGGTGCATGCTGGCCGCCGCCCGACTGCGCCGGCTGATCGCCGAGTCCGACGATGTGCCCGACCCGCTGTTGCACGAGTTGCGAGCCGCCGCCGACCTGGCGGAACGCAACGGCCTTCCGATCGACCTGGTCACCATCGGCACCCCGCCGCCGCTGCCGGTGGAGGTCCGCCGCCGGCTGGCCGACCCGCTCACCGGCACCCTGGCCGACGCCCGGGAATGGGCGCGTCTGACAGTGGTCTCCGGCTCGGACGAGGTGGCGGTCAGCCTGGTCACACCGGACCGGGAGGGGCCGGAGTCGACCGGCCCGCCCCCCGGGGAGCACGACGACGGGCCGGTGGAGTACCTCTACGAACGGGACGGAAACATCAGATGGGCGCAGACCCGGTGGCGGCGGTGACCGGCGATCGACCGGTCGGGGTGGCGATCGTCGACGACCATCCGGTGGTGGTCGAGGGGGTCCGCGCCTGGCTCGCCACCGAGCCTCGCCTGACGGTGCTCGCCACCGGCGACGACCCGGACGCGGTGCTGCGGGCGGCGCCGCACGCCGACGTCATACTGCTCGATCTGCGACTGCACGGGCGGATGGCGTTGGACAAGTTGGCCGAGCTGAGCGCCGCCGGCCGGCGGGTGGTGGTCTATTCGGAGCACACCGACCCGCAGACGATGCTCGCCGCGTTGGACGCCGGGGCGGTGGCGTTCCTGGCCAAGCACGAGGGCCGGGAACACTGCGTGGAGACGGTGCTGGCCGCCGCGAGCGACCGTCCGTACGTGCCGCCGGCGCTGGCCGGTGCGATGGTCGGCGACCCACGGCCGGACCGGCCGATGTTGTCCGACAAGGAGCGTGAGGCGCTGCTGCTCTGGTTCCAGTCGATGTCCAAGGCGTCGGTGGCCCGGCGCATGCAGATCAGCGAGCACACAGTGAAGCAGTACGTCGACCGGGCACGGATCAAGTACACCCGGGCGGGGCGACCCGCCGCCACAAAGGCGGCACTACTCGCCCGTGCGATCGAGGACGGTCTCGTCCGCCCGGAGGAGATCGGCATCTACCGGTCACAGGCGGCGCACGACCGGCCGACCCCCTAACAGGCGTCATGACAGGGGCGCGCCGGTCCGGAAGGCTTCGTTACACAGCCAGCTGACCGGAAGGTCGTGACGATGCACGCCGACGCGTCCCCCTTCTTCATCGGTCCTCACCGGTTCGACGCCACCGACGACGACGTGGGCCCGACCCTGGACCGCCGCTACAACCTGCGACCCATGCCCGGCGAGCGGTTGCTCGGGCGACACCGGCTGCTGGTCGCGGGCTACCTGCTCGGGCCGAGCGAGGTGCGACGCCGCTGGCAGTTGCCCGAGCCGGTCGCGGTGACCGTCACCGACCAGCGGATCTGCTGGGTGGGCAGTGGCTCGCACCTGTCGCTGGTCGCCGACGGCACGCACCGAGCCCGGCCACCGGCTCGACTGAACGGCCTGATGAGCGGTCAGATCCGCTGGCAGTGGCCGTCCCGGTTGGAGCTGCCGACGAGCGCGCCGGACGTCCCAGCCCAGCTGCTGATCGTCTGCGACGCGCTGCGCACCATTCAGCAGCCGGCGTTGGCCTTCAGCGGAACGACAGCCGAGGTCGTGGCGCTGGCCCGGCAGGTCCGCCGGGCGGTTGCCATGTTCCGGCTCAACCGTCCACAACTGGTCGACCTCTCGGCCCAGGAGCGCGACGTGCTGCTGCTGCGGGCCGGCCCCGGTCTGCTCGCCGGCGACACCCGGATCACGCTGCCCGGCTCGTTGCCGGTGGAGTTCCACTCCCGGGACGACTACTACCGCTCAAGACCGGATCCGACCTCGTGGGGCGGGCTCGCAGGCGGGGCAGCATCCGGGCAGCGGTGACACCGACCGTCCGCGTCGGCAGACACCGTTCTGCCCTGGCGCGGAGCGATCCAGCCAGCTAGGGCGTGCGTCGAAGCCCCGGGCCCACCGAGAACGTCGACACACGCCTTCAGCGTCAGGCGCTGGGAGCGGGGTGTTCGGCGGCGGCGTCCAGAGCGGCGGCCTCCTCCGGCGTGGGCGCGCTGCCGCCCAGGTGCGCGGGCTGCCACCAGGTGTCGTCCGGGCCGGCCGGGGTGTCCGGATAATCCCGCTGTGCCCGGTCGACGAGGGCGCTGAGGCGGGTGGTCAGCTCGGCGGCCAGCACGTTCGGGTCCGGGAAGTCCGCCGGGCTGATCGGCTCGCCGATCAGGATCGTGATCGGCGTGTGCCGACGGGTCAAAGTGCGCGGGCGGCCCTTGGTCCAGAGACGCTGGGTGCCCCACAGCGCGACCGGCAACACCGGCACCTTCGCCGAGCGGGCCATCCGGACCGTGCCGCTCTTGAGCTCCTTGACGGTGAACGACCGGCTGATCGTCGCCTCGGGGAAGACGCCGACGACCTCGCCCTTCTTGAGCGCGCCAACGGCGGCGCGGAACGAGGCAGCGCCGGCCTGCCGGTCCACCGGAATGTGCCGCATACCGCGCATCAGCGGGCCGGAGATCTTGTGCGTGAAGACCGAATCCTTGGCCATGAACCGCACCAGGCGGCCCGACGCGTTCGCCCCCAGACCCGCGAAGATGAAGTCGAGGTAGCTGACGTGGTTGCTGGCCAGCACCGCCCCGCCCGTGCGGGGTACGTGGTGGGCGCCCTCGATGGTGATCTTCAGGTCGAGGACCCGGAACAGCGTCTTGGCGGTGGCGATAACGGGCGGGTACACGAGCTCCGGCATTCGCAGAATCTACCCTGACCGGCTGGGTATCGGCTGGGTGGCGACCCGGCGGCGGCGACGCGGGCGGCGACGCCACCGCCGGTTCGGCGGCCGAATCGGTCAGTCCGCGAGGTTGTCCAGGTCCAGTCGACCCCGGGCGAACGCGTCCACCCGGCCCCAACGACCGGGGATGTCCAGCACCTCGATGCGACCCATCCCCACCGGCAGCCGTGGCTCGACCGCCAGGTGACCCTCGTGCGGCTCCAGACCGAGCATGGTGCGCAGCAGCAGCAGCGGGGTACCTGTCGACCAGGCCTGCGGGCTGCACGCCGTCGGGTACTCCACCGGGAACTTGGTCAGCTCCCGCGGGTAGCCGCCGAATGCCTCCGGCAGCCGGCCGTCGAAGTACGTGGCCGCGTCCAGGATGCCGTTGGCGATGGTCGCGGCCTCCTCGGCGAAGCCGTACCGGCGCAGACCCCAGGCGATGAACGAGTTGTCGAACGGCCAGATCGTCCCGTTGTGGTAGCCGATGGGGTTGTAGCGGGCCTCCCCCTCGGCGAGGGTGCGCACCCCCCAGCCGGAGAAGAGCCGCGGCCCGACCAGGTGCGCGGCGAGCTTCTCCGCCCGCTCGGGTTCGACGATCCCGCTCCACAGCAGGTGGCCGATGTTGGAGCTGAGGATGTCGCACTGCCGGCCGTCCGGGTCCAGGGCCAGGGCGAAGTACTCGCCGTCGTCCACCCACCAGTCCCGGTTGAACCGCTCCTTCAGCTCCGCCGCCTCCCGCTCCAACTGGTCGGCGAACTCCGGGTCCCCCCAGAACTCGCGCGCCAACCGGGCCGCGCGGACCTTCGCGTCGTACGCGTACCCCTGCACCTCACAGGTGGCCCGGGGGAACGGCGGCAGCGTGCCGTCGGAGTAGGAGATCGAATCCCAGGAGTCCTTCCAGCACTGGTTCTCCAGGCCGGTGTCGGTGTTGCGTCGCTCGTACCAGATGTAGCCGGTGCCAACCAGGTCGGCGTAGTTGTCGATCCACCTCAGCGCCGCCCGGGACTCCTGCTCCAACTCCTTGACCAGCGCGACGTCCCCGCTCCACTTTTCGTACTCGTCGAGCAGCACGATGAACAGCGGCGTCGCGTCGACCGAGCCGTAGTACGGCGAGTGTGGCTGCTCCTCGAAGGCCGCGGTCTCGCCGTAGCGCATCTCGTGCAGGATGCGCCCCGGGTCCTCGTCCCGGAAGTCGTCGAACCGGCTGCCCTGCAGGGACGCCAGGATGCGCAGCGTCGTCTTCGACAGCTGCGGAGTGAACGGCAGTGTCTGGAGGCAGGTGAGGATGCTGTCCCGGCCGAACATGGTCATGAACCAGGGCAGACCGGCGGCCGGCAGGGTGGCACCGCCCAGCGACAGCGGCGAGAAGCGCAGCGCCGCCAGGTCGATCAGACTGCGCCGGTACGTGCTCGCCACCCGGCCGTGCTCGCTGTTGACCTTCGGTGCGTCGGCGATCCACTGCTCCAGGTCGTGCTGGAGGGCGAGCCGCTCGGTGCCGTGTTTGCGCAGGCCGAACCGCAGGTCCCGGCCACCGGGTCCGACCGCGTAGGTCTGGACGTCGATCGAGGCATCCCACTGCTCGTTGGGCTCCAGGTGCACGGTGTACGAGAAGCCCTTGCTGTCGTACCGGGCCGACGTCGACGACGAGATGACCGTCTCCCGCCGGAAGTTCCCCCGCCGGTACCCCAGCCGCAGCCGGTCCGACTCCACCTCGGTGTAGATCTCGCCCTTCTTGTTGAGGATCTCGTCCTTCACCTGGAACAGGTCGGCGAAGTCCGACGCCGCGTCCATTCGGACTTCCAGGTCGACAGGCTTCTCGTCGTGGTTGAGGATGGTCAGCTGCTCACAGAAGCTGCCGCCCACCGCGCGCTCGCGGATGATCGACAGCTTCGCGTCCACGTAGTGCGTGGCCATCCCCGGGACCAGGAAGAATCGCGACTCGAAGTACTGAAGGTCGTCGTAGGAGAGCGAGTTGAGCCGCTCACCGTTGATGGTCAGTACCCAGGTCGACAGGAACCGGGTGTCGATGGAGAAGAGCCCGGTGGGCTCGCTCGGCGTCGCCTCGATGTCACCGGTGTCCTCGCAGACGACGAACGTGTTGCCGTCCAGGATCCGGATCGTGTTGCTCTGCCCCATCAGTGCTCCTCCCCCGCGAATCGCCGACGCGGCCCACGGGCGTCCGGGGAACCCGGAAAGATCCGCTCCACCTGTACGACGAGGCGAGCGTCACCGGACACCGTCATGTCCCCCCGCAACAGCGCCGCCAGCCCGTGCTCGCGCCCCGAGGCGATGTCGTCGAAGAGGACCGGGCTCGCGCCGATCACCGTGTCGGCCTCCTGGTCCTCCTGACTGACGTTCAGCCGGCCGTGATCGATCCTCAGCAGCCAGTGCCGGGTCTGCGCCCCCTCGTGCAGGTCGATCCGCAGCGTCCCGGAGGTCTTGGCCAGCAGAGGTTCGTACCCCCGCCGGTCCAGGTCCTCGAAGAACCTCGTGGTCGCGTCCACCATCGGGTCCACTCCTCCCAGTTGCCGGGCCGGGGATCCCACCCACCGCGCTCGCGTCGCACGGACGGCCGGCGTTGCACGTCCCCGCACGGGTCCCCGCCGCTCCCCCGCTCAACCTCGCCCGATCCGGGTGAGCAGGGGGTGGAGACACCACGCGCCGGCCCTCCCGGAAGGGAGAGCCGGCGCGCACCGCGGCGGACGGGTCAGTTGTTCGGATCGTCGGCGCTGATGTCGGCCAGGACCGACTGTGGTTCGCGCTCGACAGCGAGGTCACCCATCGACACCAGGCCGACCAGGCGCCCGTCGTCGATCACCGGAAGTCGGCGTACGGCGTACGTCCGCATCAGGTCCGCGGCGGCCACGGCATCGTCGTACTGACTCACCGTGATCACGTCGCGAGTGGTGATCTGGTTCAACCGGGTCGAGCCCGGGTCCATGTTCTCCGCGACACCTCGGACCGTGATGTCCCGGTCCGTGACGATGCCGACCACACTGTCACCGATGGTAACCACCACATCGCCAATCGCACTGTCACGCATCTCCTGCGCGGCTGCGATGAGCGTGTCGTTGCCGTCCATCGTCACCAACCGGGTCGTCATGAACTCTCCGACCGTTGTCATGGTGCTCCCCTCTCGGTGTCGGCACGGCCCGTCTACCCGCCGCCCGGGAGGGGGTAACGCCGACTGCCCGCCGGGACTGTCCGTGCAGGTGTCCGCTGCCTACCGTGGGCACATGATGACGGGCGAGGACGAGCTGCGGGAGCTGGTGGCCGGCAGCAACTGGCTGATCCGGGCACTGGCGGTGGTGCGTGATTCCGGGCTGCCGGACGCCTGGATCGGCGCTGGCGCACTGCGCGACCTGGTCTGGGGCGAGCGGTACGGCAACGGGTTCGACCCGGCGCGGGTCCGCGACGTTGACGTGGTCTTCTTCGACCCGGCGAGGCTGACCCGAGCCGACGACGACCGGGCAACCGCGTTGCTGAAGGGGATGTGGGCGCAGCCGCCGTGGGAGGCTCGCAACCAGGCCGCTGTGCACACCTGGTACGCGGCCACGTTCGGCGGCGACCCGATCGAGCCGTACCGCAGCGTGGCCGAGGCGGTCGCCACCTGGCCGGAGTACGCGACAGCGGTGGCCGTCCGCCTGGACCAGGCCGGCCAGCTGGACGTCTGCGCGCCGTACGGTCTGACGGATCTGCTGGGCGGGGTGTGGCGGCACAACCCGGCCCGGGTGGACGTGGCCCTGTCGCGGCAGCGGTTGGCCCGGCACCGGCCGGCGCAGCGTTGGCCCGGCGTGACAGTGATCGAGCCAGGCTGATCGGCTGTGGCGGGTCAGCCTGAGCGGCGGGTCAGCCTGAGCGGCGGGTCAGCCTCGGGGCGGCATGCCGTAGAGCCGCTCGACGTGCAGGCGTAGCACGATCCGGCCCTCGTCGACCATGGCCTGGCGGTACTCGTCCCAGTCGGGGTGTTCGCCCCTCAGCCCCCGGTAGAGCGCCACCAACTCCTCGACCGTCTCGTCGTCGAGTCGGGTGGCCGGCGGGGTCAGCTCGGCGCGACCTTCGACCACCGCGTACGCCCAGCCGTCCTCGCTGCTGACGTGGAAGCTGGCGCGCGGGTCGCGGCGCAGGTTCGCGGTCTTGGCACGGCCGTCGGTGACCGAGACCCGGATCAGGCCCGCGTCCCGGTCGAAGGAGTAGACCACCGTTGACAGCTGTGGACGCCCGTCCCGCTTGATCGTGGCGAGCACGCCCATCGAGCGGCTGGCCACCAGATCGGTCAACGCCTGCTGGGTCCGGTCATCCGGCATGGTGTCCTCCAGGTTGGACGATCGTCTCCGACCCATCCAAGCACGACCTGCCGGCCCCTGCGGGCGACCACCTGGAACAGCAGGGCGACCACCGACCACCCGCAACGGCACCGAGCCCCCGCCGACGTACGGCGAGGGCTCGGTGATTGTTCGTCGTTTCAGCGACCGTGCCGGTCAGCGGCGCTCGGCGGCGACCAGCTCGGCGAGTTGCACAGCGTTCAGCGCGGCGCCCTTGCGCAGGTTGTCGTTGGAGCAGAACAGCGCCAGCCCGTACTCGACGGTCTCGTCGGCGCGGATCCGGCCCACGTAGGTCGGGTCCTGGCCGGCGGCCTGCAACGGCGTCGGAACGTCGGTCAGTGCCACGCCGGGCGCGTCGGCCAGCAGTTCGTGGGCGCGCTGCGGGGTGAGCGGCCTGGCGAAGCGGGCGTTGATCTGGAGTGAGTGCCCGGTGAAGACCGGCACCCGGACACAGGTGCCGGAGACCAACAGGTCGGGGATATCCAGGATCTTGCGGCTCTCGTTGCGGAGCTTCTGCTCCTCGTCGGTCTCGAACGAGCCGTCGTCGACGATCGAACCGGCCAGCGGGAGGACGTTGAAGGCGATCGGCTGGGTGAACGAGCGCGGCGCGGGGAACTCCACGGCCGATCCGTCGAAGGCCAGCCCAGCGGCGTGCTCGGCCACCTTGCGGACCTGCTCGTCCAGCTCGGCGACGCCGGCCAGCCCGGCGCCGGAGACCGCCTGGTAGGTGGAGACGACCAGGCCGACCAGGCCAGCCTCGGCGTGCAACGGACGCAGCACCGGCATCGCGGCCATCGTGGTGCAGTTCGGGTTGGCGATGATGCCCTTGGGCCGGTCCAGGGCAGCGCGCGGGTTGACCTCGGCGACCACCAGCGGCACCTGCGGGTCCATCCGGAACGCCGACGAGTTGTCGATCACCACGGCGCCGGCCTCGGCGACCCGGGGGGCCAACTCCCGGGCGGTGCCCTTACCGGCCGAGAAGAGCACGATGTCCAGCTCGGAATAGTCCGCGGTCGCGGCGTCCTCGACTGTCACCTCGCCGTCGCGCCACGGCAGCGTACGCCCGGCGGACCGCGCCGAGGCGAACAACCGCACCTGCTCCGCTGGGAACTCCCGCTCCGCCAGCACCTGCCGCATCACGCCACCGACCTGGCCGGTGGCCCCCACAATGCCGATCCTCATGCCCGCGAGGCTACCGACCCCACCCCCGAAACCGGGACCCCTTTCCCACCCCCCGGGTCCACCTCACACCGCGGCCCCACAGCCGTCGATCAAGAGGTTTGCGTCAGGAGTCGCGCTCCGGGTGACGCAAACCTCTTGATCAACGGCGCTTTCGGGGTTAGGGGAGGAGGTCTCCCAGGGCGGTGGCCTCCAGGTCGTCGCGGATCACCGCGGCGTCGCCCTCGATGACCAGGGTGAGAGCTTCCGGGTGCAGGTGGGTGGCTGCCGCCGCGGAGACCTGGGCCACGTCGGCGGAGAGCAGCGACTCGCGCAACCGCGCGTGGTAGTCGTCCGGCAGGTCGTGCACCACCAGGGTCGTCAGCGCGGAGGCGATCGCCCGAGGGCTCTGCAACTCGACCGAGAGCTGCCCGGCACGCCAGGAGCGGGCCACCTCCAGCTCCTCCTCGGTCACCCCGGTGGCCTGGGTACGGGTGATCTCGCCCACCGCCTCGACCAGGGCCGGCGCGGTGACCGCCGTCTGCACACCGGAGCTGACCGCGAACCGACCGAACCGCCGCGACGCGGCGAAGTCGCCCCGGATGCCGTAGGTGTAGCCGTGCACCTCCCGCAGCAGGTGGTTGAGTCGGGAGGTGAACGCCCCGCCGAGCACGGTGCCGGCGAGCGTCATCGGCACGTAGTCGGGGTGCGCCCGGTGCGGTGACGGGTGACCCAGCCGCAGCGTGGACTGCACCGAGCCGGGCCGGTCCACCAGGATGATCCGGCGACCGCTGTGCAGCGGCACCTCGATGGGACCGCCGCGCTCGGCGGGACCACCACCGGTGCCGGCGAACGCCGCGGCGGCCAGCGCGTCCAGGTCGATCCGGTCCAGGTCACCGGCGACGATCAGGGTGCCGGGGCGCAGGAACCACTCCGAGTGGAAGACCGTGACGTCCTCCACGTCCAACCCGGCGACCGACTCCGGGTCGCCGTGCATCGGCCGTCCCCAGCGGTTCTGGGCGCCGAACAGGTCGGCCCGCAGCGCGGCGTCGGCGCGCGGGCCGGGGTTGGCCCAGTCCATCCGGAGCGCTGTCGCCTCGTCGTCACGGACCCGGCGTACGTCGGCGGGGTCGAGCTTCGGCGTCCGGACCGCCTCGGCGAGCAGTTCCACGGCGGCGCTCAGCCGGTCCACCGGGATCACCACGCTGGCCTGGAACGAGTCCCAGTCCAGACCGGTCGACAGAGCGGTGCCGAGTCCTTCGACGGCGAGCGCGTATGCGGCGGCGTCCCGCTGCGCGGTGCCCTCCTCCAACGCCTTGGCCAGCACGCCGGACAGACCCTCCTTGCCGACCGGCTCCTGGCCCGCGCCCACGTCGAGCAGCAGCAGGGCCACGGCGAGGTTCTGCCCCGGCAGGTGCGCGGCGACGACCTGACCACCGGCCGCGGCGCGGCGGACCACCGGCGGGAACCGGTACGGGCGGGCGGCGCCCGGGCCGGGACGGTCGGCGATCAGCGTCATGAGGTCTCCTCGGGCAGGTAGGTCAGGGTCACCCGGTCGGTGGCGAGCACGTCGGCGGCGGCCTCGGCGATCTGCTCGGCGGTGACAGCGAGCAGGGCCGGCAACTGCTCGGCGATGCGGGCCGGGTCACCGAACTGCGTGGTGTACCGGCCGAGCAGGTCCGCGCGGCCGTCGACGGTGGACAGCTGACGCCACCACCCGGTGCTGAGCAACGCCTTGGCGCGATCCAGCTCGGCGGCGGTGACCGGCACCGTGGCCAACTCGTCGACGACCTCGGCCAGCCCTTCGGCGAGCCGCTCGGCGCTCACTCCGGGGCGGGCGGTGGCCGTGGCGATCAGCGGTGCCGGGGCGTGGGCGAGGTCCACCCCGTACGCCCCGACCAGGTCCGGTTGCGCGATCCGCTCGCCGTCGGCGAGGCGCTGGTAGAGCCGGCTGCCCCGGCCGCTGCCCAGGATGGTGGCGAGCACGGTGATCACGTTGTATCCGGGGGTGCCGAACGGGTAGCTGCGGTGGGCGATGTAGACCCGTGGCGCCGGCACGTCGGCGCTCACCGACTCGACGGCCGTCTGCCCGGTGGCGGGGACGGTGCGGCCGTCCGGTGCCGGCGGGATGTCGTCGCGGGCGGGCAGCGCGCCGAAGTACTTGTCGGCGAGCGCGAACACGTCGGAAGCGGTGGCGTCGCCGACCACTGTGAGCACCGCGTTGTTCGGCGCGTAGTAGGTCTGGTGGAACGCCTGAAAGGTGGCCAGGTCGGCGGCGTTCAGGTCGGCCATGGAGCCGATCGTCGCGTGGTGGTACGGGTGCCCCGGCGGGTAGAGCAGCGGCAGCAATCGCAGCCAGGCGTCGCCGTACGGCACGTTCTCGTAGCGCTGCCGGCGCTCGTTCTTCACCACGTCCCGCTGGTTGTCCAGCGTCTCCTGAGTGAGGGCGGGGACCAGGCCGCCCATCCGGTCGGCCTCCAACCAGAGCGCCAGCTCCAGGTGCTCGGCCGGGACCGTCTCGAAGTAGTTGGTCCGGTCCGGGTTGGTGGTGGCGTTGAGCGAGCCGCCGGAGCCCTGAATCAGCTTCATGTGCTCGGTCTTCGCCACGTTCACCGAGCCCTCGAACATCAGGTGCTCGAAGAGGTGGGCGAAACCGGTCTGCCCGGCCGGCTCATGTCGGGAGCCGACGTCGTACCAGAGGTTGACGGCCACTGCGGGCGCGGTGCGGTCCTCACTCACCACCACGCGCAGGCCGTTGTCCAGTCGGGACGTCTGAATGGGCCAGGGGTAACCGCTGTCGGGCATGCCCCGACGCTATCCGATCTCGGAGGCGGAAAGGTGACGTGCCGTCGGTCGGCGAGCCGACCCGGGCGGCTTCGGAGCCGCCGCGCGGGGTACCGGAGAGCAATGACCGTCACCCAGCCTCCGTTCCGGCCCGCCGGCCGGGCCGCCACCGCCGTCGAACGCGCCAGCACCGCACTCGGCCGGCTGCGCCGCGGCCGGTTGCTGCATCCGGCCGGTCGCTCGTTCGTCGGAGAGACGGTGATCTGGGGTACGCCCGGACCGCCCACCGGGGTCGCGCTGCTGGACCAGCCCGGCCAGTACCGGACCACCATCCGGCTTTCCAAGGGAACGCCCACGCCCGGCAGTTGGCCCGACGTCCTGGGCCTGGCGCTGCGCCTGCACAGCGACGGCGGCCGGCCGTTCGATCTGCTGGTCAGCTCCAGCGGCGCGGCCCCGGTGCTGCGGAACCTGCCGCTGCCGCGACGCCGCTTCACCGGCACGTACAGCACGATCACGTTCTACCGCGCGGGCCGGCGCCGCCTCTGGCTGGCCGCGCTGGCCGACCCCGACTCGGCCGACCTCGGTCGCAGCCTGGCCGCGGCGTCCGCCGCGACCCGGACGGACACCCCGCGCCTGGTGCTCGCGGTCGCGTCGGCGGTGGGGCCGTGGCGACTGGTCGGGCAGGTCAGCCTCGGCGCCCAGCTCAGCGCCGAGGAGGACAGTGCGCTCGCGTTCGACCCGGTGCGCAACCTGCCACCCGAGCTGCGGGTGGCAGGTCCGCTGGCCTGGCTGCGTGACCAGACCTACCGGGGGTCGCGCCGGGCACGCGGGGCGACCGCTCAGTCCGGCGGTTCGACCGCCACCACTGTCTGATCCGAGGTACGACGCTCCAGCACCGTGTCCGGAGCGGCGTTCTGGTCAGCGGTGCGGATGTCCGACTCGGCGAGGATGGCCTCCGCCTGCGCCTCCGGGTCGTCGCTGCCCACCGCCTCCTCCTCGGGCAGGAGGTGGTGCGCACGGGACTCCACCCGGTCCTGATCGCTCTGCTCGTGTGTCATGGCACCCCTGTTACCCCGACCGCGTCCCCGGCACGCGATCTTCACCCCGCATCTTGGGACGACAGCACGGGGGAACGCGTCCGGTCGGGTACGCTGGCCCGGTGACGCGTTCCTATCGATGGTTTAGGCAGCCGGCTCGCACGCCGGTGACTTCACCATGAACTGATGTCACCACGGACCGAGCCGGCTGGGCAGGAGCTGTCGTTCCTGCCCTTTTGCGTACGAGCAGCCGGCTCGTCCCGGGCACCGGCCCCGGCACGGTCGGCGAAAGGATGCCCACCGTGACGACCCCGGAGACCGATCGGGTCAGCGATCAGCGGATCGACCGTGTCGTGCCGCTGACCACGCCCGCCCTGCTGCACCACGAGTTGCCCCTGGACGCCCCGCTCGCAGCGGCCGTGTTGACCGGCCGCCGCGCGGTCGGTCGCGTGCTGGACCGCGAGGACGACCGCCTGCTGGTTGTGGTCGGTCCCTGCTCGGTGCACGACCCGGCCGCCGCCCTGGACTACGCGCAGCGTCTGCGGACGGCAGCCGACCGGCTCGCCGACGACCTGCTGATCGTCATGCGGGTCTACTTCGAGAAGCCGCGCTCCACCGTCGGCTGGAAGGGCCTGATCAACGATCCCGGCCTGGACGGCAGCGGGGACGTCAACACCGGTCTGCGGCTGGCCCGGGCGCTGCTGCTCGACGTGCTCCGCCTCGGCCTTCCGGTGGGTTGCGAGTTCCTGGACCCGATCACCCCGCAGTACATCGCGGACACGGTGGGCTGGGGCGCGATCGGTGCGCGCACGGTGGAGAGCCAGGTGCACCGCCAGCTCGCCTCCGGCCTGTCCATGCCGATCGGCATGAAGAACCGCCCGGACGGCAGCATCGGCACGGCCGTGGACGCGATCCGCGCCGCCGGGGTGCCACACGTCTTCCCCGGCATCGACTTCTCCGGCACCCCGGCGATCATGCACACCCGGGGCAACACCGACGGGCACCTCGTGTTACGCGGTGGGGGCGGCCGACCCAACTACGACGCCGAGTCGGTCGCCGGGGCACTCGACCTGCTCCGCGCCGCCGACCTGCCGGAGCGGCTGGTGATCGACGCGAGTCACGCCAACAGCGGCAAGGACCACCGTAACCAGCCGCTGGTGGCCGCGGACGTGGCCGCCCAACTGGCCGCAGGTCAGCGCGGGATCACCGGCGTGATGCTGGAGTCGTTCCTGCTGCCCGGCCGGCAGGAGCTCGACCCGACCCGGACGCTGGAGTACGGGCGGTCGGTCACCGACGCCTGCCTGGGTTGGGACGACACCGCCGAGGTGCTCGACCACCTCGCCTCGGCTGTGCGGGCCCGTCGGGCCACCCTGCCCACGACGGTGTGACCGCCGACACCACGACCGGCGGAACACGAACGGGGGTCGGCTCGTTGACTGGGGTGTCGGTGTGTCCAGTGTCCCCGGGCCTCACCTAAATAGCCTTCGCGGAATACCGTCCGGCTGGAGCCGCGTAGTGCCACTCGCCGAGAGGCGACCTGCACACCGACACCAGCGCCGCCCCCGGCCCACAAGGCCGGGGGCGGCGCTGTCGCTCTGCCCGCCCCCGCCCCCGCGCTGCTTTGTGTCTCCCTTTGCTCTGCACCCCTCCGCGCACCACTCACGAAGCGTGACCGTCGCATCGGCGGGTGCAGAGCAAAGGAAGGGTTGCGGGGCCGTCGGCCCAAGAGCGCAGGCCAGCGACGGGGTGACGTTTGACCGATTCCGCCCCGGGTAGCTGATCGACGTGACCGACGACTCACCACTGGCCGACGAGCCGGACACCCGGGCACTCGACGACCTGCTCGACGGCATCTTCCGAGGCCAGGAGCGGGTTGAGCAGGCGGAGATCTACCGTCAGGCGGTGGCCGCAGAACTCCCGCCGGAGCTGCTCGCCCGCATCGACGCGCTCCCCGAGGGTGAGTACGCGGTGGACGAGGCCAGTGACCTGCTGGGCGGCTCGGTCGGCTGAGCGACCGCGGAAGGGACACCGACATGACGCACCACGAGGACCACGACGAGAAGGTGCCGGCGCTGGGTCAGCCCCCGAAGGGCAGGGACACCACGCCCGAGCCGGACTTCGCCAACGAGCACGACCGCACGGCGGTGGATCGGGACATCATCACCGGGGCGGACGAGGACGAACGGGAACCGGAGTCGCCGCACGGTTGGTCCGGCATGCAGCGCTGAAGGCGTACGAAAAAAGGGGGGCCGGCGCAGGCCGGCCCCCCTTTTTTGGCTTTCAGTCGTCGTGCCCGCCCTCGGCGGCCTGCTGCGCCGTCGCGTACGCCATCTGGAGGAAGTCGGACGCGGCGACCGCCGTCAGCGCGGTCGCCACCAGGCGGGTGAGCCGGGGCGCGAGCACCAGGCCACCGGTCAGCCCGGTGGCCACCCAGACCGCCAGGCAGAACGGGCAGCTCAGCAGCTCGCCGATGGCATGCCGGGTGGGGCTGCCCGAGTCGCGGACCTGCTCCATCACCTCGCCGCTGCCGATCGGGCGGTCGTAGCGGGTGAACGGCGCCCGCAACGGGCTGGTCACCGCGTCCTTGGACAGCAACCGGCTCAGCTTGTGCGTGGCGATGGAGAGCAGCACCACGTCGGACGGCGCGGGACGCTCCGGCACCGGCCGGCCCGTCGCCTTGACCAGGCCGGCGAGAGCCCCGGTCACCCCGGCGTAGGCGCCCATCGCCACCAGGTAGCCGCCGAGCGGCCGGTGCTCGTGCGGCGCGTACGCCCGGCGCAGCCGGGCCGCCTTCTGCCGCAGGCCAGTGTCGCTCACCCGATCTCCTCATGTGTCGTGGTGGTGCGGGAACGGCGTCGCGCGTGGCCGACTCAGCCGGCCTGGAGGTTGTCGGCGACCTCGCGTGCCAGGTTGGTGAGCGCCTCGTCGGCAAGCTGGTCCGGACCGGGCCCGCCGGACCCGTCGGCCAGGTCCAGCTGGATCCGCGCGCCACCGGAATCGGCCGGCTCCACCCGGATCTCGGCGGACCAGTCGTCGGCGTCGCCGTCGCCCCAGCGGGCGCGCAGCTCCTCGCCGCTGATCTCCGCGGCGGGGCTGCCGTCGCCGCGCAGCGGCTCCGGCAGCCAGGCCGAGGCACGGTCGGGGTCGGTGGCTGTGCTGAAGACCACCTCGGGTGGCGCGGACATGCCGCGCACAGCGCGCGCCGGCATCACGCGTCCCGCAGGCGGCTGGGATCGACCTCGCGACCCGGGTGTCGGGCCAGGTACTCGGTCTCCAACTCCGCCGTGCGCCGGAGGTGGTTCGCGAGTGCGGAGTCGGCAGCGTGCCGCAGGGTGTCCAGGCGGGTTCGGTGCAGGCTGTGCATCTCACGGATCAGGTCCTCGTCGGAAAGCTCCGTCGGGTCGATGCCGAGCAGGTCGTCGTCGAGGCCGGGTGCGCCGGCCGGGTCGGCGAGCTGATCGCCGCCCCACTCGGGCACCCGCTGCTCCGGGCTCGTATCCGCGCTACCGCTGGACGCAAAGCCGTCCTCACGTACCGATCCGGTCATGATCGCCCCCCTTGATCTCGTTTGGGCTGGCGTCTAAACGATTGCCCAGGCGCGGTGACGCCAAACCAAGGCGACGAGTCGACGACTACGACACGGTGTCGGAGACCGATGGCGTCCCCGGTACCCTCAATGTCATGAGGCGGCTCTGGACCCCGGCGTGGATCGCACGCCACGTGGCCATGGTCGTGCTGGTCGTGGGCTTCCTGGGGCTGGGCTGGTGGCAGATCAGCCGGGCCACCGCCGGCAACAGCCTGAGCTGGGGGTACGCGGTCGAGTGGCCGATCTTCGCCGGCTTCGTGGTCTACGTCTGGTGGCGTGAGGTGAAGATGGCCCGCCGCAGGGCGACGGAGGCCGACGCGCCGCCAGCGGATCCGGCCGTCGAGCCGGCGCCGGCGGTCACCACCGGGTCCCGACCGGGGGTACGCCGCCCGGTGCGGGTGTCCCGGGTGCCCGCCACCGGGGACGTCGTCGAGGACAACGACCTGGCCGCCTACAACCACTACCTGTCATGGTTGAACGCCAATCCGGGCGCCCGGCCCGGCGACTATCCCGGCTGAGCCGGGTTCGGAAGGACGGACGAAGGTGGGCGCTGCCCTTACCCGGTACCGCGTGATCGCCTGGATCGTGGGCGTGGTGCTGATCCTGCTGGTCGTGGTCGGCATGCCGCTGAAGTACGCGTTCGACAATCCGGTCGTCGTGGAGACGATCGGGCCGGCGCACGGCTTCCTTTACATGATCTACCTGGTGGCCGCGTTCGATCTGAGCCGCCGAGCCGACTGGCCGCTGAAGCGGATGCTGCTGGTGATGCTGGCCGGCACGGTGCCGTTCGTCTCGTTCTACGCCGAGCGCCGGGTCAGCGCCTGGGTGGCAGCGCCGCAGGCCGAGCGGACTCCGGAGCCCGTCCTCCCGCGATGACGGTCAGCGGGCGTGAAGATTGCTTGCGCCGACCTTCACGCCGGTCGCGCCGCATCAGCGGTTGGGCCGCCACGGATCCGCTTCGGCGATCGGGTCGACCCAACTGCCGTAGCGGTTGACCTCCCGGGCCCGGAGCAGCGACCGGGTGACCTGGCCGAACTGTCGTTCGTCGTCGGCGCTGAACAGCAGCACCTCCGAGCCTTGGTACCACCCCCACAGTTCGTGTGGCGGTGGGCGCCAGCGATCGCCGACCAGGGCGAGAGCGGCCGGGAGCAGGAACACGGCGCCGAGGATCAGGTACGCCCCGGCGGTGAGGCGGTGCAGACCGCCGGTGAAGCCGAGAAGCACCCCCACACCGCCGAGCATGCTGGCGGTGATGACCACGGCCCGGACGGCGATCCGGTCGTGCGGACCCCGGGTGGTACGCAGATGGGTCAGGTCGGCGACCCGGTAACTGTTCCGACCGATGGTGAACCGGTCGATGGTCACGATGATGCCGGGCCGCGCGTACAGCAGGGTCGACCGGGCGCCCGGCACCGTTCGCGGCGGTCGCGTCTTTGCGCCTTCACGATTCACGGTTCCTCCCGAAGGGGACGGTTGGCCGAGTGGGCCCGCTGGCGACAGTCATCGCTGCCTGCCGACGGGATTCCCGGCTCCGGACTTCATTGTGTTGCGGCGCCGCCAGTCGACCTGGGCATTTACCGGGTCACGACAGCTCACCCCGACTGGGTGAGATCGCCGAGAAACCGCATCCATTTCAGCTTTTATCGGTTATGGCCACCAGGAATCCGGCGGCATAAGCCCGGAACGACGAAAGTCATAAATCTGTCAGTACGCCGCGAAAAGGGCGATGTTCCCTCGTTCGCAGGTGTCATCAGCCACGATGGCGCCACCCAGCCCACCGGCCCGACCCGCAACTCTCCCAACTTTCGCCCCTGCTTCAACTGCGAGTCACATCCGTCTCGGGTTAGGTTGGGCAAGCCGGTCCGGCCCAGTGCCGTCCGCCCGGGTGGCCCCGGCCGGTGTCGTCGAGGGCGTCAGCAGCCCCGGCGGCCGTGGGAGAGGGGCCTTCCGCTCTTGTCATCCCTGAGAAATCTGCTGCGCACCGTGGCGCTGGTCGGCATGTCGGCCGCGCTGATCGCCCCGACGGCGGTGGCCCAGGCCGAGCCGTCCCCCGCCGACCTGACCCGCCGGATCGAGACGTCCTCGGCCGAGTTGGAGCGGGTCGTCGAGTCGTACAACAAGTTGCGTGAGGAGATCAAGACAAACGAGGCCGCCGTGGCCCGATTACAGACCCGCATTGGCCCGCTCGAACAGCAGGTCGAGCAGAGCCGGGCCGACGTGGCCGAAATCGCCTCCACGGCGTACAAGAGTGGCGGCCTGCGCACCGCGGACGCCCTGCTGCGCGCGGGCGGCTCGGCTGCGCTGCTGGACCGGCTCGGCACGATCGAGCAGTTGACCCGCCAGCGGCAGGAGCGCATCTCCGGCTTTACCACCGACCAGCGGCGGCTGCTCGACGAGAAGGCCCGCCTGGGCACGACCTTGACCCGGCAGGCCGCACAGGCCCGTCAGCTCGCCGCGGCCAAGAAGCAGATCGAACAGGACCTGGCCAAGCTGTACGAGCTGCGCCGGCAGGCGTACGGGGCCGCCACTGAGCGACCCGCGCCCAAGGCAGCGACGACCGAGGCCAGGAACGTGCCCGCCGTGTCCGGTGCTGCCGGAACAGCCGTGCGGTACGCGTTCGGGGCGATCGGCAAGCCGTACAAGTGGGCGGGCGAAGGGCCGGACGGCTACGACTGTTCCGGGCTGACCCTGGCGTCCTGGCGGGCGGCCGGCAAGTCGCTGCCGCACAGCGCCCGGATGCAGTGGAGCGCTGTCGCCCACATCGGGCGGGGCGAGCTACGCCCCGGCGACCTCATCTTCTACAGCGGGCTCGGGCACGTCGCCCTCTACGTCGGCGACGGTCAGGTGATCGACGCGCCCAGCGCCGGTCGCAACGTGCTCAAGCGTGGCATGAACATGATGTCCATCCACGGTTACGGCCGGGTCCGCTAACCACTGTCAATGACGGCGAACGGCCGGCGTCCCCCTATCGGACGCCGGCCGTTCGCCGTCATTACTACCAGGTCAGGCCGCCTGCAGCCCCTCCGCCCGGGCCAGCTCACGGAGCCGGCCGAGGGCCTGGATCTCCAGTTGCCGGATCCGCTCGCGGGACAGCGAGAACCGTGACGCGACCTCGGTGAGCGAGTGCTCCCGACCGTCCTCCAGCCCGTAGCGGGCCCGCATGATGCCGGCCGACCGGTCGTCGAGGTGGTTGAGCAGCCCCTCGATGCGCTGCCGCTCCAGACCGCTGAGGACGATGTCCTCCGGCGACGGCGCGTCACTGTCGGCGACCAGGTCGCCGAGGCTGGTGTCGCCGTCGTCGCCGACCGGGGTGTCCAGCGAAACGGTGTCCTGCGACCAGCGGCGCAACTCGTTCACCCGCTCGACGGTGACGCCGAGGGATGCCGCGATCTGCTCCGGCTCCGGGTCGCTGCCCAACTCACGGGTCAGCTGCCGCGCCACGTTGCGCATCCGGTTGACGTCCTCCACCAGGTGCACCGGCAGACGCACGGTGCGCTCCTGCTGGGCGATCGCCCGGCTGATCGCCTGGCGGATCCACCAGGTGGCGTAGGTGGAGAACTTGTAGCCGCGCTCGTAGTCGAACTTCTCGACCGCCCGGACGAGGCCGGTGTTGCCCTCCTGGATCAGGTCCAGCATGGGCATGCCCGAGCGCACGTAGCGCCGGGCGATCGACACGACCAGTCGGAGGTTGGCGCGGATGAAGAGGTCCTTCGCCCGCTCGCCCTCGACGACCAGCCACTCCAGGTCGGCCCGGTCGACACCGGCGCGGACGGTCTCCTCGCCGAGCAGGTGCTCAGCGTAGAGGCCGGCCTCGATCGCCTTGGAGAGCTCTACCTCCCGGGCGGCGTCCAGCAGTGGCGTCCGGGAGATCTCGTGCAGGTAGACGCCCACCAGGTCGCGTTCCTCGGCGACCTGATCGGTTCGCATGCCGATGTTCTTGTCCACGTTGCCCACGGTCCCCTCGCTCGCGC
This sequence comes from Micromonospora sp. NPDC049049, assembly GCF_040649115.1. NCBI lineage: Bacteria > Bacillati > Actinomycetota > Actinomycetes > Micromonosporales > Micromonosporaceae > Micromonospora > Micromonospora sp. NPDC049049. The sequence goes on along the minus strand of NZ_JBEZEX010000003.1, from coordinate 244,442 downwards.
CGGTTGCCCGGTTCCTTGCCATTCCCCACACCTGTCAGCCCCTGGTAACTTCTGCTGTGCCCATCGGTGCTGACACCTACACAACAGATGAGACGTGTCGGGGATTCCTCGTCGTGAGTCGAAAGTGTCACGAATGCCTGAGTAGTAGCTGAGAGCACGATCCATGTTTGCTGTCAGCACCCCATCGGGTGGCTCGCCACTGGGCACCACGTACGGGTTTACCGCACCATGGCAACACCACCCGCCGTGGGGACACAGCGACCCGGGTCACCACCAGGATGCGATCCTGGTCACTGCCAGATACGCACCGGTGAGCCGGTCGGTTCATTCACGGGGGTGTTATTACCCTCCGGCCAGATGAACAATCCGAGGGCCCGTTCGCTTCCCGGGGGACGGGACGGGGGCGCTATGAGGCGAGCAGGGCGAGGGCGCCGCGCACCTGGTCGGCCGAGCGGGCCAGCGCGGCCCGGGCAGCGTCGATCTCGGCACCCGAGACGAGGGCGACGAGCGCCGTCTTCAGGTCCCCGTCGGCCTCGGTGAGGGCCTGCTGGGAAAGCTCCTCGGAGCAACCGGTGGCCTCGACCAGAATCGAGATCATTCGTCCGCGAAGTTTCGCGTTGGTGGCCACCATATCGATCATGAGGTTCGAGTAGACCCGGCCCAGACGCACCATGACGGCGGTCGAGAACGTGTTGAGCACCAGTTTCTGCGCTGTGCCCGCCTTCATCCGGGTCGACCCGGTGACCACCTCGGGTCCGGTGTCCACCCCGATGAACACGTCGACCGACCGGGCGGCCTCCGCCTCCGGATTGGCGCAGAGCAGCACCGTCGAGGCGCCCTTGGCGCGGGCTGCGGACAGCGCCCCGAGGACGTACGGGGTGCGTCCGCTGGCCGCCAGTCCGACCACCAGGTCCCCGGCCCGTACACAACTGGCCGATTCGACCGCGCCGCCCCGGTCGTCGTCCTCGGCGTCCTCGACGGCCCGCCACATGGCGTCCGGGCCTCCCGCGAGGTGTGCGCAGAACCAGTGTCGGGGCGAGTTGAAGGTGGGGGCCAGTTCGGCCGCGTCGAGCACGCCCAGACGGCCCGAGGTGCCGGCCCCGAAGTAGTGCACCCGGTGACCGCCGCGTAGCGCCGCGACAGCCAGGTCGACGGTGGTGGCGATCTCGTCGAGCACCGCGGCGACCGCTGCGGGCACCCGTCGGTCCGCCTCGTTGATCACGGTGAGCACGTCCCGCGTCGACATCAGGTCGAGGTCGACGCTGAGCGGGTTACGTCGTTCGGTGGGGGCACCCACCCGGACCGTGGGGCGAGCGGGCCGTGCGGGCATCTCCGCACCGGCCGTCATGCCCGCCTCCGGTTGGCACCCACCCGGTGCGACTGGACCGCCTCGGCGGTCGCCTCCAGGGCCTTGCGGGCCCGGGCGCGGTTGCGGGCGGCCACCCCGACGAAGAGGCAGTCGACCACTGTGAGCTGGGCCAGCCGGCTGGCCGTCGCGCCGGAGCGGTAGGTGGTCTCCCGGGCCGCCGTGGTCAACACGAAGTCCGCCACGTCGGTGATCGGCGAGCGCGGGAAGTTGGTCAGCGCCACTGTCACGGCACCGCGGGTACGGGCCTGCTCCAGCACCTCGATCACGTCGGAGGTGGTGCCGGTGTGCGAGATGCCGATCGCCACGTCTCCCCGGCCCAGGAGGGCGGCCGAGGTCAGCGCGGTGTGCACGTCCGGGAAGTAGAAGGCGATCCGGCCGATGCGGTGCAGCTTCTGCTGGAAGTCCGAGGCGACGAACCCGCTGGCGCCGGCGCCGTAGATGTCGATCCGAGCGGCACCGCTGATCGCCTCGACCACCTGCTCGCAGACGGCGGGGTCGAGTTGCTCGGCGGTCTCCTCGACGGCGCGGGCGTCGTTGAACGCGATGGTGGCGATGATCTGGGCGAGGTCGGCACCGGGCGGGATGTCGCCGCCGACGACGCGGGCGTCCGGTGGTTCGATCCGGCGGGCGGCCTCGGCAGCGAGGCGGATGCGCAGTTGGGGGTAACCGTCCATGCCCACCGAACGGCAGAACCGGATGACCGTCGCCTCGGAAGTCTCGGCTGCGGTGGCGAGGTCGGTGATTGTCCGCCGGGCGGCGGCCGCCGGGTCGGAGACGACCAGCCGGGCGACCCGCTGCTCGGCGGGCGACAGCGATGGCAACAGCCCGCTGATGTGGACGATCAGCCCACCGGGCTCGTGACTCGCAGAAATCTTCGGACTCTTCGCCACGGATGAAACTTACTTTCACCAAGCGTGAGCGTCAACTATGACTGTCCGACATGGGGGAAACTTCGATCGCCGGGATCACCGGTCCCGCACAGCCTGCCACTTCCCCAGGATCGCCGCCTCATCCGCCGGGTCGAGTCCACCCTGCCGGACGGCCGCCGGGTGTGCGGCCATCCACGACGCCGTCGCCCGAACGGTATCGGCCAGCGGACGGACGGTCAGACCGGCGTCCAGGGCCGGCCGGACGTCCCGGTCCATCAGGCCGGCGGTCTCCGGCAGTCGCACCCAGAGCGGCAACGCCCGCTCCCCCGACCACTCGCGTACGTCGTGGGACAGCAGGAACTCCTGGTCGACCCAGGTGAGGACCGGATCGGGGACGCCCAGCCCGGCGGCCACTCCGGCCAACAGGTCGGCCCGGGACATCGCCGGACCGGAGCCGTCGTACGTGCCGCCGAGGCCGGTGCCGGCGGCGTGCAGCAACCAACGCGCCAGATCGGCGACGTCCACGAACTGCACCCGATCGGTCGGGCGCCCGGGGGCCAGCACCTCGCCACCGGCCGACAGCCGCCGCACCCAGTACGGGAAACGGTCGCTCGGATCCTCCGCGCCGACGATCAGCCCCGCCCGGCAGATGAACGAACGGTCCACGCCCACCCGCTCCCGGACCAGCTCCTCGATGCTCACCTTGCACTCGCCGTACCAGCGGTGGTCCGGGCCGATGGGACCGTCCACGTCCGGCGGGGCGGGCGGCAGGATCGGCGCGTCCGCAGCGGTCTGGCCCGGGGTGGTGTAGTCCGCGTACACCGAGATCGTCGACACGAACGACCAGTGGCCGACATGGTCGGCGAGCGCGGCGAGCGCGTGCCGGGCGTGGCTGATCTGGCGGGTCACGTCGACCACGGCGTCGAAGCCCGCGGCGGCGAGCGGGACGAGCGACTCGGGATCATCCCGGTCGGCCGCCACGAACCGCGCCCCGGCCGGCACCGCGCCGGACACGCCCCGGGCGGCGCAGGTCACATCGTGACCCTGTTCGACGGCAAGCTGCGCCGTGGCCCGACCGAGGAACCTGGTGCCACCGAGAATGAGGATCCGCATCCGCCGATCCTGCGCCCCCGAGGTCCGGACATCCCAGCCAATCTGCCGACGGCAGACCGCGATCATGAAGTTGTTGCCCCTCGGATCGGCGTGTCACGGCAACAACTTCATGATCGGCGGAGGGGCTCGAAGGGGGCGGGGCACTAGCGTGGGGCTCATGGGAGAGCGCAGCGTGTTGGTGACCGGGGGTTCCGGCGGGCTCGGCGGGGCGGTCGTCACCGCGTTCGTCGAGGCGGGCTGGCGGGTGGTCGTACCGGAGCGGAAAGCCCGGCCCGGGTCGGAGCCGGCGATGGCCGGACTGGTCCGCGTTGTCGCGGACCTGGGCGAGCCGGCGGGCGCGGCGCAGGCGGTCGAGGCCGCGACCGGCGACCCGGCGGCGCCGCTGCGCGCGGTGGTCAACCTCGTCGGTGGGTACGCCAGCGGCGGGTTGGTGCACGAGACCCCGGTCGAGGAGTTCGAGCGGATGCTCACCGTCAACCTGCGGCCGACCTATCTGGTCACCCAGGCCGCGCTCCCGCACCTGGTGGAGTCCGGCGGCGGCGCGGTGGTCTGCGTCTCGGCCCGCGCGGCGGTCACCCCGTTCCGCGGCGCGGCCGGCTACTCGACGGCCAAGGCGGCGGTGCTGGCCTTCGCCAACGCGGTAGCGGTGGAGTACCGCTCGCAGAACGTCCGTTGCAACACGGTGCTGCCCAGCGTCATCGACACCCCGGCGAACCGGGCGGCCCAGCCCGACGCCGACCATTCCCGCTGGGTCACCCCGGCAGAGATCGCGCCGGTGATCCGGTTCCTCGCGTCGGCGGACTCCGCCCCGACCAGTGGTGCCACAGTGCCGGTCTACGGGCGGGCCTGAGCCACCACCGGGCCGAGGTCCTCTCCGCCCGGGGCGGACGGCGGTAGCCAGGTCTCCAGATGCGCCTGGATCTGCTCGGTCACCTCCTCGGCCGGGCGGCCCGCGTCCACCAGCACGAAGGTGGGGTACTCGGGCAGTGCCCGGTAGGCGGTGTCGGCAGCGGTCAACCATCCCATCGTCTCGTGGTCGGTGCCGCGTTCCTCGATACGCCGGTACGCCTCCGCCGGGTCGACGGCGAGCAGGAAGGTCACCTGCGGGGTCGGGAACAGCCGGTAGCCGGCCCGGGCGAGCCGCTCCCAGCGCTGCCCGCCGTGCGCCCGGATGCTCGCGTACTGGCAGGCCGAGTAGCGGTCCATGACCGCCGTCCGGCCGGTGAGCAGACAGCTGATCAGGGCGATGGCGATGGCCAGCCAGCGCAGTACCGACTCCACTGCCAGCACACCGTCGCGACCGACGAGCCGCTGTGCGTCCGGCCGACCGAGGCGTTGGGCGATCCGGCCGAGCCAGCGGCGGCCACTGGCGTTGCGGCGGTAGGTGGCGGGGCGCCCGGCGGCGGTCAGCGCGTCGGCCAGCCGGTGTGCCTGCGTGGTCTTACCCGAACCGTCGATCCCGATCAGGGCGACAGTGCGCAATCGGGCCTTGCGTCGTCGCATCCCCGATGATCTGGCCACCCTCCACAGGTTATCCGACCCACGCACATGGTCCGCGAGGTTTGTGGTGCTTCATCCCTGTTCACGCCCGACCGAGACACCAGCAGGTGTGGACGAACGGAATGCCGGGTACCGGAGTTCGAAATCCAACCGCCGGTCCACCAACACGACGACGGAGGAACCAGATGGCTGAGCGCGGAGACGAGAGTCTGGTGCACACCCTCAAGAAGGTCGCCGCCGTGCTCAAGCAGTCCGAGATTCCGTTCGCCCTGGGCGGCAGCTTCGCGGTCTACGCCCACGGGGGGCACTCCAGCGATCACGACGTCGACTTCCTGATCCGGGAGGCCGACGTGGAAGAGGCACTGGAGGCCCTGGTGGCCGCCGGTTTCGTCGCGGAGCGTCCGCCGGAGGACTGGCTGGTGAAGGTCTTCGACGACGGCCGGATGGTGGACCTGATCCACCGGCCGATCGAGACTCCGGTCACCGAGGAGACGTTCGCCGACACCGTCGTCCGACCGGTGGACGCGATTCGCATGCCGGTGCTGTCCGCGACCCAGCTGATGGTGCACAAACTGCTCAGCTTCTCCCAGCACTACTGCGACTTCGCCCGCGGTCTGCCGCTGGCCCGCTCACTGCGGGAGCAGATCGACTGGGAACGGGTACGCAAGGAGACGCAGCACTCGCCGTACGCCGAGGCGTTCCTGGTGCTGCTGGACCGGCTGGAGGTGGTGTCGGCCGCCGGCACCCAGCCAGGAGAGGGGACATCGTGACCCACCATCGCGACATCGACACCGGGCCACCTGACGAGTACGTCGAGGCGGAGATCCAACGGCTGCTCGTCGAGGACCCCGCCGTCGCCGAACAGGGGATCACAGTGGTTCGACGGGAACGCGCCCTCGTGCTCTACGGCGAGGTGGAGAGTCCGCACCGACGGGACGAGATCCTGCGTCGGGTGTCCGAGCGCTTCCCGGACGTGCCTGTCACCAGCGACATCGGGGTGATCCGCGCCCAAGCGCCCACGGAGATCGAGCAACTGCCCTGAGGGAGGTTCCATGGTGATCCGGATTGCCGCTGTGGGCGACGTGCATCTGGACGAGGACGTGGTCGGCCGGTTCCGACCGGCGCTGGAGGAACTGCCGGAGTGCGCCGACGTGCTGCTGTTGGCCGGGGACCTGACCCGGCACGGCACCGAGGCCGAGGCGCGCTGCGTGGCGGAGGAGTTCGGCGGCTTGGCCGTACCGGTGGTGACAGTGCTCGGCAACCACGACCACCAGTGTGACCAGGTGCCACAGGTGGTCAAGGTGCTGGAGGACGCGGGCATCACGGTGCTGGAGGGCAACGGCGTCGTGCTGGACTGCGCGGGTGGCCGGCTCGGCATCGCCGGCGTCAAGGGCTTCGGCGGCGGGTTCGCCGGGCGGTGCGCCAGCGACTTCGGCGAGCCGGAGATGAAGGCCTTCGTACGGACCACCACCGAGAGCGCCGACCGTCTCGGTGCGGCGCTGCGCTCGCTGGACTGCGACATGCTGGTCGCGCTCACCCACTACTCGCCGGTGCCGGACACGCTCGCCGGCGAGCCGTTGGAGATCTACCCCTTCCTGGGGTCGTACCAGCTGGGGCAGGCGATCGACTCGGCGCCCACGGCGCTGGCCGTGCACGGGCACGCGCACGCCGGCACCGAGCGCGGCACGACCCCCGGCGGGGTACGCGTCCGCAACGTCGCGCACCCGGTGATCAAGCAGGCGTACAGCGTCTTTCATGTCGGCGATCAACTCGACACCGACCAGGTTTCCCCGATCGGCCAGTCGGGTAGTCAGAGGTCATGGAGCTGATTCTCTGGATTCTCGCAGTCGTACTCGTGGTCGCCGGCATCCTCGCGCTGTTCCGCCGGCAGATCCTGTGGGGCATCGTCCTCATCGTTGTCGGGCTGTTGGTCGGCCCGGGTGGTGTCAGCATCTTCAATTAGCGCTCGTACCTCTAACACCGGGACCCGTCGGGGTCGCCGCGACCGGAGCTTCGTCCTCCCGACAGAAGCACCGGCCGCGGCGATCCCGGCGCTTTTTTGTGGCTGCCGGCCCGGTGAACCGCCCTTCCGCTCGGCGGTTTGAGCCGACCCCGAGGGCTCGGCGGTTTCAGCCGAAGCCGAGGGGAAATATCTCGACCATGGAGATGTCTCAGGAGGCGCCAGCGAGCTCCGGACGGCGGGCGTGGTGGGCCCTCGCCGGTTTCGCGGCGGCGGTGTTCGTCGCGGCCGCGATCGGCGGCCTGGGCGTGCAGGGCACCACTGCGGAGTACGCGAACCTGCGGCAGCCCGGCTGGGCCCCGCCCTCGTGGCTCTTCGGCCCGGTCTGGTCACTGCTCTACGCGCTGATCGCGGTGGCCGGCTGGCTGGTGTGGCGCCGGGTCGGCTTCTCCCCCGCCCTCTGGGCGTGGACCACCCAACTGGTGCTCAACGCGATCTGGACCCCGCTGTTCTTCGGCGCCGGGCAGTACGGTCTCGCGTTCGCCGAGATCGTGCTGATGTGGCTGGCGATCGGCCTGACCGTGGTGCTGTTCGCCCGGGTGTCCCGGGTGGCGACGGCGCTGCTGCTGCCGTACTGGGCCTGGGTCACCTTCGCCGCCGCGTTGAACCTGGCGATCTGGCAGCTCAACAACTGACCGCACGGTCCCCGGCGGCGACGCCCGCCGGGGACCGTGACAGTCACCGGGTCAGCAGCGGGGCACGCCCGGGATGTAGCCGTCGGAGCCGGTGTACACGTACGCGTCGGCGATGTAGCGGCCGGAGCCGATCCGGTCCCAGATCGAGCTGGTGCCGTACGTGCCGGTGACCGTGGTGCCACTGGTCTGGCAGGCGATCGTCACCCGGGTGCCGTCGGCGACGGTGCCCACCGAGGCGTACCCAGTGCCGGGGCCGGAGCGGACGGTCAGTGGCGTGCCGCTGGTGTCGACGGTGCCGTTACCGCCGCCCGAGGAACACCCGTTGCCACTGGTGTAGCTCTTGGTGCCCCAGTACAGCGCGAGGCTGCCGTTGAAGCGGACCTGGATGTCGGCGCCGTTGAGGCGCTGCTCGTAGTGCAGGTGGGGGCCTGTCGATCCGCCGGTGCTGCCGACCCAGCCGATCACCTTGCCGTACCCGACCGTCTGCCCGACGGAGACGTTGAAGCCGCTGAGGTGGGCGTAGTACGTGCTGTAACCGCCCCCGTGGTTGATTCGGACGTACTTGCCGTAGCTGGTGCCGCCGAGGTCGGTCACCCGGTCGACGGTGCCGGGGGCGCTCGCCACCACCGGGTCGCCCTGGTCGTCGGTGCGGTTGAAGTCGACGGCATAGGCCGGGCTGTGGTCCGACCGGGTCTGCCCGGACCAGGACTGCCCGCACGGGAACGGCACCCTGAAGGTCGGCGCGGCCAGGGCCGGGGTCGCCGGCACCAGCGCTCCCCCGACGAGGAGACCCGTCACCAACAGGCTGATCCACCGCTTTCGCATACAGCTCCTCCTATGTCGAAAACCTTCGATCCGGTGGGGTCAGCCTGACAGATATCGTCAATCTTCGAAAGAGTCCTCAGCCTGTCCCGGAAACGCGCCCAACCAGGCAGCCCGCAGGTTTCCGGATTGTTACTCGCTCGTGTCTGACAGGGGGTGGACCGGGCCGGATGCAAGCGCTTACATGTGTGCACGCCCAATCGGACCGGCGACGGGTCACCAGCACGACCGCGCCGGCTAGGAAGGAGGACGGCATGGCGGTCTTTACCAGACCACGCCAGGCCTTCGTGATCGCCGGTGTAGTCGGGCTGGCGCTCAGCGCCACCGCCTGCGGTACCGGCGACGACAAGAAGAGCAGCAAAGCGGGTTCCGCGGAGTGCGCCGCATACGACAAGTACGAGGGCCACGACGGCAAGAAGGTCTCCATCTACGCGTCCATCCGTGACGCCGAGGCCGACCTGCTCAGGAACTCCTGGAAGACGTTCGAGGACTGCACCGGCATCGAGATCGACTACGAGGGCAGCGGCGAGTTCGAGGCGCAGCTCCCCGTCCGGGTCGACGGTGGCAACGCCCCCGACATCGCCTTCGTGCCGCAGCCGGGCCTGGTGAAGCGTTTCGCGGACGCCGGCAAGCTGAAGTCCCTCAGCGCCGACACCAAGGCCCTCGCCGAGCAGAACATGCCGGCCGACTGGCTGAAGTACGGCACCGTGAACGGGACGCTCTACGGCGTGCCGCTCGGCGCCAACGTGAAGTCCTTCGTCTGGTACTCGCCGAAGACGTTCAAGGAGAAGGGCTGGGAGGTTCCGACCACCTGGGACCAGCTCATCGCCCTGAGCGACAAGATCGCCGCCAGCGGCATCAAGCCGTGGTGCGCGGGCGTCGAGTCCGGTGACGCGACCGGCTGGCCGGCCACCGACTGGATCGAGGACGTGGTCCTGCGTACGCAGGGTCCCGAGGTCTACGACCAGTGGACCACCCACGCCATCCCGTTCAACGACCCGAAGATCGTCGACGCGGTCGACCGCGCCGGCAGCATCCTCAAGAACGAGAAGTACGTCAACGGCGGCTTCGGCGGGGTCAAGAGCATCACCACCACCGCCTTCCAGGAGGCGGGCCTGCCGGTGACCACCGGCAAGTGCGCGATGCACCGACAGGCGTCGTTCTACGCCAACCAGTTCCCCGAGGGCACCAAGGTGGCCGAGGACGGCGACGCGTTCGCCTTCTACTTCCCGGCCATCGACCCGGCCAAGGGCAAGCCGGTGCTGGGCGCGGGCGAGTTCGTCGTCGGCTACGCCGACCGTCCCGAGGTCCAGGCTGTGCAGACCTACCTCGTCTCGGCGGAGTACGTGAACAGCCGCGCGAAGCTCGGCAACTGGGTCACGGCGAACAACAAGCTGGACATCGCCAACGTCGCCAGCCCGATCGACAAGCTCTCCGTCCAGATCCTCCAGGACAAGACGGGCACCTTCCGCTTCGACGGATCCGACCTGATGCCGGCCGCCGTCGGCGCGGGAACGTTCTGGAAGGGCATGGTCGAGTGGCTGAACGGCAAGGCGACCGCCCCGGTGCTCCAGGGCATCGAGAGCAGCTGGCCTAAGTGATCCCCGGCGGTGGCCCGGTCCGCTGACGCGGGCCGGGCCACCGGCCGAGGTGGACCCGGAAGGGAGGGTTGATGGAGTTCGACTTCGCCGATCAGCAGCCGAAGCTCCTCATGCTGATGTACGGGCTGGTCGCCTTCGTGCTGGTGGTGGGTGGTCTCCTACTGCTGCTCGACGTGGTGCCGGCCTGGTTCGCCCGGCGACGGGAGGCGCAGCTCGTCGCTGCCTCGGTTAGTGGTGCTCCACTTCCCCGTCGACCCAAGCAGCGGGAGGGGATCTTCGCGCTCTTCTTCCTGCTGCCGACGCTGCTGCTGCTCACCATCGGTCTGGTCGTGCCGGCCATCCGCACCGTGCTGCTCTCCCTGATGAACAGGACCAGCACGGAGTGGGTGGGGTTGGACAACTTCGGCTGGATGTTCTCCGACGACGCGATCGTCCGGGTCCTGATCAACACCCTGATCTGGGTGCTCCTGGTCCCGCTGGTAGCGACCGGTTTCGGCCTGATCTACGCCGTACTGGTGGACAAGGCCCGCTTCGAGTCCGTGGCCAAGTCACTGATCTTCCTGCCGATGGCCATCTCCTTCGTCGGCGCCAGCATCATCTGGAAGTTCGTCTACGCCTACCGCGGTGAGGGCGACCAGATCGGTCTGCTCAACCAGATCGTGGTCAGCCTGGGCGGCGAGCCCAAGCAGTGGCTGCTCGAATCGCCGCTGAACACGCTGCTGCTGATCGTCATCATGGTCTGGATCCAGGCCGGCTTCGCCATGGTGGTGCTCTCCGCCGCGATCAAGGCGATCCCCGGCGACATCGTCGAGGCCGCCCGGCTCGACGGGGTCAGCCCGTGGCAGATGTTCTGGCAGATCACCATGCCGAGCATCCGACCGGCGCTGATCGTCGTGATGGTGACCCTCACGATCGCCACGCTCAAGGTCTTCGACATCGTCCGGACCTCGACGAACGGCAACTACGACACCAGCGTGATCGCCAACGAGATGTACAACCAGGCGTTCCGGTACAGCGAGAACGGGCGGGGTTCCGCGCTCGCGGTCTTCCTCTTCCTCCTGGTCATCCCGGTCGTGATCTACCAGATCCGTAACCTCCGTCAACAGCGGGAGGGCTGAGATGACCACCGCAACGCCCACCGTCGCCGCCGGGACCCAAAAGACCGACGGCACCCCGACCACCACGGCCGGCCGGGTCCGCAAGCGGTTGAACAGCCGCACCGCGACGCTCGTCTCGATCGTCATCGCGGTGGTCTGGACCATCCCGACCTTCGGGTTGCTCGTCTCGTCCCTCCGCCCGGAGGACGAGATCAAGACCACCGGCTGGTGGACGGCCTTCACCAACCCGCAGTTCACCTTCGAGAACTACGAGCAGGTCCTGTTCGGGCGCTCGTCGTCCTCCGGGCAGCTCGCCGGTTCCTTCATCAACTCGCTGGCGATCACCATCCCGTCGGTGCTCTTCCCGCTCGCCTTCGCGTGCCTCGCCGCGTACGCGCTGGCGTGGATCAACTTCCGCGGCCGGGACTGGGTCTACATCGCGATCTTCGCGTTGCAGATCGTGCCGTTGCAGATGGCCCTGGTGCCGCTGCTGAGGTTCTTCTCCACCGGGGTCAGCCTCGGCGGCGTCACCCTGATGCCGGCCTGGGACCTGGTCGACGAGCAGAAGTTCGCCCAGGTGTGGTTCGCCCACACCTGCTTCGCGCTTCCGTTCGCCGTCTTCCTGCTGCACAACTTCATCTCGCAACTGCCGGGGGACCTGATGGAGGCGGCCCGGGTCGACGGGGCCACCCACCCGAAGATCTTCCGCACCATCGTGCTGCCGCTGATCACCCCGGCGCTGGCGGCATTCGGCATCTTCCAGTTCCTCTGGGTCTGGAACGACCTGCTGGTCGCGCTGATCTTCGCGGGCGGCGGTGACGAGACCGCTCCGCTGACCGTCCGGCTCGCCGAGATGGCCGGTACCCGGGGCAACGAGTGGCAGCGCCTCACCGCCGGTGCGTTCGTCAGCATCGTCGTACCCCTCATCGTGTTCCTGTCCCTGCAGCGCTTCTTCGTGCGAGGTCTGCTCGCCGGCAGCGTCAAGGGCTGACCCGCGCGCCCGCCGCCGCCTGGCCCCTCGGGCGGCGGCGGGCGCTCCGGGCACCGAGCGGGGGAAACCGTGACGAGGATCGATGATGTGGCCCGGCTGGCCGGAGTCTCCACGGCCACCGTCTCGCGGGCGCTACGCGGACTACCGACGGTCTCGGCCGCCACCCGGCGGCGGGTGCTCGCCGCCGCCGAGCAACTCGACTACGAGGTCTCGCCGAGCGCGTCCCGGCTCGCCGGGGGCCGGACCGGCACGGTAGCGGTGGTGGTCCCCCGGATCACCCGCTGGTTCTTCAGCACCGTCGTCGAGGCGGTCGAGGAGTACCTCCACCAGTCCGGCTACGACCTGCTGCTCTACAACCTGGGCGGCCGGGAGCAGGTCCGCCAGCGGGTCCTGCGGACGGCCAACCTGCACAAACGGGTGGACGCCATGATGCTGGTCGCCACACCGCTGCGTCCGGCCGACCTGACCGCGCTGGCCACGCTGGAACTGCCCGGTGTCACCATCAGCTCGGGCAGCAGAGTGCCCAACTGGCCGTGCGTACGGATCGACGACGTGGCGGCCGCGCGGGTCGCGACCAAGCATCTGATCGACCTCGGCCATCACCGGATCGCCCACATCTCCGGCGACCCGGACGACGAGTTGGCCTTCACCACCCACCTCGACCGACGCCGGGGTTACCAGACGGCACTGCGCTCCGCCGGCCTGCGACCCGATCCCACCCTGGACATCGAGTCCACCTTCACCATCGACGGTGGCAACCGGGCCACCGCCGAGTTGCTGGCCCGCGGCGAGCCACCGACCGCGATCGTCGCCGCCTGCGACGAGATGGCGATGGGCGCGATGACCGCCCTGCGCGACGTCGGGCTGCGGGTGCCGCAGGACGTCAGCGTGGTCGGCATCGACGACCACGACCTGGCCGGTGTGCTCGGGCTCAGCACCGTCGCCCAGCCCGCTGCCGAGCAGGGCCGGCTGGCCGCCCAGATGTTGCTCGACCCGCTCGGGGCCCGGCCTCCGGGGCCCATCGTCAGTCAACGGGGTGCCGGTTGCGACACTCCGGTGGTCCTGCCCACCCGGTTGGTGGTCCGGGACTCGACGGCACCACCCCGGGCACACTGAAGTCCACACACCGCAACACAGGAGACGACCCTGAACACCGACCCGACGCAGCAGACCCCCTCCGGTCCCCCGGCCACCGGCTGGTGGACCGAGGCCGCCATCTACCAGATCTACCCCCGCTCGTTCGCCGACTCGGACGGGGACGGAATCGGTGACCTGCCCGGCATCACCGCCCGCCTCGACCACCTGGTCGAGCTGGGCGTGGACGCGGTGTGGCTCTCCCCCTTCTACCCCTCGCCGCAGGCCGACGCCGGCTACGACGTGGCCGACTACCGCGACATCGACCCGCTCTTCGGCACCCTCGCCGACGCGGACAAGCTGATCGCCGAGGCCCGGGCCCGCAACCTGCGGGTGATCGTCGACCTGGTTCCGAACCACACCTCGTCGGCGCACCGCTGGTTCCAGGCCGCGCTGCCGGCCGCGCCCGGCAGCGCGGAACGGTCGCGGTACGTCTTCCGGGACGGCCGTGGTCCGGCCGGCGACCAGCCGCCGAACGACTGGCAGAGCGTCTTCGGTGGTCCGGCCTGGACCCGGACGGTCGACGCCGACGGACAGCCCGGCCAGTGGTACCTGCACCTGTTCGACACCGGGCAGCCGGACCTCAACTGGGACAACCCGGAGGTGCACGCGGAGTTCCTGGACGTACTGCGCTTCTGGTTGGACCGCGGCGTGGACGGCTTCCGGGTCGACGTCGCGCACGGCCTCATCAAGCAGGCCGACCTGGCCGACTGGCAGGAGCCGCAGGAGATCCTCTCCGGCAACGAGATCGACAAGCCCCGCCCGCCGATGTGGGACCAGGACGGCGTGCACGAGATCTACCGGCAGTGGCGGCAGGTGTTGGACAGCTACCCCGGCGAGCGGGTGCTGGTCGCCGAGGCATGGGTGGAACCGGCCGAGCGGCTGGCCCGCTACGTCCGCCCGGACGAGATGCACCAGGCGTTCAACTTCGAGTACCTGCTCGCCGCGTGGAGCGCACCGGCCCAGTACGCGGTGATCACCCGTTCGTTGGAGGCGACCGACTCGGTCGGCGCACCGACGACCTGGGTGCTGTCCAACCACGACGTGGTGCGGCACGCCTCCCGGCTCGGTCTGCCGATCGGCACCGTACGCCCCAACGGCATCGGCATCGGCGACCCGCAGCCGGACGCCGCACTCGGTCTGCGCCGGGCCCGGGCGGCCACCCTGCTGATGCTGGCGCTGCCCGGCTCGGCGTACCTCTACCAGGGTGAGGAGCTGGGGCTGCCCGAGCACACCACACTGCCCGACGAGGCCCGGCAGGACCCGACCTGGGCACGCAGCGGGCACACCCAACGCGGCCGGGACGGCTGCCGGGTGCCGATCCCGTGGGAGGCCGACGCCCCGTCGTACGGCTTCGGGCCGACCGACGCGAGCTGGTTGCCGCAGCCCGCGCTCTGGGCGGAGTACGCGCTGGACCGCCAGCGCGACGTGCCCGGTTCGACGTACGAGCTGTACCGCACGGCATTGCGGTTGCGCCGTGCCCACGGGCTGGGTCGCGGCACCCTGGAGTGGTTGTCCTCGGGCGACGAGGTGCTGAGCTTCCGCAACGGTGAGCTGACCGTGCTGACCAACTTCGGTGCCGCCCCGGTGCCGGTGCCGGCCAACGCCGAGGTGCTCGCCGCCAGCGCGCCCCTGGACGACGACGGTGCGCTCCCGGCCGACGTCACCGTCTGGCTGCGAGGCTGATCCGCGTGCCGTGAGGGGCCAAGATCCGCGCAAGATCAGGGATGTTGGCCCCTCACGCTCGCCCAAGGCAGCACTTTCCCTGATGTTGCGCGGATCAGGGAGAGTAGGTCGGCGGTCAGAGGCGGTCGGCCCGGGTGTGCAGCAGGTCGCGCACGTTGTCGATGTCCGCCGGTGAGGTTCGCGAGGCGAGCCAGTACATGACCCCCGTCGGGATGAAGAAGAGCTGGAACGCGGCCAGCCCGACGGCGAAGTTCAGCGGTGGCGGGAACGCCACTCGCAGCGCCTGGAAGGCCACCCCGACCAGCCCGTTCCCGGCGGCGCGACCGACCCCGTTCACCAGGTTGCCCAGGCTGTAGACAGTGCCCCGGTGCTCCGGTGGGTTGACGTCGGCGATCAACGCGAACCAGTTCGGCGAGTTGGCCGACGTCAACGCGAGCGCCACGACGGCGGTGAGCAGGCTCAGCCCTACCGACGGCTCGGTGAACACACTGGCCAGTACCGCACCCACCACCGCGCCGCCGCTCGCGCCGTCCGGCACGTCGATGGTCACCGGCACGAAGAACAACACCAGGTAGAACGGCAGCGCGGCGAGGATGCCGATCGAGGCGACGAGTGCCCGCCCTCGCGGGGTACGCCGTTGCACGGCGTCACCGATCAACCCGCCCACGATGGACAGCACCCCACCGAGCTGGAACAGGGTGGCGAAGACGCTGCCCACCACCACAGCTGTCGACGTGGAGTAGCCCTGGGCCTCGGCCCGTTCGGCGAACAGCACCGGCAGCCAGACCAACGAGCCGAACGCGGCCTGCGCGGTCAGGCCCTGCAGGATCAGCCACCGGTTGGTCCGCCGGGCCAGGATGCGCGGCAGGTCGGCGCGGCTGATCCGGTAGTCGTACTCGGCGCCGGCGTCCAACCTGCCGGCCAGTTCCGGCTCACTCTGGCCACGCCGAACGTCGTACGTGAACAGGTAGGCCACCGTGGCGACGAGGCCGACGCCGGTCAACAGCAGGAACGGCCGACGCCAGTCGGCAGCCCCGAGCAACCCGCCGAGGAGAGTGCCCGCGAGGGTGCCGACCCCCTGGGAGAGCCCCCAGAAGCTCATCACCAGCCCGCGTCGGGTCGGCGAGATCAGGTCGGTCACCACGGAGAAGCCCACCGAGCCGACCGCGCCGAGACCGACCGCCGCGACCAGTTGCGCGGCCAGGAACGTCAGGTAGCCGCCGGCGAGCGCGCTGCCGCCGGTGCCCGCCGCCCAGAGCAGGGTGCCCACCATGAGCAGCGGTTTACGGTTGGTGTGGTCACCGACGTACGCCCAGCCGACCGCCGCGACCGCGCTGACCAGGAAACTGACCGCGGTGACCACGCCGAGCAGCCGACCGGACACGTCGAACGCGTCGGAGATCGGGCCGTACAGCGGGGGGACCAGCCCGATCGCCACGTTGTCCAGCGAGGCGAGCAGCACGAACACCACCACGCTGTACAACCGGTGCGCCCGCCCACCGCCCCGACCATGCGGGCGCAGGCCGGGCCCGCCACTGGTCACCGTCATGACCGGCAGCCAACCAGACCGCGTGCAGGAGGCCGTCACGCGGGTGGGTGCCGGTCACCGTCGACCGGCACCCACCCGCGCGTCGATCCCGACGGTCAGCGCCGGTCGAGCACCAACCCGCGGGCCGCGGCGTACTGGTCGCGCACCGCGGGGACAGCCGCCGCGGCGTACTCCTCGGTGCCCTCGACCGCCCAGACCGGCGGCGCGTCGCCGCCCAGGGCGACCCAGGCGGCCTGGCGGGCGGCACCGTCGGCGACGTACTCCCCGGCCGGCGGGACGACGACCGGGCAGCCGAAGACCTGCGGGGCGATCTGCCGCACCGCAGCTGACCGGGCCCCACCGCCGATCAGGATGACCCGGCGAGCGGTCGCGCCCTGCGCGGTCAGCGCGTCCAACCCGTCGGCGAGCGCGCAGAGCATGCCCTCCACGGCGGCCCGCGCCAGGTGCGCGGGGGTCGATGTACGCAGGGTCAGGCCGTGCACCGCACCGGTGGCGAGCGGTCGGTTCGGCGTCCGCTCACCCTCCAGGTAGGGCACCATGACCAGCCCGTCCGCCCCGGCTGGCGCGGAGAGCGCCAGCTCGGCCAGCTCGTCCAGGGTGACGCCGAGCATCGCCGCGGCGGCGTCCAGCACCCGGGCCGCGTTGAGCGTGGCGACCAGCGGCAGGAAGCGACCGGACGCGTCGGCGAAGCCCGCCACCGCACCACTTTCGTCAGCGGCGGGCACGTCGGCGACGCTGAACACGGTGCCGGAGGTGCCGATCGAGACGATCACGTCACCGGGCCCGGCACCGACACCGAGCGCGGCGGCGGCGTTGTCCCCGGTGCCCGCACCGAGCAGGGCCCCGCCCGGCCCACCCAGTACGTCGGACAGCTTTCCCGCCGAATCCGCCGGACCGAGCACCTCGGGCAGCATCAACCGCCGGCCGAAGCCCCGCTCCAGCAGGTCCAGCCGGTACTGCCCGGTGGCCGGCGACCAGTAGCTGGTGCCGCTGGCATCGCCCCGGTCGGTCCGCAGCGCGTCCAGCCCCGGTGCTCCGGCGAGCCGCCAGGTCAGCCAGTCGTGCGGCAGGCAGACGGCCGCCACCTGGGCTGCCCGCTCCGGCTCGTGCGTGGCCAGCCAGCGCAGCTTGGTGAGGGTGAAGCTGGCCACCGGAACGCTGCCAGTGGCCTCCGCCCAGAACCTCTTCCCGGCCGAGCCGCCGCCGACCTCCTCGATGAGGTCGGCGGCGGCGTCGGCGGACCGGGTGTCGTTCCACAGCAGCGCCGGGCGGACCACCCGGCCGTCCTCGTCGAGACACACCATGCCGTGCTGCTGGCCGGCGACGGAGATCGCCGCCACGTCGGCCAACCCGCCGGCCTGGTCGGCGGCGCTACGCAGCGCCTGCCACCAGGCTTCCGGGTCGACCTCCGTGCCGTCCGGGTGCGGTGCCCGGCCCTGCCGGAGCAGGGCGCCGGTTTCCGCGTCCCGGATCACCACCTTGCAGGACTGGGTGGACGAGTCGACGCCCGCGACCAACGGCATGGCGGGGCCTCAGCGGGCGCCGAGCAGGTGCTCGACGGCGAGCTGGTTGAGCCGGACGAAGGCGAAGCCCCGGGCGGCCACCGCGTCGACGTCGACGTCCTCGAACGCGGACCGGTCAGCAAGGAGCTCCTCGTAGCCCTCGCCGTCGTTGAGCGTCGGCGTGCTCAGCTCGCCGACCTTGCTGGCGGCGAGCGCCTCGACCACCTCGGGGTCGGCGCGGAACGCCGCTGCCCGCTCCTTGAGCAGCAGGTAGGTGCTCATGTTGGCCGCCGCGGAGGCCCACACCCCGTCCATGTCCTCGGTGCGGGACGGCTTGTAGTCGAAGTGCCGGGGGCCGTCGTAGGCCGGACCGCCGTTGGGGCCGCCGTTTTCCAGGAGGTCCACCAGGGCGAACGCGTTCATCAGGTCACCGTGGCCGAAGACCAGGTCCTGGTCGTACTTGATGCCGCGCTGGCCGTTGAGGTCCAGGTGGAACAGCTTGCCCTGCCAGAGCGCCTGGGCGATGCCGTGGGCGTAGTTGAGCCCGGCCATCTGCTCGTGGCCGACCTCCGGGTTGAGGCCGACCAGCTCGGGGTGCTCCAGCTGCGAGATGAAGCCGAGCGCGTGCCCGATGGTGGGCAGCAGGATGTCGCCGCGCGGCTCGTTGGGCTTGGGCTCCAGCGCGAACCGCAGGTTGTAACCCTTGTCGATGGAGTACTGGGTGAGCAGGTTGACGGCCTCGCGGTAGCGGTCCAGCGCGGCCTGGACGTCCTTGGCGAGGTCGTACTCGGAGCCCTCGCGGCCACCCCACATGACGAAGGTGCTGGCACCCAGCTCGGCGGCCAGGTCGACCTGACGCAGCACCTTGCGCAGCGCGTACCGGCGGACGTCGCGGTCGTTGCTGGTGAAGCCGCCGTCCTTGAAGATCGGGTGGGTGAAGAGGTTGGTGGTGACCATCGGCACCACCAGGCCGGTCTCGTCGAGGGCCTTGCGGAACCGGGCGATGTGCTGGTCCCGGGTGGCCGCGTCGACGCCGAACGGGATCAGGTCGTCGTCGTGGAAGGTGATGCCGTACGCGCCCAGCTCGGCGAGCCGGTGCACTGCCTCGACCGCGTCGAGCTCGGGACGGGTGGCGTCACCGAACGGGTCGCGGGCCTGCCAGCCCACGGTCCAGAGCCCGAAGGAGAACTTGTCGGCGGGGGTGGGACGGGGTGCCATGAGCAACCTCCGGGGTGGTGTTGTCCGCTATTTGTTCAGCGATTGAATTATTTGCCCACCCTATGGCACTGTCAAGGGGTGAGCCTCACCCACGCCCCTGCCGGCGCTGTCCGTCAGGGCAGCCTGCGCGAGCTCAACCTCGCCCTGGTCCTCGGCCGGATCGCCACGGCCGACCGACCTCCCTCCCGAGCCGACCTGGCGACCGCCACCGGCCTGACCAGAGCCACCGTGTCCGCGGTGGTCGAAGACCTGCTCGCGGGCCGGCTGGTCAGTGAGTCCGACCCCGCGCCCCGCTCCGGTGCCGGCCGCCCGGCGCGCGGACTGGTCCTGGCCGATCAGGGGCCGGCCGGGCTCGGACTGGAGGTCAACGTGGACTACCTGGCGGTCTGCGTGGTGGACCTCGCCGGCCAGGTCCGGCACCGCACCGTACACCGGGCCGACCTGCGCCCGGTGGCCCCCGCCGACGCCCTGGCCCGCCTTGTCGAGATGGCCGGGGCAGCCCGCGAGGACGCCGCCCAGCGCGGCCTCACCCTGGTCGGGGCCGCCCTGGCGGTGCCCGGCCTGGTGGACGACGCCGGGCTGGTCCGGCTCGCGCCGAACCTCGGCTGGCATGACGTGCCGGTGCCGGCGCTGCTCGCCGAGCACCCTCCGCTGATCGAGCAGGTGCCCGGCATCCCCGCACTGGTGGTGGACAACGAGGCCAACCTCGCGGCGCTCGGCGAGCTGCACTCGCAGCCCACCGGCACGTCCAGCTTCCTGCACATCTCGGGCGAGGTGGGCATCGGTGCCGGCATCGTGCTGGACGGCGCGCTGTTTCGCGGCGTACGCGGGTGGAGTGGCGAGATCGGGCACCTTCCCGTGCACCCCGAGGGCCGTCCGTGCCGCTGCGGCGGGCAGGGCTGCCTGGAGCAGTACGCCGGTCAGGAGGCGATCGTGGCCGCCGCCGGGCTGGCCCGGGCGGAGCTTCCCGCAGACACGGCGACGGCCCGGTTGGCCGAGTTGGCCGAGGCCGGCGACGCCGACGCGCTGCGGGCGCTGCGCGACGCCGGAACGGCACTCGGCGTCGCGGTGGCCGGCGTCGTCAATCTGCTCGACCTGGACACCGTGGTGCTCGGTGGCGGTTACGCGGCGCTCGCGCCCTGGCTGTGCCCCCCGGTCCTCGCCGAGATCGGTGCCCGGGTGCTCACTGCGGCCTGGTCGCCGGTCACGGTCCGTCCGTCGACGCTCGGCGCGGAGGCCGCCGCGGTAGGCGCCGCCGGCTCGGTGGCCCGCCGGATCGTCGCTCAGCCCGCCGGCTGGCTGGCCCGCGCCGGCTGATCGCCACCCGCGCCGTGCATCGCTGTCGGGGGGAATCGGTACCCTTGCTATCAGGCAACGATCCCCGGTGAGGAGTCGAGAAGCAGCATGCGCACACGTCGTCAGACGCGAGCCGGCGTCCGGCGGTGACCACGACTCAGCGACCCGGCGGCACCCCGTTGCCGGCCGACGAGCGGTTGGCCCGGGAGTTGCTCGACGGGCTCGCCGAGGCCGTGCTGACGACGGACGAGGCCGGTCGGGTCACCCTGGTCAACGCCATGGCTGCCGAGTTGATCCCGGAGATCGACGCCGGCACCGAGCTGGCCGGGTGCTCGGTGGCGGCACTGGCCCGGGCTGTCGCCGGCGGCGCTGACCACTTCGACGCCGACCACCACGGCCGGCGACTGCGCGGCGTCCGACGGCAACTCGCCGGCTCCCGGTGGGCGTGGTACGTCCGCGACGTCACCGAGGAGCACGCCCGCACCGACGCCCTGCTGGTCGAACGCTCCCGCACCGCGTTCCTCGCCCAGGCCGGCAGTCGGCTGGCGCTGGCCCTGCACCGCGACCAGGTCCTCCTGGCCACCACCACGCTCGCCGTTCCCTACCTCGCCGACGTCGCCGTCGCACTGCCCCGACCGACAGCGCCGGCCGAGCCGCACCCCCGATGGATCCGGTACGCCGACGGCGAGCCGGCCCCGATCACCGGGCTGGCCAGCCCCGCGCTGACCGGCTCCGTCCCCGGGCTGGCCGAAGCGCTGGCCGGCGACCGTGCCGAACCGGGCCCCTGGCCGGACGCCCCGATCACCGACCTGGCCGACCTGCTGCCGCCCGGGTTCGGCCCCCCGGGGATGGTGCTGGTCAGCCCGCTTCTCAGCGCCAGCGGGTCGGCCGGTGCGCTACTGCTCATCCGTCGGTCCGGGCGGGCCGGCTTCGACCGGCGCGACGTGGAGCTGGCCCGGGAGTTCGCCACCCGCGCGGGTGCCGCGCTGGCCACCGCCGACCTGCACGGCGAGCAGGCTCACCTGGCCCGGGTGCTGCAAACCAGTCTGCTTCCGCCCGAGTTGCCCGTCGTGCCCGGCGTGAGCCTGGCCGGCGGTTACCGGGCAGCGGGCGACACCCTCCGCATCGGCGGCGACTTCTACGAGGTGTTTCCGCACCCGCGCGGCGCCCTGTTCGCGCTCGGCGACGTGTGCGGCAAGGGTGTGGGCGCGGCGGTGCTGACCGGCCGGGTCCGCCAGTCGTTGCAGACGCTGCGGCTGGTGGAGCACCGCCCGCTGGAGCTGATTCACCTGCTCAACCAGGCGCTGTTCGACGCGCCGGATGCGGCACGGCGCAGCCAGTTCACCACCCTGTTGCTCGGTTCCCTGGACCGGGGGCCGACCGGGCTGGACCTTCGCGTCGCCGGCGGGGGCCATCCGGCGCCACTGCTGGTCACCGCCGACGGCACCGTCACCCCGGTCCCGGTCGGTGGCATGCCGGTGGGGGCGCTGACGGCCGCACGCTTCGCCGAGAGCCGGGTGCACCTCGATCCGGGCGATCTGCTGCTCGCGTACACCGATGGGGTGACCGGGGCGCGCGACCCCCGCGACGCGGCGATGTTCGGCGAGGCCCGGCTGCGGGCCGCGCTCGTGGCGGCGGCCGGGCAACCGCCGGCGGCGCTGATCGACCGGGTGCTCCGCGCTGTCGACGACTGGGCGGGCGGGCAGGCCCACGACGACATCGCGATGCTGGCCGTCGGCGCCTCGGCCTGACCGACGGGCGACCGCCCGCCGGCTCGATCAGGCGGTACGCGCCACCGGCGGGCTGCCGCCCGGCCACTCCCTGGTGCTGCCGACCGATCGTTCCGGACCGCCCGACGAACCCGTCCACCCCGTTCGGGTCTGCCGAGCCGAATCGCCCGCCCAGTCCCCCGACCGCCCACCCGGCCGGTCCGGGCCGTCCGGCCAGTCCCCCTGGCCCGGCGGCTCGTCCGGTGTCGACGTGTCCTCCGCCTGCTGGCGGCGGGCGGTCTCGTCGAACTCCCGCATTCCGCGCAGCAGCGCGTCGCGGCCCTCCCGGCTCATCCCGGCCAGCACGGCGGCGAGTTGGCCCTGGCGGTCGGCCCGCAGCTCGGCGAGGAGCCGGCGAGCCTCCGGGGTGAGGTGAAGCGAAATCTCCCGCCGGTCGAAGCGGCCCGGCTCACGCTCCAGCATGCCGGCGGCGACCAACCGGTCGCAGAGACGGCTGGCGGAGCTGAGCAGCATGTCGAGTCGGGTGGCGAGCCGACGCAGGTTGATACCGTCGTACTGCTCCACCACCATCACCGCCCGCAACTGGGCGCCGGACACGCGGTTGGCGGTCCCCTCCCGGGCAGACTCCCAGATGCCCAGCAGGGCAGCGGCTGTCGCATCCAGCGCGGCAGCCATACTCGTCTCAGGGTCCGTCGGACGGTTCAGTTCTGCCATGGTGGGCCGAGAGTACTCCGAACCTCCTGGTGGTTGAGCTTTCAGTGAAGGACTGACGATGAGCGAACCGGTCGATCGGGCACGACGTGCCCTGAACCAGACACCAGCTGACCGGCTCGTCGGTGGCATCGGGGACGTGTTCGCCCAGTCGTACGGGATCACCGACGTCGAGCTCTATCAGGTCGACTACCGACTCGCGGAGCTGCTGCCACTGACCGAGGGTGACTCGATCACGAGCCCCGGGCATCCGGCCTGGCGCGCCTTCGACCACCAGTCGCCGATAGTTGCCGACGGCGCCGCCTGGTTCCCGGTCACCATGCGTGGTGAGCGGCGGGGGGTGCTGCGCCTGTCACCTGTTCCGGACGACCGGGACGTCGTCGCCGCGCTGGCCGAGGTCGCCACCGCGCTCGCCCACGAGGTGGCGGCGGTCTCCGCCGGCACCGACGTCTATCGGGCGGCCCGGCGCACCCAACGCCTCACCCTGGCCGCCGAGATGCAGTGGGACCTGCTCCCCGGCCGCAGCCGCATCCGCCCCTCGTTCAGCCTCGCCGGGCAGTTGGAGCCGGCGTACGCGGTGCGCGGCGACAGCTTCGACTGGTCCGACGACGGGGAACGGCTCTGGTTGTCGACAATCAACGGCACCGGTGAGGGCGTGGCCGCGTCCCTGCTCACCTCGCTGGCCACCCACGCGCTGCGCAACGCGCGTCGGGCCGGGCTGAGCCTGGCCGACCAGGCCGCCCTCGCCGACCAGGCCATCTACGACCTGTACCGGGGCGAGCAGCACATCTCCGCGTTGCTGATGGAGTTGGACCTGCGCTCCGGGATGATGACAGTGGTGGACGCCGGCTCACCCCGGCTGGTCCTGCTCCGCGACGGGGACGTCACCGAACAGCCGCTGGAGGCGCAGTTCCCGCTGGGCATGTTCGAGGCGACCGACTACCACGAGCAGAAGTTCCCGCTGCAGCGCGGCGACCGGGTCTTCGTGGTCAGCGACGGGGTGGTGGAGGCCACCGGTCAGCACATGCGCTACGGCGAGACGGCGCTGGACCGGTTCCTGCGCCGGACCGGGCCGATGGCCCCCCTGGACGCCGTCCGGTCGCTGATCGGTGACCTGCGCGCGTTCGTGTCGGGTGACCTGGTCGACGACGCGGTGGTCGTCTGCCTGGACTGGACCGGCCCGCAGCCGTGACCGGTGGTCAGTACGCGCCGCGGCCGTTCAGCACCGCGCCGAAGGTCTTCCAGAGGATGGTGAGGTCGGCGGCGAGGGACCAGTTCTCCACGTAGTAGAGGTCCAGCCGGATGCCGTCCTCCCAGCTCAGGTCGGAGCGGCCACTGACCTGCCACAGGCCGGTCATGCCGGGCTTGACCAGCAGCCGTCGGGCCACGTCACCGTCGTAACGGGCCACCTCCGAGGGCAGCGGCGGGCGGGGGCCGACCAGGCTCATCTGCCCCAGCAACACGTTGACCAACTGCGGCAGCTCGTCCAGTGACCATTTGCGCAGCAGCCGGCCGACGCGGGTCACCCGGGGGTCCTGGCGCATCTTGAACATCAGGCCGTCGGTCTCGTTGCGCGCGGTCAGCTCGGCGAGCAGCGCGTCCGCGTTCACCACCATGGTGCGGAACTTGAACACGCCGAACTCCTGCCCGCCCCGACCGACCCGGACCTGCCGGAACAGCACCGGGCCCCGGCTGTCCAGTTTGATGGCCAGCGCGATGAACGCGATCAGCGGCAGCAGCACCGCCAGCGCCAACGACGAGACGGACCGGTCGACGAAACCCTTCACCAGCTTGCGCACCCCGCGGAACTCGGGCGCCTCGACGTGGATCAGCGGCAGGCCGGCGACCGGGCGGGTGTGGATGCGCGGGCCGGCGACGTCGGTCAGCGCGGGTGCCACGACCAGGTCGATGCCGGTCCCCTCCAACTGCCAGCCGAGGCGGCGCAGCCGGGCCGCGGTCAGCTCACCGGAGGCGGTCACCGCGACCGTGTCCGCGCCGATCGCGGTGGCGGCCTCCGGGATGCCCCGGAAGGACCCCACCACCGGCACGTCACCCAGCCGCTGCGCCACCGGCGCGAGCAGCGCGTCCGGGATGCAGGCGCCCACCACCTGGTAGCCGGCGTACGGCTCGCGGCGCAGCGTGTGGACCAACTCCAACACGTGAGCGGTGTCGCCGACCACCAGCACCTTGCGGGACCAGCCGGCACCCAGCGAGCGGGCCCGGTGCAGCCGCTTACGGGCGGCGAACCGCGCCACCTCCAGCCCGACGGTGCCCACCGCGAAGGAGATGCCCAGGAAACCCCGGGAGACGCCGACATCGGCGATGTAGCCGATGATGGCGATCGCCCCGGCCAGGCGCAGGCTGGCTGAGCTGACCCGCCGGTACTCGTCCGCCCCGTAGCCGATCACCCGGTCGTCGTAGCAGCCGAGCGCCTTGAGCGAGATCAGCCAGGCCAGCACCAACCCGGGGGCGACAAGCACGTACGGGATTTCCGAGCCGGTCGGCTCGTCGTCACCGAAACGGGCGACGTACCCGATCAGCAACGCGATGATGAGGATGGTGGTGTCCAGCACCACCAGAACCCGGACGTAGGACCGTTCGTCGGCGCGCGCCACCAGCCCGGCGCGTCGATCGTCCGGCTCCGCCGACGTGGCGGGGGTCAACAGTGTCGCCACGCTCACCGGCCCTCCCACTCTGTACAGGATGGCCCCGGCCGACGGGTCGGTCCGGAGGCGGACCGACTATGCCGGAACAGTCGACATCCTGCCTTGACAACTATGACTGCCGATTGCTTCCGACGTATTGCCGTCACTTTTCTTCAACAACCTGGTGGCCGAAAAGGGGCCTGCCACACCGAATTGACGGTACGGCAGGCCCCTGGACGTCTGAGCGTCGGATCAGCGCGGCGCTGGCGGACGCCGTGCGATGGCGCTGAGGAAGATGCTGCCGATCTCGCTCGGGTCCTTCGTGACGAAGACGTCGCCACCGGTCACCTTGGTGATCGACTCCAGCTCTGCCTTGCTGACGCCCTCGCCGATACCGATCATGATGACCTGGACCGGCCGCTCCGGGTCGGCGATCTGCTTGAGCTTGCCGAGCAGCTGCTGCTGGTTGAGGCCGTTGTCGTCCTCGTTCTTGCCGTCGGTGAACAGCACGATCGAGTTGACCCGGCCCGGCTGCCAGTTTTCCTGCACCGCCTGGTAGGCGGCCAGCATGGTGTCGTAGAGGCCGGTGTCACCGCTGGAAGGCTTGACGGTGGCGAGGGCGCCCTCCAACTGGGCCCGCTGACCGGAGAGCGGCCCGATCGGGACCAGCTCGCGGTAGTCCCGGTTGCCGACGAGCTTGGTGGAGAAGGTCCACAGGCCGATCGACCAGGAGTCGTCGAAGAGGCCGAGGCCGCGACGGGCCGCGTCGACGGTGACCTCTTCCCTGCTGCGGTTGTTGGCGCTGGGCACCGGTTCCTTCATCGAGCCGGAGACGTCGATGACGGCGAGCATCCGACCGGACTGGGTGGCGATCGACCAGCTGGAGACGACCCGCTGGATGGCGGCCGGGTCGAGGCCACCCGCCGCGGTGCCACCGTTCGCCGGTGCGGTCGGCGCGCCGCCGGACGGGCTCGGAGCACCCTGTGGCGCCTTGAAACCATCTCCCCAGTTGCCGTCCGGCGCGCGCAGCGACTGCGCGGCGAGCCGGTTGCGGAAGTTCGGGCTGGTGAGCAGCTCGTACAGCACCTTGGCCGCCGACGCCTTGCTCGGCTCGATGCCGGGCAGCACCGCGTACGGGTAGTCCAGCGGCATCGGCGCCGGCTCCATGTAGAGCGCGGCCAGCGGCACCGGCGGCTTCTTGCTGTTGTACGCGATCACGTCTTCTTCGGACAGAGCCGCCGCGCCGAGACCGCTCGCGATGGACGTCGAGTCGTTGGCCGTGGGGAAGCGGGCCAGCAGGTCGTTGCGGAGCGAGGAACGCCCGGTGGCCAGTGCGCGGAGCGCCCCGACGGTGTTGCGCTGGGCGTCGCCGCCGGCGCCGTTCGCCGCGGCGGTCAGCGAGAGCAGACCGGACAGGCCCGCAGCGTCGCGGGTCGGCTCGACGATCCCGGTCCGCAGCGGAGAGCTGGTGTTGTTGACCTGCTTGAGCAGGTCGGTCCAGTTGAACTTCTTGTCCGGCCAGCCCAGTCGGGTGGCGATCGGCTCGGGCATCGCGACGACGATCGGGCTGCGCGCGATGGACTGGCCGTTGGTCGGAGCGAACGCCGTCGCGTCCTTCTTCAGCCGCAGCAGCCAGGTCGAGGAGTCGGGCACCCAGACATCCGGGCTGACGGCGGTGCCGCTGGCCTGCCCCACACCGGCCAGCAGGGCCCCGTGCTTGGCCGCCACCACGGCCGCCACGTCGACCGGGTCGGACGCGGACACGTCGACGCGGATGCAGGTCGGGCCCACCGCCGCGCCGTCCTTCACCCACTGGGACGCGGCAGCGTCCACCGCTGGCGCGAGTTCGGAGGCGACCGCCACGGCTAGTCGGATCTCTCCCGAGCAGCTGGGCTGGATCAACTCCTGGTAACCGAACCACGCGCCCGTCGTCACGACGAGCACACCCGCCGTTGCTGCGGCGGCGGCTAGGTGGAGTTTCGAACGCATGCGATGGCGGCCTGCTGACACGGTGACCATCTTGCGTACTAGGTGCCGTCTCTGCCACATCCGTTCGGACTAAAGTTACGGAGGAGAAACAGTTGACCACTTTTTTGCAACACAGAGTGACGGGGCAGCCTCGCGGCGTTGCCAAACCAGTGCCACCCTCACGTCTATTTAGCGAGCGTTCAGGGCAGGACGCACGTCGGGCTCGGCACCGGCACCGGCTCGCCGGCCGCCTCCAGGACGCCGGTGTCGGCGTCGCGACGGAACACCCGCACCATGTCCGCCCGCTCGTCGGCGACGTAGAGGTGCTCCCCGATGAGGGCGAAGTGCCGGGGCCACTCCCCTCCGGTGTCCACTTCGGCCACCAGCTCGGGCAACTCCCCTGCCACTGCGAAGACCGCCAGCGTCCCCACCCCACGGTTGGCGACGTAGAGGAACCGGCCGTCCGGGGCGACCGCGACCTCCGACGGCTGGACGTGACCGGCGCGACCGCTCGCCTCGACCCGCCCGCGCTGGTGCAACGCGCCGTCGTCGGTCAGCTCGTAGGCGGTGACCGAGGCGTCCAGCTCACCGACGACGTAGCAGCGCCGTCCGTCCGGGTGCCGGGCCAGGTGCCGGGGGCCGGTGCCGGGCTTCGTACGCACCCGGGGCGCGCGCGGCACCAGTCGTCCGGTCGCTTCGTCCAGGTCGTACCGGTAGACCGAGTCGGTGCCGAGATCCACGCCGAAGATCGGCCCTTGGCCCGCACCGGGCGAGACCATGTGGGCG
This sequence comes from Micromonospora sp. NPDC049049, assembly GCF_040649115.1. Lineage (NCBI taxonomy): Bacteria > Bacillati > Actinomycetota > Actinomycetes > Micromonosporales > Micromonosporaceae > Micromonospora > Micromonospora sp. NPDC049049. Next base: position 216,200 of record NZ_JBEZEX010000003.1, on the reverse strand, counting down.
TGGGCGTGGTCCTGGCGCTCCGGGTCGGGGCCGTGCCCCTCGTGCACCACCAGGTCGGTGCGCTCGCCGGGCACGCCCTGCGGGTCGAGCGGGAAGACCGCGATGCTGCCGCTGCCGTAGTTGGCCGCCAGCAGGTGACCGCCCCCGGGCAGCACCGCGAGGTGGCAGGGCTCCGCGCCGCCGGTCGACCGACTGCCGAGCGGGTCCAACGCGCCGTCCGCACCGACCTGCCAGGCGCTGATCTCGCCGTCCGTCAGCTCGTTGACCGCGTACAGCACCGGCTGGGTGGGGTGCCGCACCAGGAAAGAGGGGGACGGGGTGACCGCCACAGTGCCGAGCGGGGTCAGCGCCCCGGTCCTCGGGTCGCGACGCGCGGCGACGATGCCGCTGCCCCGCCCGCCGCTCTGCGCGGTGTAACCCCCGATGTGGACGACCTCACCCTGACCGCTCACGCCCAACTCCTCCGCCGGCAACCTTCGTTGATCCAACCAGAGGCTGCCCGCGTTGCCCGCCCGTTAACCGGCTTTTCGGCCCGGATCTCAGGCCGCCGGCACCGGCTCACCGCGCTGTCGGGCGACGTGCTCCACCAGAGAGATCAAAACCATCTTCCCGGACTGCCGGTCCCGGGCGTCGCAGAGCACCATCGGTACGTCCGGGTCCAGGTCGAGCGCTCGGCGTACGGTCTCCAGGTTGAACCGGCGGGAGTCGTCGAAACAGTTCACGCCCACCACGAACGGGATTCCCCGCTGCTCGAAGTAGTCGATGGAGGGGAAGCAGTCGGCCAACCGCCGGGTGTCGGCGAGCACCACGGCACCGAGCGCGCCGAAGGCCAGCTCGTCCCAGAGGAACCAGAACCGGTCCTGGCCCGGCGTGCCGAACAGGTAGACCTGAAGGTCCTCGTTGATGGTGATGCGGCCGAAGTCCATCGCCACAGTGGTGGTGGACTTGCCCTCCACGCCGGAGAGGTCGTCGGTGCCGATCCCGGCACCGGTGAGCACCTCCTCGGTCTGCAACGGACGGACCTCGCTCAGGGCGCTCACCAAGGTCGTCTTGCCAGCTCCGAAGCCTCCCGCGATGAGGATCTTCAGTGCCAGCGGGATGGTGGTGCTGGTGCCCACCTGGTCATAGCGCACGGAGTCCACTGACCACCGCCTTGAGGATGTCGTCGTCGGGAAGGATGCCGGCGGCCGGCGGCTCGTGCACCGCGACCAGGCCCTCGGCGAGGAGATCACCGAGCAGTACCCGGACCACGCCGACCGCGAGGTCCAGCTCGGCTGCCAGTTCGGCCACCGACACCGGCCGGTGGGCCAACGTGACCAGCCGTCGATGCTCCGGCAGCAGATGCGATTGGCGTGTCGCGTCGACGTCCGAACCGGCCAACACGAACGCGACCAGGTTGAATCCGTCGACGGCAGGGCGTACTCGGCCTCCGGTGAGGGTGTACGGGCGCATCACCGGGCCGGCTTCACCGTCCAGCCACTCGTGCTGCGGCCCGGGCGGTTCAGTCCGCATCTCCGGCACCCGCCGCCGATCGGGCCGGCGCGGCGAGGCTCTCCCCCACGCGGATCACCAGCATCGCCATCTCGTACGCGACCAGCCCGATGTCCGCGTCGGCGTCGCTCACCACGGCCAGGCAGGCACCCTGCCCGGCGGCGGTGACGAAGAGGTACGCCTCCTCCATCTCCACCACTGTCTGCCGGACCGGGCCGCCGTCCACGTGCCGGCTGGCGCCTCGGGCGAGGCTGGAGAAGCCGGCGGCGAGCGCACAGAGGTGCTCGGCGTCGGAGCGCTCCAGCTCGGCCGAGCAGCCGAGCAGCAGGCCGTCGGCGGAGAGCACCACCGCCTCGCGGGCGGCGGGTACCCGTTGCACCAGTTCGTCGAGCAACCAGTCCAGGCCGGCGCTCTGCTTCGTCGAATGCGGCACTAGGCGTCCCTCTCAGTCGCGGTCGGGGGTTCGGGGGTCGTCGGCGGGTCGGTGGGGGCCGCCTGGACCGCCGGGCCGGTCGACGCTGGCGGGCCGGTCGGCGCTGGCGGGGTGATGGCGGTGGCGCGTCCGCGCGCCGTGCCGGCCTGGAGCGCCGCCATCACCTGGCGGACCTCCTCCGGCGAGCGGGGCGACGGCGTGTCGGTGACGGTCGAGCGGGGCTGGGCGGCGGGGGTACGACGTCGCACCCGGCGGGGCAGTCCATCCAGCTCGTCGTCCGGCTCGTCGGGGGTGGCCGACCCCTCGGCGGGTGCGACGGTAGAGGTCGGCGCTCCGGCGGGCGGGGCCGTGCTGGCGGACGGGGCCGTCGGCGGGCGGGTACGGGGGCGGGTCACGGCGCCCCGGCGCGCCGTCCGGGCCAGCCGCCGGCTCGGGTCGGCCGACGCGGTGTCGAGCGTGGCAGGGTCGGGGCCGGCCGGCGGCTCGGTGGTGACCAGGTCGCCGGGGACCAGCACCACGGCGGTCACGCCCCCCTCCCCGGATGGGCGCAACAGCACCCGTACGCCGTGCCGGGCCGCCAGCCGGGCCACCACGAACAGGCCGAGTCGGGCGCTCTGCGCCGGGTCGAACTCGGGCGAGCTGGCCAGTCGGGTGTTGGCGGTCTCCAGTGCCGCGGCGGACATGCCCAGCCCCTGATCGGTGATCTCCAGGGCGTACCCGTCGGCGACCTGCGCGCCGGTGACGGTGACCCGGGTGTCCGGCGGGGAGAAGGCGGTGGCGTTCTCGAACAGCTCGGCGAGCAGGTGGATGACGTCGCCGACTGCCCGCCCCAGCACGCCGGCCGGCTGCACGGCCTTGACGTCCACCCGTTCGTACGCCTCGACCTCGGAGATCGCGCCACGGATCACGTCGACCATCGCGACCGGGTTCCGCCAACCCCGACCGGGCGCGGAGCCGGCGAGGATGACCAGATCCTCGGCGTGCCGGCGCAGCCGGGTGGCCAGGTGGTCGACCTGGAACAGCTCGGCCAGCTCGTCCGGGTCCTCGCTACGCCGCTCCATCCGGTCCAGCAGGTGCAACTGACGGTGCACCAGGCTCTGGCTGCGTCGGGCGATGTTGAGGAAGACCTCGTTGAGCCCGCGACGCAGGGTGACCTCGTCCACCGCGGCCTGGACGGCGGTGCGCTGCACCTCGGTGAAGGCGCGCCCGACCTCGCCGATCTCGTCGTGGCCGTACTCCAGTGGCGGTGCCTCCCGGGCGACGTCGACCTGCTCGCCACGGCGCAGCCGGGCGACCACGTCGGGCAGCCGGTGCTCGGCCAGCTCCAGCGCTGCGGTGCGGACGCCGCTGAGCCTGCGGACCAGGGTGCGGCCGACCCGCAGCGCCACCAGTACCGAGACGACGACTGCGACGAGCCCGAGTACGCCGGCGGCGGCCAGCCGCACCAGGATGCGGACCGCCATCGGCACGGAACGGTCGGCGAGAGCGTCGGCCTCGGACAGTTCGAAGTCCCGCAGCTGTTGCTGTACCGCGTCCTGGCTGGCCTGCCAGGCCGCGGCGTCGACAGTCGGCCGACCGGACCGGTTGGGCACGACCAGGGCGTCCTGCATGCTGCGCAGCCGGGTGAACGCCTCGCTCTCGGTCAACCGCTGGTACGCGACCCGGCTGCTCTCGGGCAGGTCTGCCACGGCGCTCTCGGTGAGCCACCGTTGGTTGCCGATGGCCTGGACGAGCTGCGTGTGCTCCCCCTCGGCGAACCGTCCGGCGGTCAGCGCGCCGGCCAGCAGCGCGTCGCTCTGGCCCAGCAGTTCCCGGGAGCGACCCAGCGCGGTGAGCGCCAGCGCCTGCCGGTTGATGTCCGGGTCGGTGAGGGTCGCCATGCCGGCGAACGCCTGGAAGGCCGCGGCGACCATGCCGCTGTAGAGGCCGATCGCACCGGCCCGGTCCACCTTGCGCTCGTCGATGAACCTCCGCCCGTCGGGTAGCGCCGCCAGGGAGTTGACCAGCTGGTCGACCCGGGTTTCCAGCAGGTCGTCGGCGGCGTCGCGCAGCGGTTCCCCGTCCACCCGGCGGCGCAGCTCGGCGACCGCCCGGTCAGTGCGCCCGCGCTGCTCGGCGAGGGCGGGCAACTCGGTATCGCCGGCAAGCTGCACCACCGAGAGTCGGCGTTCCCGTTGCAGCTCGGTGACCACCGTCTCGCCGGGGCGACCCAGGTCGTACAACAGGGTGCGGGCGGAGAGAAGGTTCAGGGCGGGACCGAAGGTCAGCGTGGTCGCGAAGATCCACAGCGCCAGGAGCGCGGTCACCGGCGCGACGACCAACGCGGTCAGCTTCGAGCGGATCGGCCAGTCGCGGGTTTTCATCAGACCTCGCCCGTACAGGGTGGCAGGAGGGGTGCCGGCACCGCCGGGCACCGCGCCTGCCGGCTGCGCGCCCGGCCGCGTCGCCGGGCACCGGCGCGGGCGCCTTGGGCAGGATACGTAATCGGAGGCTGTTTCACTACCGCCCGTGTCGTCACCGCCCAAGCGCCGCTTCCGGGATGAATCAGGTCTCGGCCGGTGAGTGGTTGCGCCCCTCGTCAGGAAAGTGTCTCGGATCGGGATTGGCGATCACTGCGCGGAGGGAATAGCAGAGGGCGAAGGAGGAGCCCATGTCGCCCACGCAGATAGTCGTCATCGTGCTCGTCGTGCTGGTGATCGTCGCGGTGCTGGCCGTGGCCGCCCGCTCGCTCAACAACCGTCGGGCCCTGCGCAACCGGTTCGGGCCGGAGTACGACCGGGTGGTGGCGGAACAGGACAGCCGGTCCGCCGCGGAGCGCGAACTGCGCGACCGGGAACGCCGGCATGCCGAGCTCACGCTCACCCCACTCACCCCGGAGTCCCGGGCTCGCTACGCCGCGGCCTGGGAGGAACTCCAGGTCCGCTTCATCGACTCCCCCGGCGAGACGGTGGGCGACGCGGACGAACTGGTCACCCGGCTCATCGAGGAGCAGGGCTACCCGACCGGTGACTTCTCCGACCAGATCGCCCACCTCTCCGTCGAACACGCCCGCACTCTGACCAACTACCGGGACGCGCACGAGATCCACCTGCGCAACTCCCGGGGCGAGGCCAGCACCGAGGAGCTGCGGCAGGCGGTCGTGCACTACCGCGCACTCTTCGCCGACCTGCTGGGCGAGGAGCCGGTCGGCCACCGCACGCCCGAACAGCGCCACCACCCGGACCACGACGCCACGAGCCGCTGAGGAGGCCACCGATGCGCCAGGAAGAGCAGCAGGTGAGCAACGACCACCCGGAGGCCGTCCGCTCCGCGCCCGTGCCGGTACCCCCGGCCGGCGACCGGGCCGACCGCTCCGACGTCCCGGAGGACGCCCTCGACGACCGGGGCACCTTCGACGACCAGACCGCCGCCCACGAGCGGGCCGACGACACCGACCGGGACGCCGCGTACGACCCGGCCGACGACGAGCTGACCGACGACGCCGACCCGCGCCACCGGCGCGACAACCGGTCCACCGACGAGGGCGGTTTCCACGAGCCGGGGCCGCTGCCGACGACGTTCGGCGCCACCACGGTGGCCGACGCGGTGGCCGCCTCCGCGCTGGCCAGCCCGCACCCGCAGGATCAGCCGGACCCGAGGGCCGAGCGGACCGCCCAGCCGGGCGACGGCGCCGAGGACGGTGAGCGGGAGGGCCTGCGCGCCGACCCCACCGCCGAGCTGCACCGCCGCGACGCGTACGTCGACGACAGCACGGACGTCGACGACAGCACCGACCTGGACGACCGGGACGACTCGGACACGTCCGCGCGCACCGTCGTCGCGCCGGGGAGCACTGACGGCGACCCTGAGCGGCGCGGCGACCTGACCGGCGACCGGGACGCCGCGACGGCGGGCGCAGCCGGCTACGGCAGCGCGACACCCGAGATGGTCGACCCGGACGCGGACGGCGAACCGGCCCCCGGCGACGACACCAGCCCCACGCTGGAGTCCGCCGGAACATCCCGACCCTCCGGGTCGACAGTCGCCACCGAGGCGGCCACCCTCCTCGACACGGACACCGCGCAGGGCTTCCGGGACCGCTGGCGGGACGTGCAGCTGCGTTTCGTCGACGACCCGCAGGCGGCTGCCGGTGAGGCGCAGTCACTGGTGGAGGAGGCCATCCAGGCCCTCTCCTCGGCGCTGGCCGCCCAGAAGAGCACGCTGGGCGGGTGGCAGGACGCCGGCTCGGCCGACACCGAGCAACTGCGGATGGCGGTCCGCAACTACCGGGACTTCCTGGACCGCGTACTCGGTCGCTGAGTCCACCCGAGCGACACTGGCGCCCCGGCCGAAACGGCCGGGGCGCCCTTCTGTGTACCGATCCCGCCAGACCGCCGGAACGGCCCAGACACGCCCGGGCGCGACCTCGGGGAGTGAAACCGCGCAGACGGGGTAATAGGGCGCGCGCGAACTCAGCAGCGCGGACGTCCGACGAGGGGTGACGGGATGGACGGCGACGGTCTCCGGCTCAACATGAACGGCCTGGACTACCTGATCCTGGCGCTGTACTTCGTCACCGTCCTCGGGGTCGGCTTCGCCGCGCGCCGGGCCATCCGGACCAGCGTCGACTTCTTCCTCTCCGGTCGCTCCCTGCCGGCCTGGGTGACCGGTCTCGCCTTCGTCTCGGCGAACCTGGGCGCGTTGGAGATCATCGGAATGGCCGCCAACGGGGCCCAGTACGGCGTCATGACGGTCCACTACTACTGGATCGGCGCGGTCCCGGCGATGGTGTTCCTGGGCATCGTGATGATGCCCTTCTACTACGGCTCGAAGGTCCGCAGCGTGCCGGAGTACCTGCGGCTGCGCTTCAACCGCCCCACCCACCTGCTCAACGCGATCAGCTTCGCCGTCGCCCAGGTGCTGATCGCCGGCGTGAACCTGTACGCGCTGGCGCTCGTCATGCAGGCGCTGCTCGGCTGGCCGCTCTGGACGGCGATCGTGGTCGGCGCGGCGATCGTGCTGGCGTACATCACCATCGGCGGCCTGTCCGGGGCGATCTACAACGAGGTGCTCCAGTTCTTCGTCATCCTGGCCGGCCTCATCCCGGTCACAGTGATCGGCCTGGTCAAGGTCGGCGGGTGGAACGGCCTGATGGACGCGGTCGGCGACACCAAGCTCGGCGAGGCCGGCCTGCACGCGTGGCAGGACACCGGCAGCACGGCCAACCCGCTGGGCGCGCACTGGATCGGCATCGTCTTCGGCCTCGGCTTCGTGCTGTCGTTCGGCTACTGGACGACGAACTTCGCCGAGGTGCAGCGGGCCCTCTCGGCCAAGAACATGAGCGCCGCCCGGCGTACGCCGATCATCGCCGCGTACCCGAAGCTGTTCATCCCCCTGGTCACGATCATCCCCGGCCTGGTGGCCCTGGTCACGGTGAAGGGCCTCGGCGCGGAGAGCGGCGACCTCCAGTACAACAACGCCATCCCGCTGCTGATGCGCGACCTGCTCCCCAACGGCGTGCTCGGGGTCGCGGTCACCGGCCTGCTCGCCTCGTTCATGGCCGGCATGGCGGCCAATGTGAGCGGCTTCAACACCGTCTTCACCTACGACATCTGGCAGGCGTACATCCGCCGTGACCGGTCGGACGAGTACTACCTGCGCATCGGCCGGTGGGCGACGGTCGCCGCCGTCGTGATCGGGATCGGCACCGCGTTCATCGCGGCCGGGTTCAGCAACATCATGAACTACATCCAGGCACTCTTCTCCGTCTTCAACGCGCCGCTGTTCGCCACCTTCATCATCGGCATGTTCTGGAAGCGGATGACCGCGCTCGCCGGCTTCTGGTCGCTGCTGCTGGGCACCCTGGTGTCGCTGAGCCTCTACCTGCTCTACAAGGGCGGGGTGATCGATTTCAACTCCGACCTGGAGGAGAGCTTCTGGGGCGCCGGTCTGGCGTTCGTCACGGCGGTGGTGGTCGCCGCGATCGTCACCCCGCTCACCTCACCCAAGCGGGACGAGGAGTTGCGCGGGTTGGTGTACGGCATGGGCGGCGTCGACCTGAAGGGCGATGTGCTCGCCGGGGACGCCGCCTGGTACCGCTCCCCGGTGCTGCTCGGTCTGATTGCGGTCGCGCTGGCCGCCCTCTTCTACATCCCGGTCTTCTGAGGAAAGGGGTCGGCAGATGAGCAACGACGGCCAGCCGGCACAGGACCCACTGATCGACGAGGCACAGGCGGAGCAGCGGCGCTCGGCCGCGGCCCGGTTGTTCGACATCCGCCGTGTGATCGGTGGCCTCTTCGTCGCGTACGGGGTCATCGTCACGCTGATCGGCATCTTCGACAGCCGAGCCGAGATCGACAAGGCCGAAGGCGTACGGATCAACCTGTGGGCCGGGCTGGCGATGCTCGTGTTCGGTCTGCTCATGCTGCTCTGGCAGTGGTGGCGCCCAGCGGAGGCGCCGGAGCCGAACGAGCAGCAGCCCGACGCCTGACCGCACTGCGCTGGCACGGCCCGCCCCGACCGCCGGGCGGTGCGGCATGAGCGCGGCACGAAGGGGTACGCGGGGGAATCAGGCACCGTGTCGGACCCAGGAGGCAGCACCATGACCGATCGCGATGGCCAATCGCCGCTGGAGGACAGCCCCGAGGTGGCCTCGGCGGTGGACGATGACGCCACCGTGCCGCAACTGCGGACCGGGGGTGGCCCGGACCGGGACACACCGGGCTTCGCCGAACCCCGCGGTCGACCGGGCGACCTCGCACCCGACACCGACGAGCTGATCGGTGACCCGTACGCCGCCGGCACCGGGGCGACCGGGACGGGCACCGGTGCCGGCGGGGACAACATCCGCACCGGGGGCGAGCAGCAGTGGGAGCCGGAGGACCTGGTGATGGCCCGCGGGCAGGATCTGACACCGGAGAACCTGGAAAAGGCCCGCCGTGACCTGGCCGAGCAGGGCCAGGCGGCGATCGAACGCACAGTGCCCTGATCGGGCCGACAAAAAGGGGGGGTCCCCGGCCCGACCTGTGACGGTCGAGCCGGGGACCCGGGGGGAACCTGCTGCCAGCAGTGCCTCACCAACCACTGGCAGCGGGTTGGTGCGTGAGCTACCCGATCAGAGCGCCGGGTAGGCGTTGCGCATGAGCTCCTGGAACTGGGCGGAGAACCAGGCACCGGAGATCGGCGCGTTGCCCAGAGCCCCCGACGGGTTGTTGCCGTTGCGGGCGTTGCCGCCGTACGTCGGGTCACACATCCGGTCGAAGCCCTTGCCCTCGTTGTTCGGGATCTCGCTGCTGGAGCCGTCCGACTCGCCCGGCGGCTTCACCCAGACGTAGGCGTCGATGCCCGTCGCCGGGTTCGCCCGGGGCCGCTCACCGAGACCGGCACCGGCCTGGTTGCACCAGTTGCCGAGGTGCGCCCGGCGGTCGATGCGGCCACCGTTGACGTACGTGTCGACGCTCGTGGTCGCGCCCGGCCCGGTGGGTCGAGCGGAGCCGCCCCAACCGTTGCGGGAGGTGTCGATGAGCATGCCGATGTTCGAGTTGAAGCCCAACGAGACCAGCTTGGTCCGGAACGCCTGGGCGAACGACAGCTCGTCGACGTAGTAGTTCCAGTCGACCCACTTGGACTGCCGCACCGTCTGGCCGTTCACGTTGTCGGTGACCTTGAAGTACGGCTCCTGGAGCGCCGAGTAGTTCGCGGTGTTGGTGATGAATCCGTGCACGTTGTTGACCGTGCTGCCGGAGGCGACCGCGGCGGTCTTCAGGATTTCGGCGCTCGGGTTGAAGTTGCTGTCCCAACCGAGCCAGCCGTGGTGGCCGGAGTCGATGTAGTTGTAGACGTTGCCGATCGCGCCAAGCTTGGCCAGGGCGTAGCCGACACCGTTGACGTAGGCGCCGTTTGCCTTGACCGTGTCGCACATGACCGTGCCGCCAGGCTGGCCGGAGGTGTTGGTCACCAGGTTCGGCAGCGAGTCGATCTCGATGATGTTGATGATCCGCAGGCTGCTGTACTTCGACTGACCCTGGATCGCGGCAATCGGGTCGATGTACTCGGCCTTGTACCTCGGCAGCTCGTTCGGGCCCAGCTCACCGTTCGAGGCGAGCGCGGAGCAGTCCCGGCCGGGCAGGTTGTAGATCACGAACTGGATGTAGCCGGCACCTTGGCGCAGCGCCTCGTCCAGGTGCTCCTTCACCCCGAAGGCCCCGTTGGAGCTGCTGTTCGGCGTGCCGTTGATCGCGGCGATCCGGTCCAGCCAGACGGCGGTGGGGTTGTTGGAAACCCGGCTTCCGCCGGCCTCGGCGTCCGCCTTGGCCTTCCACTCCGGGTTCACGTAGCCGCGGACCCCGACGTACGGGTTGTCGACCTTGGTGCCGGGCGGCGGGTTGGTGGTGGGCGGCGGGTCGGTAGGCGGCGGCGTGGTGGGCGGCGGGTCCGTCGGCGGGGGCGTGGTCGGCGGGGGCGTCGTCGGCGGGGTGGTGCCACCGTTGCAGACCACGCCGTTCAGGGTGAACGAGGTCGGCTTCGGGTTGCTGCCGCTCCACGCGCCGTTGAAGCCGATGCTCGTCGACGCGCCGGTGGCCAGGGTGCCGTTGTAGGACATGCTCCGGGCGGTGACCTGGCTGCCGGACTGGGTGTACGTGGCCGACCAGCCCTGCTGAACCCGCTGGCTGGAGTTGGGGAAGGTCCAGCCGAGCGTCCAGCCGTTCAGCGGGTCGCCGACGTTCTTGATGGTGATGTTCGCGGTGAAGCCGCCCTGCCAGTCGTTACTCGTGTACGCGATGTCGCACTGCGTCGCGGCCTGCGCCGCGGTACCCGGAATCGTTACGAGCCCACCGGCGACCAGGGCACCCGCGCCGGCGAGCGCGAGGGCCCGGCGTGGGCCGGTTAACCTTCTCCACACATTCATGCCACTGATCTCCTTGGGCGAGACCGGGCCCACGTACGGCCCGGCGGGACGGCCCGATGGGCGTCCTGCACGGACGGCCGTCGGCGCCACGGGATTCTTTGGGGGCGCCCGACCCGGACGGGCGATAGTGGTGGTGGTGCCCGACCGATGCGTCGGCCGGTCGATCGGCGGCGGGTGCGTCGCCCGGTGAAACCGGGTGCCCTCGACTCCCTGCCTGCACGGTGTGGCTCTCAGAACCGCGTTCGCCGATTCTTGCATGGGAGCGCTTCCATGGCAATGGCTCGATGCGTTGCCGGAGCCGCTTCGGACGATACCTCCGAGCACGCCGGACCGGCACGCGCCGCCCGGAGCCGCAGCTATCGGATGCCGGGGCAGGCCAGGAACGGGGAGCGCGCAACACCGCGGCACACCCAGAGGCCCCGGGATACCTGACACGACACTCAGCGCGTCGAAAGCCGCGTACCACCCCTTCACCTCTTACTTGGATCAAAGGTAAAACGCGAATCTTTCACTTCATAAGTCATGAAACGGTCTAACGTCGGTCTTAGCTCGGTTGTCGCCGAGCTCAGGACAACAGGGATGGAGTGACGCAGGTCATGGCTAAGAAGATGCTCGGGAAAGTCGTTGCGGGCGCCGCGCTCGGCGGCGCGTCGCTCCTGGTGTTCGCACCGGGGATCGCGTTCGCCGACGGCCACGACGACGGCAAGGTCTACGCCAAGCCGCACGTCGTCAAGGCTGGCGACGAGGTCAAGCTCCTCGAGATCTGCCCGGATCGGCAGGAGCACGCGTACGTGTGGTCCAAGGTCACCGGCAAGGTCAAGCTCAAGCCGGCGGATGAAGACCGGGGCGAGGACCGCGAGTGGCGTGAGGAGGAGGACTCCTCCGACCACGACAAGGGCAAGGACGAACACGGCAAGGACGAGAACGGCAAGGACGACAAGGGCAAGGACCACGAAGGCAAGGACGACAGCGGCAAGGACGAGCACGGCAAGGACGACAAGGGCAAGGACGACAAGGGCAAGGACGAGAACGGCAAGGGTGGCCAGGGTGGCGGCGCTGCCGCCGACGCCTACGGCGACGAGGGCAGCAAGGACTGGAAGGGCGAGGAGCACGGCCAGGACGCCGAAGAAGGCCGTGACAAGAAGGACTGGGACTCCAAGGACGAAGACAAGAAGGACTGGGAGTCCAAGGACGAGCACGGCTCGGAATACGGCTCGGACAAGGGCTGGGAGAACAAGGACGAGCACGGCTCCGAGTACGGCTCGGACAAGGGCTGGGAGAACAAGGACGAGCACGGCTCCGAGTACG
>NZ_JBEZEX010000003.1:0-203990 GCF_040649115.1 Micromonospora sp. NPDC049049 | reverse complement strand
GAATACGGCTCGGACAAGGGCTGGGAGAACAAGGACGAGCACGGCTCCGAGTACGGCTCGGACAAGGGCTGGGAGAACAAGGACGAGCACGGCTCCGAATACGGCTCGGACAAGGGCTGGGAGAACAAGGACGAGCACGGCTCCGACGAGCGTGGCGGTTACGGCAAGGACGAGCGCGGCTCGGACGAGCGTGGCGGTTACGGCAAGGACGAGCGCGGCTCGGACGAGCGTGACTGGGACAAGGAGCGCGAGTTCGTCTACTACGGCGAAGCCAAGGTGGACAAGGACGCCAAGCCGGGTCGCTACGAGCTCAAGGGCTCCTGCGGCGAGGGCGAGCTCGTCGTGCTGCCGCACGGCGGCGTCGACGGTGGTGACGGTGGCGCCAGCACCGGCACCGACCGCGGCCTGGCCACCGGCGGGGCGGGCGTGCTCGGCGCTGCCGCGCTGGGCGGGATCGTGTTGATGCGTCGTCGGCGGACCGATGGTTCGCTCGTCTGACGTGACGACGACACCGGCCGGCGGCCGCCGCGGGAGACCGTGGCGTGCCGCCGGCACGGCCGTCGTCGTCACCATGGCCATGATCGGCGCCGGCATGATCGGCGCTTCCCTGAAGACCACGCCCACTCCCCGGCCGCCACAGCCGCTGGCCCAGGCGGGCCCCGAGCCGACCGCGCCGGCGAGCACCGCCGACGATGCCCCTCCGGTCGACGGGCAGCCGGTCGACGGGCAGCCGGTCGGTCAGTCGGCGGTCGGGTTGGCCCGGTCGGCACCGACGAGCATCGAGATCCCCCGGATCGGCGTCAACGCGACGATCATGTCGTTGGGCACCAACCCGGACGGCACCGTCCAGGTCCCTCCGCTGGACAAGGCCGACCAGGCCGGGTGGTACGAGCCCGGTGCGAGCCCGGGCGAGACGGGTAACGCGGTCATCGTCGGGCACGTGGACTCGGCGGTGCTGGGCCCGGCCGTCTTCTTCGACCTCGGCGCTCTGACCCCCGGCGACACCGTCACAGTGCGCCGCGCCGACGGGGTGCCGGCCACCTTCACTGTCGACTCGGTGAAGTCGTACCCGAAGACGGCCTTCCCCACCGAGTTGGTCTACGGACCGAGTGACCGGCCCGGCCTGCGGGTGGTCACCTGCGGCGGCCAGTTCGATCAGGCCGCGAAGAGCTACCCGGACAACATCGTCGTCTTCGCCACCCTGGCGGCCTGACCGACGACGAACGAACGCGGTCCGGCCGGTCGGGGTGACCCGACCGGCCGGACCGCGTCCGGCGTACCTGACTCAGGCTGCCGCGGAGGTCCGCACCAGGGTGCGGATCTGGCGCAGCAGCACCGACAGGGCGGCGAGATCCGCCCGCGACTCGTCGAACTCACCCATCGCCCGTCGGGCGCGGTGGATGGAGGTGGCGTTCGACTGCTCCCACTGCTGCACCCGCTCGTGCGGCGGCAGGTCGCCCGGGGTGGAGTCGAGCACCTCCGCGGTGAGCGCGGCGAGCGCGGCGTACAGGTCGTACCGCAGCGCCATCCGCGCAAGGGTCTGCCAGCGGTCCTCCCGCGGCAACAGGGAGATCTTCGACAGCAGCGAGTCCACCCGGAACAGGTCGGACAGCACGAAGTAGACCGAGGCCACCTCGCTGACGTCCCGCCCACTGGCGTTCGCGGTCTCCACCACGTCCATCAGACCGAAGCTGTACATCAACCGGGTGGCCCGCTCCGCCAGCTCGCGGGGTAGCCCACGCTCGGTCATCGAGTCCATGTGCGCGGCGATGCCCTGGCGCTCGTTGCCGTAGAACAGTTCTTCCAGCCCCGGCAGCAGCCGGGTGACCCCGTCGCGCAGCCGGGCGATCTCGGCCGGTACGTCGATCGGCGAGCGCCGGTTGGAGACCAACCACCGCACCGCGCGGTCGAGCAGTCGACGGGTGTCCAGGTAGACGCTGGTCTGTAGCTCCGGCGCCACCTTGTTGTCCAGCGCCTCGACCTCGTCCCACAGGTCGCGTAGGCCGAACACCTCGCTGACCACCACGTACGCCCGGATCACGTCGGCCGCGCTGGCCGCCGTCTCCTCGACCACCCGGAAGATGAACGAGATGCCGCCCCGGTTGATCGCCTCGTTGACCAGCACCGTGGTGACGATGTCCCGGCGCAGCCGGTGCCGGCCCATCCGGTCGGCGAACCGCTCGCGCATCGGCGTCGGGAAGTAGTTGACCAGGACGTCGGTCGTCCACTCCTCGTCGGCCAACCCGTCGGTGAGGATCTCCCGCTCAAGGACGATCTTCACGTACGCGAGCAGCACGGCGAACTCCGGCGCGGTCAGCCCGGACTCGCTGCGGACCGCCAGTTCCTCGTCCGGCGGCAGCGCCTCCAACGCGCGGTCCAATCCGCCCGAACGCTCCAGCTCGTTGATCATCCGACGGTGCACCGGGAGCAGCGAGGCGGCCTGGGCCTGGGCGTTGTTGATCGCCCGAGCCTGGTCGTAGTTGTCGCGCAGCACCAGCTCCGCGACCTCGTCGGTCATCCCGGCCAGCAACTCGTCCCGGTCGGCCATGGTCAGCTCACCATCGGCCACCGCCGTGTTGAGCAGGATCTTGATGTTCACCTCGTGGTCGGAAGTGTCCACCCCGGCCGCGTTGTCGATGAAGTCCGTGTAGATCCGGCCACCGGTCAACGCGTACTCGATCCGGCCGAGCTGGGTCCAGCCCAGGTTGCCGCCCTCGCCCGCCACCCGGCAGCGCAGGCTCCGCCCGTCCACCCGGATCGCGTCGTTGGACTTGTCGCCCACCTCGGCGTTGGTCTGGGTGGAGGCCTTGACGTAGGTGCCGATGCCGCCGTTCCAGAACAGGTCCACCGGAGCGGTGACGATCGCCTTCATCAGGTCCTGCGGCGACAGCTGCGTGACGTCGTCGTCCAGGCCGATCGCCGCCCGGACCTGCGGCGTGATCGGGATGGACTTCGCGGTACGCGGGAAGATGCCGCCACCTGCCGAGATCAGCTCCGGGTTGTAGTCCTCCCAGGAGGAGCGGGGCAGGTCGAACAGCCGTCGACGCTCCGTGTACGAGGTGGCGGCGTCCGGCTCCGGGTCGAGGAAGATGTGCCGGTGGTCGAAGGCGGCCACCAGCCGGATGTGCTCGGAGAGCAGCATCCCGTTTCCGAACACGTCGCCGGACATGTCGCCGACGCCGACCACAGTGAAGTCCTGGGCCTGGGTGTCCAGACCCAGCTCACGGAAGTGCCGCTTGACCGACTCCCAGGCGCCCCGGGCGGTGATGCCCATCTTCTTGTGGTCGTAGCCGGCGGATCCGCCGGACGCGAACGCGTCGCCCATCCAGAAGTTGTGGGCCTTGGAGATCTCGTTGGCGATGTCGGAGAACGTCGCGGTGCCCTTGTCGGCCGCCACGACCAGGTACGGATCGTCGCTGTCGTGCCGGACCACGTCCTCGGGCGGCACGATCTGCCCGCTGACGATGTTGTCGGTGACGTCCAGCATCGCGCCGACGAACTCCTGGTAGCAGGCGACCGCCTCGTCCCGGTCGCCCGGCTTCTGCTTCAACACGAAGCCGCCCTTGGCGCCGACCGGCACGATCACGGTGTTCTTCACCATCTGCGCCTTGACCAGGCCCAGCACCTCGGTCCGGAAGTCCTCCCGACGGTCGGACCACCGCAACCCGCCCCGGGCCACCGGCCCGAACCGCAGGTGCACACCCTCGAACCGCGGCGAGTAGACGAAGATCTCGAACTTCGGTCGCGGCGCGGGCAGGTCCGGAATGGCCTGCGGGTCGAGCTTGAACGCCACGTACGCCTTCGGCCGCCCGTCGGCGCGCTTCTGGTAGAAGCTGGTCCGCAGGGTCGCCTCGATCAGCGTCAGGTACGAGCGCAGGATCCGGTCCTGGTCCAGGCTCGCCACGTCGTCCAGCGCGCCCCGGATCGTCTCCACCAGCTCACCGCTGCGCTGCTGGCGCTGCTCGGCGCTCAACTCGCCGGGCGCGAACCGGGTCTCGAAGAGCTCCACCAGCAACGCGGCGATCTTCGGGTACGCGATGAAGGTCTGCTCCATGTAGTCCTGCGAGAAGACCGTGCCGGCCTGCCGCAGGTACTTCGCGTACGCCCGCAGCACCACCACCTGCCGCCAGGTCAGCCCGCCGCGCAGCACCAGCTCGTTGAACCGGTCCACCTCGGCCTCGCCGCGCCAGGCGGCCGCGAAGGCGTTCTCCACGTGCGGGCGCACCTCGGCCAGCTCGTGATGCCCCTCGG
Source organism: Micromonospora sp. NPDC049049 (assembly GCF_040649115.1). Lineage (NCBI taxonomy): Bacteria > Bacillati > Actinomycetota > Actinomycetes > Micromonosporales > Micromonosporaceae > Micromonospora > Micromonospora sp. NPDC049049. The sequence goes on along the minus strand of NZ_JBEZEX010000003.1, from coordinate 199,739 downwards.
GCAGCATGAGGCCGAAGTCGTACAGGTAGACCCGACCGTCGATCCGGTCCACCTCGTACGGGTGCTCGTCGACCACCCGTACGCCGAGCGAGTGCAGGACCGGCAGCACGGCGGAGAGCATCATCGGCTCGCCGTACCGGTAGACCTTGAACCGGACGTCCATCGCCTCGGCCAGGTCGGCTCCCGGCACCCGGGTGCCCGGCCGCGGCGCCAACTGCTTGCGGAACAGGTGCATCTCCAGCTGGCCGGGCTCCTCCAGCAGCTCCAGCTTCGCCAGGTCCTTCATCGCCTCGTACGGCGTGTGCCCGTCCTTGTAGCCCTCCGGGAAGGCGTCGGCGTACCGGGTGAACAGGTGCTTGGCCTGCTCGTCGCCGAGCTTGCGCTCCAGCACCAATCGGTAGTCGTCGTCCCACAGTCGGGTGGCGTCGGCCAACTCCTCGGCGAGCAGGTCGGCGTCGATGTCGCCGGGTGGCCGCGTCGGGTCGGTACGGACGATGAAGTGCACCCGAGCCAGCATCGACTCGGTGACCCGGGTTGTGTAGTCCACCCCGACACCGTTCAGCTCACGCAGCAGGATGTCCTGCATGCGCAGCCGGTTCTGGGTGGTGAACCGGTCCCGGGGAAGGTAGATCAGGCAGGAGATGAACCGCCCGTACGCGTCCCGACGCAGGAACACCCGCAGTTGCCGGCGGCCGGCCATCCGCAGCACGCCGACCACCGCGTGGTACAGGTCGTCGGTCTTGATCTGGAACAGCTCGTCGCGCGGGTAGGTCTCCAGGATCTGGATCAGATCCTTGCCCGAGTGGCTGCGCTGGCTCAGACCTGAGCGGTCCAGCACCTCGGCCACCTTGCGGCGTACCACAGGCAGCTCGCGGACGCTGGTCCGGTAGGCGGCCGTCGAGAACAGCCCCAGGAAGCGCCGCTCACCGATCACGTCACCGGCGGAGTTGAAGATCTTGAAGCCGATGTAGTCCAGGTACGCCGAGCGGTGCACGGTGGCCCGGGAGTTCGCCTTGGTGATGATCAAAAGGCGCTTCTCCAGCACCTTCTCGTGCGCCTCGGGCGTCATCGAGGACAGCGACCGCGCATCCGGTGAATCGGAGCGCAGGATGCCCAGACCGGTGCCGAGCACCGCCTCCAACGCCTTGCCGTCGACCGGGTCGGCGGCGTCGCCGCCGTCGGCGTCCACCAACCGGTACTCGCGGTAGCCGAGGAAGGTGAAGTGGTCCTGGGCGAGCCACCGCAACAGCTCCACCGAGTCGGTGATGTCCTTCTCCGGTACCGGTGGGCGGTTGTCGGAGGTACGGGCGGACGCCAACTCGTCGGCGAGTGCGAGGGCACGCTGACGCATCTTCGGCCAGTCCTCGACCGCCTCCCGCACGTCGGTGAGCACCCGCTGCAACTCGCGGCGCAACCGGTCCCGTTCGGCCGCGTCCCGGACCGGGTCGATCTCGATCCGCATCCAGCTCTCGATGATGTCGCCGGCGATCGCGTCGTCCGGTTCCACATCCGCGGAGACCTCGGTGAGCCGGCCCAGCGGCTCCCGCCGCACCACCACCAACGGGTGCACCAGCAGGTGCACGTCGAGGTGGTACGAGTTGAGCAACGCCGTCACCGAGTCGACCAGGAACGGCATGTCGTCGGTGACGATCTCGACGACCGTGTGGTGCTGGTCGGCGTGCGGTTCGTGGATCCGCAGCTTCAACTCGCCCGGCACCCGCTGCTGGGCGAGATCCCGGTGCGCCCGGGCCGCGTCGAGCATCTCTTCCGCCGTGAAGCCGACCAGCTCCTCGTCCGGGGCGAACCGCCAGAAACGGCCGACAAGTGTCGCCGCGTCGTGGTCGTCCCCGGCGAGCGCGACGGCCTGGGCCACCAGGCGCTCCGCGTTGGGAACGGGTTCGTCGAGCTCGGCGTCCTCCACGTCGTCGGCCAGCGCCTCGGCTGGCAGACCCAGATCGTAGATGGTGTCGATGCTCGACCCGGTCAGCCCGGTGACTCCCGTGTCGAGTCGGCCGTAGCCGTCCCCGTCGGTCGCCGAATCGAAGCTGTCATCGTCCCGGCCGGAGTCATCCTGCCGGAGGTCGGGTTCCGGTTTGATCGCCGGACGCCGGTCCATCGGTGCCACTCCCCTCGACCCACCGCGTTGTGGGTCACTCTGCCGCCCAGCCTAGGCCCTGCCGTTGTGCGCCTTCGTCGGCGGACCACTGGCCAGACGTCCGGATCGGGACTTTGTCCTTTCACCCGTTGCGGGTCCGAGGTTGGCCGGCTGCGGGATACCCCGCCACGCGATGTTCATCACACGGGTAGGGCTCGTCTTTGAGCGCGGCCGAGCACCTGCGGGACGTTGGGGACGGCGTTCCCGTACTACCGTGCGAGGGCAGTCCGAGATCGGAAGGACCAGCTTCATGCCCTTGTCGTACCCCCGGCCCCACCGGCCGAACCCCGCCCGCCGGCTCGCCGCCGGCGTCACCACGGCGCTGCTCGCGGCGGGTGTCCTCGTCGGTTGTTCCGGTGACGACGGGCCGCAACGCACCGTGGACGCCTTCCTCGCGGGCTGGCGCAGCGGTGACCTCCAGGCGGTCGGTCTGATCGACCCGCTCGGCTCGAAACTGCCGTCGGCGGACGTCGCACGTGAGATCAAGGAGCTCTCCGGTGAGCTGGCGGCCACCCCGCCCACGCTGACGCGTCGCGGCGAGCCGAAGATCACGAAGGACATCGCGACCACCACCGTCCAGGTGGAGTGGGCCCTGCCCGGTCAGACCCGCTGGGCGTACGACCGGGAGGTCCGGCTCGCCCACGGCGACGACGACCAGTGGCAGGTGATCTGGGAGCCGACGGTAGTGCACGAGCAGCTCACCAAGGGTGACCGGTTGGCGCTGCGTCGCGACGCCGGTGCCCGCGCCGCCGTGCTGGACAACGCCGGGAAGCCACTCGTGACCCCGCGCACCGTGGTTCGGGTGGGTGTGCAGCCCAACGGGGTCGCCGACCTGAAAAAGCTCGTCAAGGACCTCGACGCGGCGTTCAAGGCCATTCGCCCGGCTCTGGTTCCCGGCGTCGACCTGGCCGATCTGCCCGAGAGGGTGGCCAAGGCCGAGCCGGGTGCCTTCGTCGAGGTGGTGTCGCTGCGCGAGGAGGCGTACCGGCAGATCAAGCCCCGGATCTACGACCTGCCCGGCACGAAGTTCGTCACTGACAAGCTCGACCTGGCGCCCACCCGCGAGTTCGCCCGTGCGCTGCTCGGCACCGTCGACCCGGCGCAGGCCGATGACCTCGCCGCGCATCCTGACCGGTACGTCGTCGGCGACCTGGTCGGGCACGGCGGTCTACAGGGCCGCTACGACGAGCGACTGCGCGGCGGCCCCGGGCTGACCGTGGTGGTCGAGCGTCCGGCCGAGGGCGGCAAACTCGAACCCACCGGCGCCGAGCTGTTCCGCCGGGAGCCGCAGCCCGGGCAGGCGCTGAAGACCACGCTGGACGTCGCCGTCCAGAACGCGGCCGACGGGGCACTGCGCGCCGAGCCCCGCCGCTCCGCCCTGGTGGCGCTCCGGATCAGCGACGGCGCCGTGCTCGCCGCCGCGAACGGCCCCGGTCCGGCCGGGCAGAACCTGGCCTTCGACGCCCAGGTGCCTCCCGGCTCCACTTTCAAGATGGTCAGCACGCTGGGCCTACTGGACCGGGGCGCGGTCACGCTGGACGGGCCGGTGGACTGCAAGAAGACCTTCACCGTGGACGGCAGGTCCTTCAAGAACTCGGACAACTTCGAGCTCGGCTCGGTGCCGTTCCGCACCGACTTCGCCAAGTCCTGCAACACGGCGTTCGCCGCGCTGGCCCCGAAGCTCGGCGGCGACGGGCTGGCCGCCGCCGGTCGTTCGCTGGGCCTGGAGGGTCAGTGGGACCTCGGCACGGACGCCTTCACCGGCAAGGTCTCGACGGGCGGCAGCCTCGCCGAGCAGGCCGCCGCGTCGTTCGGGCAGGGCACCACGTTGGTCAGCCCACTCGCCATGGCCGGCGCCACCGCCGCCGTCGCCCGCGGCCGCTTCGAACAGCCGAAGCTGCTGATCGACCCGGCACCGGCCAAGCCGGCCCCGGCGGGCGAGCAGCTCAAGCCGGAGTCGGTCGCGGCGCTGCGCACGATGATGCGCGAGGTGGTCACCGCCGGCACCGGCAGCGCGCTCAAGGACGTGCCGGGCGAGGTCTACGGCAAGACCGGCACCGCCGAGTACGACGACAACCCGGCGCACACCCACGCCTGGTTCGTCGGCTGGCGGGGCGACGTGGCGTTCGCCGTCTTCGTGGAGAAGGGCGGGGCCAGCACCGCCTCGGCCGTCCCCATGGCCGAGCGTTTCCTCCGCGCTCTCCCCACCACCTGACCCCACACCTGGGGGTCCGCCGGGCTCCCGGCGCCTGGCCTTGATCCACTCGGTTTCGCTGAAACTGCGGTGTCCGAGCCACTCGGACACCCCGGATTCCCTGAACCGAGTCGATCAAGGCCCTGCGGCCGAGGGCCGGGTCAGGCGGTGTCGGCCTCGTGCCTCTCTGGCGTGTTCTGGGTCGACGGGGTGGTGCGTCGGAGAAGACCTGGACCGGCCGACGCCGGCGGGCCGACCGGTTCGCGCTCGACCAGGGACGCGATGCTGGCCGCGACGCCCGACGGCTCGGAGTGGGCCCGCCCGCCAGTGCCGGGTGACTCCCCCTCGACAGGGACGTCGTACGGCACCGCGCTCACCGACGGACCGACGCCGGGGACACCGACGTCGGCAGGGCCGTCATCGGCGGACCCGAGCGCAGCAGGCCCGCTATCGGCGTGGTCGATGTCCGCAGGGTCGATGTCAGCGGGGAATTCATGCCTCGCAACCCGCTCAACGCCGTCGTGCCCGTCAAGCACAACCAGCCCGTCGAGCCGCTCGGCCCGGTTGGGACGCTCGGCACGGTCGAGCCGCTCGGCACGGTCGGAGCGATCGGTGGTGGCGGTCGAGGTCCGGCCGTTGCTGCGCCGCGGGGAGGGCGTCGGCCGTGCCGCCAGCAGTCGGGGCGGCACTGCCTCCGGGGCGGTCACCGGCGCCAGACCGGCGACCACTGTGTTGACGATCTCGGCCGCGTACGAGCCGTCCGGGTCGTAGTCGGGGTCGAAGACGGTCAGCTCCACGCCGAGGCAGTGCGGGGTGTCGACCAGGCCGGCGAGCAGGATCTCCAACTCGGCGAAGGCGATTCCACCCGGGTCGGGGGCGTCCACGGCGGGCATCACCGCCGGGTCGAGCACGTCCACGTCGATGTGCACCCAGTAGCCCGCGCAGTCGGCGAGTTGCTCGTGCGCCCACTGGGCCGTCCGGGCGGCGCCTTCGGCGCGCAGCGCCGGCACCGGTCGGGTGGTGATCCCGGCGGCCTGGAGGTCGAGCCGGTATTCGTCCTGGGCCCGGATGCCGAGCACCACCACGTCGATGTCACGGAAGTAGGGCCGGCGGCCCTCCAGCGCGGCCAGGTCGGCCTGCCCTCGCCCGGTGACCAGAGCCAGGTCCTCACCGGCTGCGGCCCCGACGTAGGAGGCGTTGCCGGGGTGCCGGAAGTCGGAGTGCCCGTCGACGAAGACCAGCCCGATCCGCCCGCCGACGGCCTCGCCGAGGCGGTGCATGGCCAGGGCCGAGCCGAGGAGCACCGAGCAGTCGCCGCCGAGCACCACCGGGAACTCGCCCCTGTCGATGATCGAGCCGATGCGCTCGGCGAGGGCCAACGAGTAGTCGGCGATCTCCCGGGCGTGGCACACCCCGTCGCCGGGCCGCCAGTCGCCCGGGTCGTACCGGGCGGGGGTGACGCAGCCGGCGTCGCGGGCGCGGAGCCGGGCCAGCAGGTCGTGGTCGCGCAGCGCCCCGGGCGCCTTGGCGCAACCCGGGACCGACGTGGGCGTCGGCGGCCGTAGACCGAGATTTGTCGGCGCGTCGAGGACGGCGATCCGGCGCATCGTGAGCTCCCGTCCTCGGTGGTCGGGCGGGCCGGCCGGAACGCCGGCCCGCGCTGGCGTGCTACGAACTCAGAACAGGGCGCTGGCCAGAGCCCGACGCGCCGAGGCGACCGCCGGATCGTCCGGGCCGGCAATGGAGAAGAGCGAGACCAGGTGCTGGCGAACCGTCTCACGGTCCTCACCGGCGGTGCGCCGGACCAGACCGACGAGCCGGGCGTACGCCTGCTCGGCCAGGCCGCTGAGCACCTCGATGTCGGCCGCCAGCAGCTGGGCGGCGACGTCGTCGGGGGCGCTCTCGGCGGCGGCCAGCGCGGCGGACGGGTCGGCGCCGGCCGCCCGGCGGGCCACTCCGACCTGGGCCAGCCCCGCCGTGGCCGCGGCGTCCGCCGGGGCGTCGGCGAGGATCTTCCGGTACGCCTGCTCGGCGGCGTCCAGATCGCCGCTCATCAGCGCGTCGTCCGCCTCGTCGAGGCGGGGGTCCTCCGGCTCGGCGACTGCCACGCCGCCGGCCTTGAGCACTGCCTGGATCCACTGCCGCAGCTGAGCCTCGGGAACGACTCCGGAGAAGGCGTCGACCGGCTGGCCGCCGACGACCGCGTAGACCATGGGGATGCCCTGCACCCGGAACATCTGGGCGATTCGGGGATTTTCCTGCACGTCGACCCGGGCCAGCACCCAGGTGCCGCCGCCCTCGGCGTTCAGCCGCTCCAGGACCGGGGCGAACTCGTCGCTCTCCGGGAAGCCGGCCGCGCCGAAGAACACGACGACGGGCGTGGCCATCGAGCGTTCGAGCACGTCGGACTGGATTGTCGCCTCGGTGACGTCCACGATGGCGGTGTCACCGCCGGCGGTGGGCGCGCCGGGGGCGCCGTTGGACGGGCCGCCCTGCGGGGGCGTGCCGGGGCGGGTACTTGCTGGTGCGGGGCCACGCAGCGTGCTGAGGTCAACCGCGCCGCGGGTGAAGATCGACGAGGTGATCCGTGGGTCGCTCATGGTTACCTAGTCTCGCACGTGAGCCCGGATTCTCAGCTCACCCGCAACCCCGACGTTGCAACTCTCACGCCCCACGCCCCACCCCCGCGATCTTGCACTTTCTGTCGCCGCTATGCCGCATTCATGCCTTATGGCATCGCAGAAACTGCAAGATCGACGGGAGTGGGGGTTCAGGGCTGGGGTTAGAAGCGGGCGGGTTCCCGGTAGGTGCCCCACTCGGCTCGCAGGGCGTCGCAGATCTCGCCCAACGTGGCCTCGGCACGCACCGCGTCGAGCATGGCGGGGATCATGTTCTCGTCGGTACGGCTCGCCGCGATCATCCGGGTCACAGCGGCGCGCACCGCCTCCTCGTCCCGCCCGCTCTTGCGCTCGGCGAGCACCCGGCGCTGCTCCAGCTCCACCTCGTGCGAGATGCGCAGGATCTCCAGCTCCTTGGCGACCGTGCCGGTGTGGCAGTTGACCCCGACGATCTTCTTGTCGCCCTTTTCGAGGGCCTGCTGGTAGACGAAGGCCGATTCGGCGATGTGCCCGGTGAACCAGCCGTCCTCGATGCCGCGCAGGATGCCCGAGGTCATCGGGCCGATCTGGTGCGGCCCGTCTCCGCCGAGCTGCCGGATCCGGGCGAAGATCTCCTCCGCCTCGGCCTCGATCTTGTCGGTCAGCGCCTCGACGTACCAGGAGCCGCCGAGCGGGTCGGCAACGTTGACCACACCGGTCTCCTCCATCAACACCTGCTGGGTACGCAGGGCGATCTCGGCCGACTCGTCGGTGGGCAGCGCCAGGGTCTCGTCCAGCGCGTTGGTGTGCAGCGAGTTCGTGCCGCCGAGCACCGCCGCGAGAGCCTCGACGGCGGTCCGTACGACGTTGTTGACCGGCTGCTGCGCGGTCAGCGACACCCCGGCGGTCTGCGTGTGGAACCGCAGCCACAGAGCCTTCTCGCTGGTCGCGCCGTAGACGTCACGCAGCCAGCGGGCCCAGATCCGGCGGGCGGCGCGGAACTTGGCGATCTCCTCGAAGAAGTCGAGGTGCGAGTCGAAGAAGAAGCTCAGCCCCGGCGCGAAGACGTTCACGTCCAGCCCACGCGAGAGACCCAGCTCGACGTAGCCGAAGCCGTCCGCCAGGGTGTACGCCAGCTCCTGCGCCGCAGTCGAGCCGGCCTCGCGGATGTGGTAGCCGGAGACCGACAGCGGCTTGTAGCGCGGGATCTCGGCGGCGCAGTATTCCATCAGGTCGCCGATCAGGCGCAGGTGCGGCTCCGGGTCGAAGAGCCACTCCTTCTGCGCGATGTACTCCTTGAAGATGTCGGTCTGCAGGGTGCCGTCCAGCTTGGACAGGTCGGCGCCCTGCCGCTCGGCGGCGACCAGGTACATGCAGAACACCGGCACGGCCGGGCCGGAGATGGTCATCGAGGTGGTGACGCCGGCCAGGTCGATGCCGTCGAAGAGCGCCTGCATGTCCGTGGCGGTGTCGATGGCGACGCCGCAGTGGCCGACCTCGCCGAGCGCCTGGGGGTCGTCCGAGTCGCGGCCCATCAACGTCGGCATGTCGAACGCCACCGAGAGCCCGCCGCCGCCGGCGCCGAGGATCATCTTGTAGCGCTCGTTCGTCTGCTGGGCGTTGCCGAAGCCGGCGAACTGCCGAATGGTCCAGGTCCGACCGCGGTAGCCGGTCGGATACAAACCCCGGGTGTACGGATATTCGCCCGGCCATCCGATCCGTTCGAAGCCCGGATAGGTGGCGCCCTCCGGCGGGCCGTACACCGGCTCCACCGGCATGCCGGAGAGCGTGGTGAAGTCCGCGTCCCGCTTGCGCGCGGCGTCGTACCGGGCCTGCCAGCGCGCCCGTCCGGCGTCGATCTCGTCGGCGTCCATGAGCAGGGCTCCTCCTCGGGTCCTCGACTGCACGTCGAGTGTAAGGCCCCTACCTGAACGATCGCTAAGTCACGCCCTACCCGCGGGTAACAGCAGGCACGGCGTCGATCGCGCCGCGCACCTCTCAGGCCGGAGGCGTGGCGGGGGTTTCGCCGAACGCCATGTCGTCGACCCGGATGTTGACCTCATCGACCCGCAGCCCGAACGCCTCGACCGCCTCGCTCACTCGAGCGCGCACCTGACCGGTGACCTCTGACACCTGTCGACCGGCCTGGATCACCAACACCAGGTTGACCACTGCGGCGTCCTCGGTGACGTGGGCCGAGCAACCCCGCCGGGCGTCACCCACCTGGTCCAGTCCGACTCGGTCGAGAACCGCGTTGAAGAACCGGGCGACGTCCCCGCCCAGGTCGGCCACGCCGGGCACCGCGCGGGCCGCCGCGACAGCGATCTTCTCGATCACCTCGTCGGCGACCTGCGTCGTCCCACCAGCCGGCACCGACGCCCTGGTCAGCCTCTGTGTTGCTTCCAGGTCCACAGTCGCTCCCTGCTCCTCACACCACCGAGTAAGCCGTCAGGTTGTTGGGCAGCTACGCCTCAGGCTCCGGCTGCCGCGCCTGGCTGGTTCAGCTCGATGTCGTCCACCGTGACGTTGACCTGGGTGACGCTCAGGCCGTACTTCTCCACCGCCTCGATCACCGCGGCCCGCACCGCCTCGGTCACGTCCGCCACGACGTGCCCGGCGTCGATCACCAGGACCACGTTGATGACGGCCGAGCTGCCCTTCACGTCGGCAGAGACTCCCCGGCGGGCGTCGCCCACCTCGTCCAGGCCGATCTTGTCCAGGACGCTGTTGAAGAAGCGGGACACGTCACCGCCGAGATCGGCGACACCGGGCACCGCGCGAGCGGCCGCTCCGGCGATCTTCTCCACGACCTCGTCGGAAACCGACGTGACACCCCGGGCCGCACCCGTCGCGGGCTGCGCTGCGCCGGCGTTCTCCACCGCTTCCGTCATGATCACATCTCCCCTGGTCCCGGTGCACTGTGGACCGACCGGCTCGTCAGCCCGTTTCGCGGCAGCTTGCTGCCGGCCACGCGCCGCGAGCCTACTAAAACCAGAGCGACCTTCGCTTGTGGGCGGGAGCCACGCTCCGACCGGCCGCACGAAAGAGGTCGGACCGCGCCGATACGGCACGTCCAGGGTGGACGCGCCGGCCAGCGGGGCGTCGGGGTCAGCGGGAGAGCTGAGCGAGCAGTTCGTCCGCCGCCGTGTACGGGTCGGTCGCGCCCGCGGCGACCCTGGTGGCGAGAGTGGCCAACTCCGTACCGTCGCGAAGTGAGCCGATCCGGGCGCGGAGGGTGCCGAGCGCGATCGCCTCGATCTCGGCGGCGGCCCGCGTCTCCTGGCGGCGGCGCAGCTCGCCGTGCTCGACCAGCCAGCCCCGGTGCTTGTCGATGGCGGCGGCGATGTCGTCGATACCCTCGCCCCGCGCGGCGACGGACCGGACCACCTGGGGCCGCCACTGCCCCGGCCCGCGCTCGCCGAGCGCGATCATGCCCTGGATGTCCCGGACGGTGGCGTCGACGCCGTCCCGGTCCGCCTTGTTGACCACGAACACGTCGGCGATCTCCAGGATGCCGGCCTTGACCGCCTGGATCGCGTCGCCCATCCCGGGTGCGAGCAGCACCAGCGTCGTGTCGGCGAGCGAGGCGACCTCCACCTCGGCCTGCCCGACGCCGACGGTCTCCACCAGCACCACGTCGCAGCCGGCGCCCTCCAGCACCCGAACCGCCTGCGGTGTGGCCGCGGCCAGCCCGCCGAGGTGCCCCCGGCTGGACATCGACCGGATGTAGACGCCCGGATCCGTGGCGTGGTCCTGCATCCGCACCCGGTCACCGAGGATCGCTCCGCCGGTGAACGGGCTGGACGGGTCGACCGCCAGCACGCCCACCCGGTGCCCGCGCGCCCGCAGCGCGCGGACCAGCTCGTTGGTGGTGGTCGACTTGCCCACCCCTGGCGAACCGGTCAGCCCGACCACCTGGGCCTGCCCGGCGTACGGCGCCAGCGCCGCGGCGATCTCCGGCAACAGCGCGTCACCGTTCTCCACCAACGTGATCAGGCGAGCCACCGCCCGGGGGTCGCCCGTGCGGGCCCGTTCGACCAGCAGCGGTACGTCCCGGCTGCGGCGCACCGACGTGGTGCCCGCCGCCGGGACGTGCTCAGTCTCGCTCACTGGTCCGTCTCGGCCTTGCCCGGCACGTGGATGATCAGCGCGTCGCCCTGGCCACCGCCGCCACACAGCGCGGCCGCGCCGGTGCCACCGCCGCGCCGCTTCAGCTCCAGGGCGAGGGTGAGGACGAGACGCGCGCCGGACATGCCGATCGGGTGCCCCAGCGCGATCGCGCCGCCGTTGACGTTGACCTTGTCCGGGCTGATGCCGAGGTCGCGGGTGGACTGGACACCAACCTGCGCGAACGCCTCGTTGATCTCGATGAGGTCCAGGTCCGCAACGCTCAGGCCACCCTTCTTCAGGGCGTGGTTGATCGCGTTGGACGGCTGCGAGTGCAGGGAGTTGTCCGGGCCCGCCACGTTGCCGTGCGCACCGATCTCGGCCAGCCAGGTCAGCCCCAGCTCCTTGGCCTTGGCCTTGCTCATCACGAGCACCGCGGCCGCTCCGTCGGAGATCGGCGACGAGCTGCCGGCGGTGATGGTGCCGTCCTTGGCGAAGGCGGGGCGCAGCTTGGCCAGCGACTCGGCTGTGGTGTCCGGACGGATGCCCTCGTCCTCGGTGATCACCAGGGGGTCGCCCTTGCGCTGCGGGATGACCACCGGGGCGATCTCGTCGGCGAAGTGACCGTTCTTCTGGGCGGCGGCGGCCCGCTGGTGGCTGGCGGCGGCGAAGGCGTCCTGCTCCGCGCGGGAGATGCCGTGCCGGGCGCCGAGCCGCTCGGTCGACTCGCCCATCGAGCAGCAGTCCCAGGCGTCGCTGAGCCCGTCGTGTGCCATGTGGTCCTTGACCACCACGTCGCCGTACTTGTAGCCGGTGCGCTGGCCCATCAGCAGGTGCGGGGCGTTGGTCATCGACTCCATGCCGCCGGCCACCACGATGTCGAACTCGCCGGCGCGGATCAGCTGGTCGGCCAGGGCGATCGCGTCCAGGCCGGAGAGACAGACCTTGTTGATGGTCAGCGCCGGCACCGACATCGGCACACCGGCCTCGACCGCCGCCTGCCGCGCCGGGATCTGACCGGTGCCGGCCTGCAACACCTGTCCCATGATCACGTACTGGACCTGGTCGGGGCTGACGCCGGCACGCTCCAGCGCGGCCTTGATGGCGATCCCGCCGAGCTTCGTGGCCGGGAGGTCCTTGAGGTTGCCCAGCAGCCGGCCCATCGGGGTCCGCGCGCCGCTGACGATCACAGAAGCCATGCCTGCCTCCGAAGGGGTGCCGAGCTGTACGCCTTAACGATTGTTCGGCCAGACTAGCGCCATGGCAGAGAACTCCCCCGTCGAGCCCGGTGCGGACTACGTCACAGACATCGGGCTTCGCAAGATTGACCACGTCGGGATCGCCGTGGCCGACCTGGACGCCGCGATCGACTTCTACCAGCGGACGTTCGGGATGCGCTGCGTGCACGTGGAGACCAACACCGAGCAGGGCGTCCGGGAAGCGATGCTGGCCGTCGGACCGACCACCAAGGGCGGCTGCGTGCAGTTGCTCGCCCCGCTCACCCCGGAGTCGACTATCGCGAAGTTCCTGGATCGCAACGGGCCGGGCGTGCAGCAGGTCGCGTACACGGTCGTGGACATCGACGCGGCCTGCGCGGCGCTACGCGAGCGTGGCATGCGCCTGCTCTACGCGACTCCGAGGCGTGGCACCGCCGACAGCCGGATCAACTTCGTGCACCCCAAGGACGCTGGCGGCGTCCTCGTAGAACTGGTCCAACCCGCCCCCACTCCCCACTGACCCACCCCACCCCTGTTGATCAAGAGGTTTGCGTCATTCCGCCCCGCGCAGATGACCGAAAGCTCTTGATCAACGAGGGGTGGCGAGCGTTGGAGGCCGAGGCGCGCGCACGTCAGTGCGCGGTTGGCGGGGTGGCTGGACACCTTCACGCATCGGCGGATGCAGTTTTTCACAGAGGACTTCCCGGCCTAGCTACCGTTCAGTAACGTCCGGCCCCACAGGAGCGCGACCGGTGCCGGATGTGTCGAATGCCGACATGGCGGTCGTGCCCACCGGCGCCGACGATGGCAGCACCCGGGCCCGTGCGGGTGCGGAAGAACCGGAGGTCACCGTGCAGGACATCCTCGAAGCGATCATGGCGGCGGAGGAATCGAACGATCCGGACCGCGAACTCGCCGGCGTCGCCGGGCTGCCCGTACCGGAGAGCTACCGGGGCGTGGTGGTCCGCGCCGAGGAGTCCCGGATGTTCGACGGCATGGCCACCCGGGACAAGGACCCGCGCAAGGCGCTGCACGTGCAGGAGGTGCCGACGCCGGAGCTGGCCCCGGGCGAGGCGCTGATAGCGGTGATGGCCAGCGCGATCAACTACAACACGGTGTGGACCAGCATCTTCGAGCCGGTGAGCACCTTCAAGTTCCTGGAGCGCTACGGCCGGGTCTCCGAGCTGACCCGTCGGCACGACCTGCCGTACCACGTGGTCGGCTCGGACGCGGCGGGCGTGGTGCTGCGCACCGGCCCCGGGGTGACCCGCTGGACCGCCGGCGACGAGGTGGTCGCGCACTGCCTCTCGGTCGAGTTGGAGGACGCGGCCGGGCACGACGACACGATGCTCGACCCGCAGCAGCGGATCTGGGGGTTCGAGACCAACTTCGGCGGGCTGGCCGAGCTGGCGGTGGTCAAGGCCAACCAGCTGATGCCCAAGCCGCGACACCTGAGCTGGGAGGAGGCGGCCAGTCCCGGGCTGGTCAACTCCACCGCGTACCGGCAGCTCGTCTCGCACCACGGCGCCAACATGAAGCAGGGTGACGTGGTGCTGATCTGGGGCGCCTCCGGCGGCCTCGGTGGGTACGCCACCCAGATGGCGCTCAACGGCGGCGCGATTCCGGTCTGCGTGGTGTCCTCGCCGGAGAAGGCCGAGCTGTGCCGCCGGATGGGCGCGGAGCTGGTCATCGACCGGGCCGCGGAGGGCTTCCGCTTCTGGAAGGACGAGGAGACCCAGGACCCGGACGAGTGGCGGCGCTTCGGCGAACGGATTCGCGAGCTGACCGGCGGCGAGGACCCGGACATCGTGTTCGAGCACCCGGGCCGGGAGACGTTCGGCGCCAGCGTCTACGTGGCCCGACGCGGTGGAACCATCGTCACCTGCGCCTCCACGAGCGGCTTCCTGCACCAGTACGACAACCGCTACCTGTGGATGCACCTCAAGCGGATCGTGGGCAGCCACTTCGCCAACTACCACGAGGCGTGGCAGGCCAACCGCCTGGTCGCGCTCGGCAAGGTGCACCCGACGGTGTCCCGCACCTATCCGCTGGAGCAGACCGGCCAGGCCGCGTACGAGGTGCACCGCAACGCCCACCAGGGCAAGGTGGGCGTGCGCTGCCTCGCACCCACTGACGGGCTGGGCGTTCGTGACGGAGAGTTGCGGGCCCGGCACGAGGACGCGATCAACCGGTTCCGGGGTCACTGACCTCCCGGCATCCGGAGCGCCGGGGCGGTCCCGGCCGGACGGTGGAACGCCGGATGACCATTGCGCTGATCGCTCATTGTTCTTCCGCCCCCATTAGCGGATAAGTCACCCGGATCGAACAAAGGGCCTCGGGGTAACCCCGGGGCCCTTTTCCGCGTCACGCTGCGTGGCGTCCGACAGGCCGGGACCTGCCAAGATCGCCGATTGGTCCAACCTCGCCGATCGCGAGTGTTGACCATGTAAAGAGGGCACGAAAGCTTCGCACCGCTCTTGCGAAGCACCCTGGGGCGTCTGCCAGTATGTCCCAATGCCCCAGCAGCAGTCCTCCCCTCTCGCGTTCTTCGATAACGCGAACTCGCAGCCAGATTTCACCGTTGGCCTGCGCGGATACAACACCCATCAGGTCGACGACTTCCTCGGCCGGATGACCGCCGCGCTGACCCAGTCCGAGCAGGCCCGTGCCGAGGCCGAGCAGCGGATGAACGACGCCCAGCGTCGGCTCCGCCAGGCCGAGCAGCGCATGAGTGCGCTGGAGCAGAAGCTCACCGACACGAACAAGCAGCTCGAAGAGAACAGCCGACCCACCCTCTCCGGGCTCGGCACGCGCGTCGAGCAGATCCTGCGGCTCGCCGAGGAGCAGGCGAACGACCACCGCAACGAGGCCAAGCGCGAGTCGGAGGGCATCCTCTCCGCCGCCCGCCTCGAGGCCCGCGAGATCACCGACAAGGCCCGCGCCGAGGCCGCCGCCATGAAGGCGAGCGCCGAGCGCGAGGCGGGCAACCTGCGCACGGCCGCCGAGCGCGAGGCCGCCGAGGTCCGGGTGCAGGCTCGCCGCGAGGCCGACACGCTGCGCGCCGACGCCGACCGGGAGACCAAGCAGCTGCGTACGGTCACCGCGCACGAGGTGGCCGAGCTGAAGTCGACAGTCGAGCGGGAGGTCGCCACCCTGCGTGCCACCGCCGAGCGGGAGATCACCCAGCAGCGGGCGAAGGCCGCCCGCGAGGCTGAGGAGAAGCGCGCCGAGGCGACCAAGCTGCTCACCGACGCGCGGGACAAGCGCGACAAGGACCTGCAGGCCCTGGAGCTCCAGTTGGCCGAGCGGCGGGAGAAGGCCGAGCGCGAGGAATCCGAGCGGCACGCCGCCCAGGTCGCGCAGACCCAGAAGATGGTCAGCGAGGCCGAGCAGCGTGCCCGGGCCGCGCAGGAGCGGGCCAAGGAGATCGAGCAGCGCGCCGAGGCGCGGCGGGTCGAGTCGGAGCGCAACGCGGCCGAGACCGTCGACAAGGCCAAGGCCCACTCGGAGAAGACCCTCAACGAGGCGAAGGCCGAGTCGCAGCGCCTGCTCACCGAGGCCCGCACCGAGGCGGAGCTGACCACGCAGGCCGCCCGCCGCGAGGTCGAGGACCTCACCCGGCAGAAGGACGCTGTCACGTCGCAGCTGGGTC
The DNA here is from genome assembly GCF_040649115.1 of Micromonospora sp. NPDC049049. Lineage (NCBI taxonomy): Bacteria > Bacillati > Actinomycetota > Actinomycetes > Micromonosporales > Micromonosporaceae > Micromonospora > Micromonospora sp. NPDC049049. Next base: position 183,817 of record NZ_JBEZEX010000003.1, on the reverse strand, counting down.
AGATGCTCTCCGGTCTCGCCGGCATCGTTCCGGGAATGCCGGCGCAGGCCGCTCCGGCTGCCAAGCCGGAAGCAGCAAAGAAGACCGATGGTGGTCAGGAGCGGGTGCCCGCGGAGACCGCCGGCTGACGCGAGGCGTCAGGTAGGGGCATCGACGGCGCGAGGTGACACCGGGTAACCGGTGTCGCCTCGCGCCGTATGCGTTTCCTCACCCGTGGTATCCGCTGGCCGCGACGGAGTGAAGTAGCTCCCACATGGCCCGTCCGTATCGCCCCAGCAGGGCCCGTTGCGTGTGAGGATGGGGGCATGTCGCACGGCGAGGAACTGTTCGCTCTCGGCGGGGACGTGACGACGGAGCCCAGCTTCGAGTCCGCTCTGCGGGGGTACGAGAAGAAACAGGTCGACCGTTATGTCGCACGTGCTGAGCACGAGATCGCGACCCTCGCCTCCGAACGGGAACAGGCGTACACACAGATCCACAAGCTCGCCGGCCAGGTCGAGGTTCTCCAGCGCGACCTGACCCAGGTGCGCAAGCAGATGAACGTGGTCGACCGGGCGTCGTTCCGGCACCTCGGCCCACGGGTCGAGTCGATCCTCGCTCTCGCCGAGGAGCAGGCGGAGGAGATCCTCGGCGATGCGAACGGCGAGATCGAGGCCCGGAGGGCCGCTGCCGAGCACATCATCGAGGAGGCCCGCGAGCAGGCCGACCGGGCACTGAAGGACTTCGAACTCGCCCTCGCCGCCCGACGGGCGGAGGAGGAGCGGCACAGCGCCGCACAGCGCGCCGAGGCGGACGCCGCCCTGCGGTCGGCAAAGGACGAGTCGGCGCAGTTGCGCAAGGCCGCCCAGGACGCTCTGGCGAAGGCCCAGCAGGAGGCCACCCAACTGCGGGACTCCGCCAAGGAGATCCACACTCGGGCCCAGCAGGAGGCCACCAAGCTGCGCGAGACGGCCCGCGAGACGCTGGCCAACGCCCGGCAGGAGGCCAGCGATCTGCGCGACGCCGCCAAGGAGGTGCACGCCAAGGCGCTCCAGGAGGCCAAGCGGCTCACCGACACCGCGACCGAAGCGGGACGGGCCACCCACGCCAAGGCGCAGCAGGAGGCCAAGCAGATCATCGACGACGCGTCGATGGCCGGTCGGGCCACCCGCGCCAAAGCGCAGCAGGAGGCCGAGCGGCTGACGACGCAGGCCACCGAATCGGCGAAGCGCAGCCGCGCCGAGACCGAGGCGTACGTACAGCGAATGCGCACCGAGACCGAGGCGTACGTGCAGCACACCCGCGCGCAGACCCAGCAGGAGCTGGGCGCGTGGCGGGCCGGGGTGGAGCAGGAGGTCAACTCCCGTCGGGAGGCGGCCGATCGGGAGTTGGCGCAGCGACGGTCCGCGGCCGAGCAGGAGTTCGCCAAGCGCCGCGACGAGTTGGACAAGCACCACGCGTCGCGCCAGCAGGAGCTGGAGACCGGGCTCGCCAGCCGTCAGCAGGAGCTGGAGACCGGGTTCACCACCCGCCGGGACGAGCTGGAAACCGAATACTCCACCCGGAAGAACGAGCTGGAGACCGAGTACACGGCTCGCAAGAACGAGATCGAGCAGGGCGCGGCCGGTATCCGGCAGGCGGCCGAGCAGGACGCGGCGGGGCTGCGCCAGCGCTCCGAGGCGGAGGCCGCCGAGCTGCTGAGCCGGGCCGAGGCCGAGGCCAGCGACAAGCGCCGCAAGGCCGACGAGCATGTCGCTGCGTCCCGGCGGCAGTTCGAGGAGTACGCGGCCACCACGCAGCAGCACCTGGCCACCACCCAGCAGCACCTGGCGGCGACCCAGCAGGAGTCTGCGGCGGGTCGTCAGCAGTTGGCCCAGGTGATGTTGGAGATCGCCCAGGCCCAGCAGCAGTTGGCGGATCTGCGGCAGGAGACCTGGAAGGCCCGGCAGGAGTCCGACGAGCTCCAGCGTCAGATGTCCGAGCTGCGGTTGCAGAGTGTCGCCGGTCCGATCGACGGCCCGACCGCGCCGACCGGAAACGCCAACGCGAGCGAAGGCGTACCCGTTGGTGGGGACGACGGCGCGAGCGTTACCGCCGGCGCGGCCTCCGGGTCGGGCGCGGGCACCGGGTCGGGCGCGGGCACCGGGCTGAAGACGGAGCCCGCCGACACCAGGCAGCCGGTGAACGCCGCCGCGGACGAGTCCGGGCAGTCCACGACGCGGCCGGTGGCCGAGCCTGTGACCACTGTGGATGGTGGCACGGCGAGCGCCGGGGTGGACGGGGAGCCGACAGTGGCCGCCGTACCGGGCGAGGGTGGTCGGGGCGCCAAACCCACCAAGATCACTAGCACCGGTGAGAACGGCAAGCGACCCACCAAGCCGACCACCGACGAGCGCAGCGCCAAGCCCAGCAAGGTCACCATCGAGAAGGAGTGACGGGCACCCACCCGTCGAAGCTTCCAGATCTTGGACACTTTCCGTCATCGGCTGACGGAAAGTGTCCAAGATTCACTTCTGCGCCGGGTGACGTAGGGGCACGGTGGGGGCCCAGCCGGCTGCGACGAGGGCGCGGCGGACGGTGTCGGCCACCTCGTCTGGGGAGCGCGGACCAGCCAGGCCGGGAAGCGCAGAATCCGGTCGCCGCTGGTCCAGACGTCGTTCTGCCGACGCATGTCGGCAGCCCACTGCTTGGCATCCATGTGGTGCGCGCCGTCGATCTCCACCTGCACCCGCCACTCCCGCCAGTACGCGTCCAGCCAGCGGTTCCGACCGGCCGCGTCGACCCGGTGTTCCTGCAGATCCGGGGCGGGCAGCCGATGTCTGCGGCACAGCCGCAGGAAGTCGATCTCCGAGAGCGCCTGGGCACCGCCCGCGATGTCGCTGATGGTTTGCCCGATCAGCCGCCGACGGGGGGCCCGAGGGAGGACGTCGAGCACCGCCCGCAACTCCTCGGGCAGCACCCGGCGTTGCTGGCAACCGGCGGCCAGCACCGACTGCGCCTCGTCCACCCCGGCCGCCCAGCCCGCCGCGTCCACAAGGGCCCGCGCCGTCGTGGTGCGCGGTGGGCGGGCCCGTTGGAGATGAGCCTCGGGGAGGACAGTCGTGCGGTGGACCAGGACGGCGGGCATGTCGATCGGAAGTCGACGCAGAGTGGTCCGCGCGGCACGGCGGGCCGCCGGCACCAGCACGTGCAGGGGTTCGCGTCGCAGCCCCCGTACCCCGGCTTCGGCGGCGGCGGACACCCCGGCCAGCACCGCCCCCGGCCCGGCCGCCAGCACCGCCACCCAGAGTTGCTGGTCGCGGGTGAGTCGACCGTTGCCGGCCAGCAGGATCCCTCGGCAGATCGACCGCCACCGACCGGAGCGGATCCGGCCCCGCACCCGCGCCTCGCTGAGCAACCGGGCGACCTGCGCGGTCGTCAGCACGCCCGCCTGCTCGAAGGCGAGCCAGTCGAGTGCGTCGGCGTCGTCGGCGGGCAGCATCCGGACAGCTTTCGCCCCTGAGCGCCGCCCCACCACCAGATCTTGGACAGTTTCCGTCATGGCGTGACGAAAAGTGTCCAAGATCTGCGGGTCGGCGGGGTGCGGCCGAGACCGGGCTGCACGTCGGCCTTTCCGGACCGTTCAATCTGGCCCGAGGCGGCGACGGTGGTTGGGTGGGGCACATGGTGCATCAGATTGACGGTCTCGTGGTCGATGGCGACCATGAGGTGGCTACGCTGCTGGCGCGCTGGGAGATGATCAGAAACGCTTGTCTCGCCGCCAGTCGATGGAACTGATGAAGGAAGTTGTGACCTCATGGACCTGACCGGCGCAGTTTGGCGCACCTCCACTCGCAGCGGCAACAGTGAGTGCGTCGAGGTGGCGGACAACCTGCCCGGGATGGTGGGAGTGCGGGACAGTAAGGATCCGTCCGGCCCGCTGTTGGTGCTCGCGCCGGCCGCGTGGCGGGCGTTCGTGGCCGCCGCCCGTCGTCCGACTGCCTGAGCGGGGAGGTTCTGATGCCGCAGCACGACCCGTCCGGCGACGACGCGGACATGCCCGCCGGTCCCCGGCCGCCGAAGACGCCACCGTCGGCTGAGACACCATCGCCGGCTGAGACGCCACCGTCGACCGAGACGCCACCGTCGGCTGAGACGCCACCGTCGGCTGAGACGCCACCGTCGGCTGAGACGCCACCGTCGACCGAGGCCCCGCCGCCGGTGCCGGTTCCTGTCCCGGGGGTCGACCTGGACGAGCCGCCGGCGGTCCCGTCCGGGAAGTTCGGCACACCCGGGCGGCCACTGCGCCGCAGCAGCTTCCTGCTCGGCTTCACCGGTGCGCTGGGCGTGCTGCTGGCGTACACCCTCTATCTGGGGATTCGCAATGCCGGCGGCATCCTCGTGCTGGTGGTGATCGCGCTCTTCCTCGCGGTCGGCCTCAACCCGGCGGTGGTCCGACTGCGCCGCTGGGGTGTGCCGCACGGCCTGGCGGTGGCGGCGGTCGCCCTGACGGTGGTGCTGCTGCTCTGCGGCGGCATCGTGGCGCTGGTCCCACCGATCATCACGCAGTCGGGGCAGTTCATCGACCAGATCCCGAGCCTGCTCGACGAGTTGCGCCGCAACCCGACGGTCAATGACCTGGTGGAGCGGTACGACGTGGTGGAACGGGTGCAGGGCGCGGCCAACGCGGAGACGGTCGGACGGGCGCTCGGCGGGGTGCTGGGCGGCGCACAACTGATCTTCGGCACGGTGTTCCGGACGCTGACCGTGCTGGTGCTGACCATCTACTTCCTGGCGTACTTCGACAAGCTGCGCTCGCTGAGCTACTCGTTGGTGCCCCGGTCGCGGCGGCAGCGGGTGCAGCTGATCGGCGACGAGATCCTGGCCAAGGTGGGCTCGTACATGGTCGGCGCGCTGAGCATCGCGGTGCTGGCCGGCGCCACCACCTTCGTCTTCGCGCTGATCGTCGACCTGCCGTACCCGTTCGCGCTGGCCGTGGTGGTCGCGGTGACCGACCTGATCCCGCAGATCGGCGCCACCCTGGGCGCGGTGATCGTGAGCCTGGTCGGCTTCGCAGCCGACCTGCCCACCGGCATCGCCTGCGCGGTCTTCTTCCTCATCTACCAGCAGGTGGAGAACTACCTCATCTACCCGAAGGTGATGCGGCGTTCGGTGGAGGTCAACGAGGTGGCCGCCCTGCTGGCCGCGCTGCTCGGAGTGGCGCTGCTGGGTGTGGTGGGCGCGCTGATCGCCATCCCCACGGTGGCCGCGCTGCAACTGATCCTGCGCGAGGTGGTGCTGCCCCGCCAGGAGCGCCGCTGAGCGTCAGCCCCCTGAGCGGCGGCCGGGCTGCGGGCCCTCTGGTCAGTCCGCCTTGGTGGCGGCCGGGCCGGGCACGGGCGTGTCGGCGAAGGCGGCCACCGTCCGGTCGGCGTACGCGCTGACGTCGCCGGACTCCATCGGGCCGTCCCAGGTTGTCGGAAGCGGCACCTCGACGGCCGGGTTGACCCGCCGGACGATCTCGTCGAGCACCGTCTCCGCGTCGCCCACCCACAGGTGCTTGGCGCCCGGCACCCCGACCACCTCGGCCTGCGGCACGGCGGCGAACCGCTCCCGTGCCTCGGTGGGGCGCAGGTAGTCGTCGAACTCCGGCACCAGTGCCACCAGCGGCCGACCCGAGTTGGCCCAGGTCGCCAGGTCGTCGGGGGCGGAGAAGCGCAACGGCGGGGAGAGCAGGATCGCCCCGGCGATCGTCGGGTCGCAGCCGTACTTCAGCGCCAGGTCGGTGCCGAACGACCAGCCGACGAGCCAGATGTTGGGCAGCTCGGCGAACTCCGCGTACTCGATGGCGGCGGCCACGTCGTACCGCTCGCCCACCGCGCCGTCGAAAGCTCCCTCGCTGGTGCCGCGCACGCTGCTGGTGCCCCGGGTGTTGAACCGCAGCACCGCCAGGTCGGCCAGCGCGGGCAACCGCCAGGCCGCCTTGCGGAACACGTGGCTGTCCATCATTCCGCCGTGGGTCGGTAGCGGGTGCAGGCAGACCAGGGTGGCCACCGGCGGCCGGTCGGCCGGCAGGGCCAGCTCACCGACCAGCCGCAGACCGTCGGCGGTGTGCAGCTCGATGTCCTCCCGGCGGCCGGGCAGGATCGACGACGCGCGGATCGCTGTGCTCACCGCCCAAGTCTGTCGCGAAGTCGCCGCCGCCGCCCGCCCAGGCACGAACAGGGTGACCCAGGTCGCTATCGGGCAGGTCCCCCGAGCCCTTACCCGGGCGGTCGGCTCACCCCGGGCACGGCAGCGCCCGGGGCAGTCGGCTCAGTCCAGCGCGGCAGCGCCCCGGGCCCGGTTGTTCAGTAGCGCGGGGAGCTCCGGCCCCGCTGCACCGCCGGGCCGCGCCGCTCCCGGGCCCGCCAGCAGCCGCTGTGCCAGTGCCGCCGGTCGGTCAGGTCACCCAGGCCGTCCGCCGGCCAGGCGACCAGGTGCGCCACCCCCGGTGGGATCTCCTGGTTGCAACCGGGGCAGCGGTACGTCTTGACCGACGCTCCGGCGCCGATGCCGCGTACCTGCCAGGCACCATCGGTCCACTGCTGGACCGAGGCGACGCCCTGCCGGACGCGGTCGGCGTCCAGGTTGGCGTTGTCGTCCCGGCGAGGGCGATTGCGACGGGGGCTCACAGTCACCAAGCGTACGTCCGACGAATGAGGCCGCCCGGGGCGGTCACCGCCGGCATCCCCCTCGGCGTTGACCTGGTCAGCGGTGCGAGTGGTCGCGGAAGCCGCGGCGGGTCTTGCGGCCCAGGTAGCCGGCGGTGACCAGGTGCTCCAGCAGCGGCGCGGGCGCGAAACCCGGCTCGCGCAGTTCCAGGTACAGCTCGCGCTGGATGGCCAGGGAGACGTCCAGGCCGACCACGTCGAGCAGTTCGAACGGGCCCATCGGGTAGCCGCAGCCCAACTTCATGGCGTGGTCGATGTCGTCGGCCGTCGAGTAGCTGGCCTCCAGCATCTTCACCGCGTCGTTCAGGTACGGGAAGAGCAGCGCGTTGACGATGAAGCCGGACCGGTCGCCGCAGACCACGCCGGTCTTGCCGAGCGCGGCGCACACGGCGCGGGCGGTGGCGGTGGCCTCCGGGGAGGTGCGGATGGTGCGGACGACCTCGACCAACGGCATGACCGGGGCCGGGTTGAAGAAGTGCAGCCCCACCACGTCGGCCGGACGCTGGGTGGCCATCGCCACGTCGATCACCGGCAGCGACGAGGTGGTGGTGGCCAGCACCACACCCGGCTTGCAGATCTCGTCGAGGCTGGCGAAGAGGGCCTTCTTGACGCTCAACTCCTCGACGACCGCCTCGACCACCAGGTCGACGTCGGCGAGATGGTCGAGCGTGGCGGACCAGCTGATCCGGCCCAGTGCGGCGTCCCGGTCGGCCTCGGTGAGCTTTCCGCGCACCACGCCCTTGTTGAGCGAGGTCTTCACCGCCTCGCAGACCTTCGCGGACTTCTCCATGCCGCGGGTGACCGAGACGACCTCGTAGCCGGCCTTCGCGAAGACCTCGATGATCCCGGTGGCCATCGTTCCGGAGCCGACCACGCCGACCTTCGCGATGGCGCGCGCGCCGTCGGCGAGCGCGGCGTCGGTGGCCTGCGGCGTCGCCCCATCCGGTACGACCACCGGGGAGCCGGGCCGCTCGTAGGTGTAGAAGCCCCGGCCGGACTTCCGGCCGAGCAGCCCTGCCGTCACCATCTGCTTGAGCAGCGGCACCGGGGCGTGGCGGCGGTCCCGCCCTCCGCGCCGGTACATGGTGTCCAGGATCTCGTACGCGGTGTCCAGGCCGATCAGGTCCATCAACGCCAGCGGGCCCATCGGCAGGCCGCAGCCGAGCTTCATGGCGGCGTCGATGTCCTCCCGGGTCGCGTAGTGCGACTCGAACATGCTGACTGCGTGGTTGAGATAGCCGAAGAGCAGCGCGTTGGCGATGAAGCCGGCCCGGTCGTTGATGGTGACGTCGACCTTGCCGAGCCGGGCGCAGAGCGCCTCGACGTCGGCGACCACCTCGGGTGCGGTGACGACGGTGCGGACCACCTCGACCAGCTTCATCACCGGGGCCGGGTTGAAGAAGTGGATGCCGATCACCTGGTTGGGTCGGCTGGTGGCGACGGAGATCTCGGTGACGCTCAACGACGAGGTGTTGGTGGCGAGGATGGTCTCCGGTCGGCAGACCCGGTCCAGCTCCGCGAAGATCCGCTGCTTGAGGTCGAGGTGCTCGGGCACCGCCTCGATGACCAGGTCGACGGAGTGCAGCGCGTCCAGCCCGACAGCGAAGTGCACCCGCTCGTGCAGGGCGTCGCGGTCCGCCTCGGCGAGCTTGCCCTTGGCGACCGCCCGGTCGGTGGAGCCCTTCAGGGTGGCCCGGCCGCGCTCCAGCGCCGGTGCCGAGATTTCCACTGCCACCACGTCGATGCCGTTGCGGGCGAAGACCTCGACGATGCCGGCACCCATGGTGCCCAGCCCCACCACCCCAACGGTGCTGAACTCGCGCGCCACGACCGGCCTCCCCAGGACTCCGCACGGCCACTGAACGGCCGCTAAGGTTATGCGCGCGAGTCTGCCACGTGACGGTGAGTTGTCGAGACGCCGTGGCCTATGTCACCCACGACCCAGCGGTGCCGCTACCCGGCCGCCACGCTGGTCAGGGCCAACAACTCCGCGACGAACTCCGCGGGGCGCTCCAGGTGCGGGCTGTGCCCGCAGCCGGGCAGCACCACCTCGTGGTACGCGCCGCCGGCCGCCGCGTACCGGTCGAGCACCGCCCGGGTCTGGCCGACCATCGGCTGCGGTGGGCAGGCGTCCGCGCCGGGCCAGCCGGGCACGAGATCCAGGGAACCCAGGTACGCCAGGTCGAAGAGCGAGGTGTCCGAGACGATGACGTCGACGTCTCCGCGTACCCAGGTGACCGGCGGTTTCTCGGCGACGGCCACCAGTTCGTCGGCGAGCCGGAACCAGGTCGGCGCCAGCGCGTTGAGCACCCCTCGCTCCCCCGGGGCGGTGCCCGGCCAGTTCTCCGACGGCACCGCGGTGCCCGGGTAGTTGTCGTCGCCGGTGGCGGTGGAGAGCACCGTGTCCAGCAGCAGTTCCTCATCGGTGCCCAGCGAGGCGGGATCGGCCACGTAGGTGGCTCGCAGCACGGCGCGCGGGCTGGCCGGCGCGTCAGTGCTCCGGTCGCCGGCCGCGAGGCGGGCGACGAAGTCCCGGTTCGCCGTGCCGGCGCCGGTGCCGGCGAAGTCGGGGGTGGTCGGCGTGCCGGTCAGGTCGCGGGTGCCGCCGAAGCCGTACGGGGAGACCGGTGCGGCGAGCAGCAACGCCCCCACCCGGTGCGGATGGTCGACCAGCAGGCGCATCGCCACCCCGCCGCCGAGGGAGTGCCCGACCACCACCGGTCGCGCGTCGGCGTCGAAGAGCGTCGGGTCGTCCAGCAGTGCGGCCACGTCGTCGGCGAAGTCCCGCAGGCCCCGGGTGGCGTCCACCGGGGCGGTAGCGGTGTCGCCGTACCCCCGCAGGTCGGGGGCGACCACCCGCAGCGTCGGCGGCAGACGACGGACCAGCGGCTCCCAGAACAGCGCGGACGAGCAGTTGCCGTGGATCAGCAGCACCGGCGTGCCGTCCGGCGGGCCGGCCACCCGTACCGCCTGAGTGATGCCGTTCGCCGTCACGGTCCGCTGCTCGGTCTCCATCCGCGGCATGGTGCCACGGGTGTCCCCGTCGGTCCAGGTGTCGGACCGCCACCCAACGGGCCTACCCGGTGTGGCAGGCCGCCAGGCGATCAGCGACGCGAGCCCGGCGGCGCGGCCAGCGGCAGCGGCAGGGTCGGTCGGACGTCGCGCCGGGGCGGGCCGAAGCTGAGCCCCACCGGGTCGGTGAGCGCCACCCCGGGGTCGAACAGGCGCAGTTCGGTACGGCCCAGCCGGATCACGTCACCGTCGGAGAGTCGTTCCACCTCGGTGATCCGCCGGTCGTTGAGCCAGGTGCCGTTGGTGGAGCCCAGGTCCCGCAGGGACGGGCCCTCCGGCGCCAGCCACACCTCGGCGTGGCGACGGCTCAGGTGTGGGTCGTTGATGACAACCTGACCGGTCGGCGCTCGGCCGATCACCTGTATCTCGGCTCGCATGCGAAAGCTCGCGCCGCGCATCGGTCCACCCGCGACCGTCAACAGCGGCATCAGTTCCGGATGTTCCTCCATGGACAGTCAGCCCTCCACCCCACACCGTCACTCCGCGCGTCAGCTTGCCATCAGACGGTAGTCGTCAATACCGACCGGCCGGTCAGCCTCTCGTCACCTCCCGGCCACCTGCCGTTCGACGATTCGGGCGGGCCATTTCCGATACCAACGCCCTGACCTGCACTGATCAACGATCGGTCGGGTTGGTGCGACGCCGCTCCCCCGGCCCCGAATCGGGGACCCTACCGGTGAGTAATCCTCAGGTCTAGACTTCCGCCATGACGGCAGTGCATATCCCGGGCGTTCCGGTCATCGACGCGGGTCAGTTGGTCTCCACCAGCCCGGCGACCGGGGCTGAGGCCGGTCGCCTCCCGGTCTCCACCGACGCCGACGTGCGGCAGGCCGTCGACCGCGCCCGCGTCGCCGGCGAATGGTGGGCGGGCCTCGGCTTCACCGGCCGCCGCCAACGGATGCTGCGCTGGCGCGCCCTGCTCGCCAAGCGCATCGAGGAGCTGGCCGAGTTGGTGCACGTCGAGGGCGGAAAGCCGATCGCCGACGCCATCGTCGAGATCGTCACCGCGATCGAGCACATCGACTGGGCCGCCCGCAACGCCGGCAGCGTGCTCGGTCCACGCCGGGTGCGGTCCCGGCTCATCCTGGCCGAGTTCTCCGGGCATCTCGAATATCAGCCATACGGTGTGGTCGGCGTTATCGGGCCGTGGAACTATCCGGTCTTCACGCCGATCGGCTCCGCCGCGTACGCCCTCGCCGCCGGCAACGCCGTGGTGCTCAAGCCGAGTGAGTACACCCCCGCCGTCGGCCAGTGGCTGGTGGACAGCTTCGCCGAGGTGGTGCCCGAGCAGCCGGTCTTCACCGCCGTGCACGGGCTGGGCGACGTGGGCGCGGCGCTGTGCCGCTCCGGCGTCAACAAGCTGGCCTTCACCGGCTCCACCGCCACCGCCCGCAAGGTGATGGCCGCCTGCGCCGAGACGCTGACCCCGGTGCTCATCGAGGGCGGCGGCAAGGACGCCATGATCGTGGACAGCGACGCCGACCTCGACGCGGCCGCCGAGGCGTGCGTCTGGGGCGGCATGACCAACGCCGGCCAGACCTGCATCGGCATCGAGCGGGTGTACGCGGTCGACGCCGTCTTCGACGCCTTCGTCGACAAGGTGGTGAGCCGCGCCGGTCGGCTGACGGTCGGGCCGGAGGGCACCGACATCGGCCCGATCACCATGCCCCAGCAGATCGACGTGATCCGTCGGCACATCGACGCCGCGATCACGTCCGGCGGGCGCGCCGTGCTCGGCGGCCCGAGCGCCGTACAGCCGCCGTACGTCCACCCCACCGTGCTGGTGGACGTTCCGGAGGAGTCGGCCGCCGTCCGCGAGGAGACCTTCGGTCCCACGCTGACCATCAGCCGGGTCCGCGACGCCGACGAGGCCCTCACCCGCGCCAACGCCCTGTCGTACGGCCTCGGGGGTTCGGTCTTCGGCCGGCGGCGCGCGGTGGCCATCGCCCGGCGACTGCGCTCCGGGATGGCGTCGATCAACTCCACGCTGACCTTCGCCGGCATGTCCACCCTGCCGTTCGGCGGTGTCGGCGACTCCGGCTTCGGGCGGATCCACGGCGAGGACGGCCTGCGTGAGTTCGGTCGGGCCAAGGCGATCACCAGGCGCCGGGCCCGGTCGCTGCTGCCGTCGATGACCTTCGAGCGCACCCCGGCCGACGTGGCCCGACTCGTCAAGGCCATCAAGGTCATGTACGGCAGGTGAGTGTCGGATAACCGATCATCAACAAGGATCGGTGCATCCACATGTTTGGTCACTGTGGCGACGGCGGTACATTGCGTTAAATGGGCCCCAATCGATTGCGCTACCGCCTTGTCGACAGTGACCAGTCGTGGAGCGCCCGACGGCGTCGGCACCGCTCGGACTGGCTGGCACGCACCTTTCCCGAGATCGGCGACATGCACGTGGTCGACCTCGGTGGTCGGCTCGGCACCTGGCACCGCGCCACCGTCCGACCGGCCCGGGTGACAGTCGTCAACCTGGAGCAGCCGCCCGCTGTCGTCCCGGATTGGGCCCACGTCGAGCAGGCCGATGCCTGCGACCTGCCCTCGCACCTCACCAAGGGCGACTACGACCTGGTCTTCTCGAACTCGGTGCTGGAGCATGTGGGCGGGCACGAACGCCGGATCCGCTTCGCCGCGGCGGCCCGCTCACTGGCTGAGCGGCACTGGGTGCAGACGCCCTACCGCTACTTCCCCATCGAGCCACACTGGATCGCGCCCGGCATGCAGTTCCTGCCGGTACGACTGCGCACCGCGTTCGCCCGACGCTGGCCGTTGGGGCACAAGCCGACCCGCAGCCACGACGCCGCCATCCACCAGGTGCTCTGGACCGAGCTGCTGGACCGCTCGCAGATGCGTCACTACTTCCCCGACTCGACAATGCTTGTGGAGCGGGTGTTCGGTCTGCCGAAGTCGCTGATCGCGGTGCGCACCGGGTAGTACGCCGGTCAGAAGAGGGTCAGCTCGTCCTTCACGATGCCGCGCAGCTTGTCGTAGTCCACGACCACACACCTGATGCCCCGGTCGGTGGCGAGCACCCGGGCCTGCGGCTTGATCTCCTGGGCGGCGAAGACCCCGACGACCGGGCTGAGCAGCGGGTCACGGTTCATCAGCTCGAGATAGCGGGTCAACTGCTCCACGCCGTCGATGTCGCCACGCCGCTTGACCTCGACGGCCACCGAGCCCGAGTTGGCATCCCGGCACAGCAGGTCGACCGGGCCGATGGCCGTCATGTACTCGCGGCGGACCAGCGTGAACCCCTCACCTAGGGCGCCCGGGTTGGCGGCCAGCAACTCCTGTAGGTGCGCCTCCACCCCGTCCTTGCGCAGGCCCGGATCCACACCCAACTCGTACGAGGTGTCCTGGAAGATCTCCTCCAGGGTGATCCGCAGCTCCTCGCCAGCCTTGTTGACGACCCGCCACACACCGGGGGCCTCCTCCAACCGACACGGCGGGCTCATCCAGTTCAACGGCTTGTACGCCCGGTCGTCGGCGTGAATGGACACCGACCCGTCCGCCTTCACCATCAGCAACCGGGTGGCCAGCGGCAGGTGAGCCGAGAGCCGTCCGACGTAATCAACCGAGCACTTCGCAATGACCAACCGCACCCGACGAGGGTAGCCGAGCACCCACCGGTCGCCAGCGAGCGGCACTGGCGCGTCGATGCGATGCTGAGACCGTGTTCGAAGTCCTCACCGGCACCGGTCTCGCCGCATCGGCGGGTCTCAATGCCTATATACCCCTGCTCATCCTCGGCCTACTCGGCCGTTACACCGACCTGATCGACCTGCCCAGCGGCTGGACCTGGCTCGGCAACGGCTGGGTCATCGCCATCATGGCCGTGCTGCTCGCCGTGGAGATGGTGGCGGACAAGGTGCCAGTGGTCGACCACATCAACGACGTGGTGCAGACCGTGGTCCGACCCACCGCCGGTGGCCTGGCCTTCGGTGCCGGCTCCTCGTCGGAGACGGTGACGGTCAGCGACCCGGGGAGCTTCTTCTCGTCGCACCAGTGGGTGCCGGTCGTCACCGGCGTGCTGCTGGCGTTGGGCGTGCATCTGCTCAAGTCCGCGGCCCGGCCGGTGATCAACGCGACCACCGCCGGAATCGGCGCCCCGGTCGCCAGCACCGCCGAGGACGCCACCAGCGTGGTGGTCTCCCTGGTGGCGATCATCCTGCCGGTGCTGGTGCTAGTCGCCCTCGTCGGCCTGGCGTTCTTTGCCTTCTGGTTCTTCCGTCGTCGGTCTGATCGACGGCGCGAACGGGAGGCCGCCCGCGCCGCCGGCTTCCGCGTCTGACGCGTTATCGGCGGCCCGCTATACCGGGGCTGCACGGGGCGACAAAAGCCTAGTATCGGGGCAAGAGCCTAGAGGAGGTCGGCATGACCGCAGCGTTGGAGATGCCCCGAGTCCAGGAATGCGTGGTCGCCGCATGCGCGTACAACCAGTCGGGTGACTGCCACGCCTTCGCGATCACCATCGGCAGCATGGATCACGCCCACTGCCACACCTTCGTCGAGTCGCCCGTCCGGGGTGGCGTGGAGAGCCTGATCGCGCAGGTGGGGGCCTGCCAGCGCGCCGACTGCCGGCACAACGAGCAGTTGGAGTGCCACGCGTCGTCGATCAGGGTCGGCCCGGACAACGACATGGCGGACTGCATGACCTACACCGGCCGCTGACCCACGCCGGGCCGACGACCTGCCCGAGACGGCGCTTCGTTCAGGGCAGGTCGTTGGCGCGACGGATGACGGTCACCAGGTCGTCGATGATGCCGGTGAGGGCGAAGTCCTTCGGGGTGAAGACCCGGGCGACCCCGGCCGCGCGGAGGGTCTCCGCGTCACCGGCCGGGATGATGCCGCCCACCACCACCGGCAGGTCGGCCCGGCCGGCGGCGCGTAGCCCGTCGAGCACCGCCGGTACGGCGGCCAGGTGCGACCCGGAGAGCACGGAGAGCCCGACCAGGTCGACGTCCTCCTCGACAGCGGCGGCGACGATCTGCCCCGCGGTCAACCGGATGCCCTGGTAGACGACCTCGAAGCCGGCGTCACGGGCGCGTACCGCGATCTGCTCCGCGCCGTTGGAGTGCCCGTCCAGGCCAGGTTTGCCGACCAGCAGCCGCAGCCGGCCGCTGCCCAGCTCCCGCGCCGTCGCGGCGACCCGCTCGCGGACCGCCGCGAGGCCCGGCTCCCCGCCGCCGCCGGTAGCTCCGGCCAGCCCGGTCGGCGCCCGGTACTCGCCGAAGACCTGGCGCAGCGCGCCGGCCCACTCGCCGGTGGTCACCCCGGCCCGCACGCACTCCAGGGTGGCCGGCATCAGGTTGACGGTGGTCGCGGCGTCCGCGCGCAGCCGGGCCAGCGCCGCGTCGACGACGGCCGCATCCCGGTCGGACCGCCACCGGCGTACGCCGTCCACGGCGGCCGCCTCGACCGCGGGGTCGACCTGCTCGACGGAGCCCGCGCCGGCAGCGGTCAGCGGGGAGGGTTCGGTCTCGGTGTACCGGTTGACCCCGACCACCACGTCGGCACCGGACTCCATCCGCCGCCGCCGCTCGGCGAGTGACGCGACCAGCGCGCTCTTGAGGTAGCCGGTCTCCACCGCGGCGACGACGCCGCCCAGCTTGAGCACCGCGCCCAGCTCGGCCCGCGCCCCGGTGACGATCTCGTCGACGAGTGCGGTCATCACGTGCGAGCCGGCGAAGAGGTCGGGATATTCGAGCAGGTCCGACTCGTACGCCAGAACCTGCTGCATCCGCAGCGACCACTGCTGGTCCCACGGTCGGGGCAGACCGAGCGCCTCGTTCCAGGCGGGCAGTTGGACGGCGCGGGCCCGGGCGTCGCGGGACATCGTCACGCCGAGCATCTCCAGCACGATGCGCTGGATGTTGTTCTCCGGCTGCGCCTCGGTCAGGCCGAGCGAGTTGACCTGCACGCCGTAGCGGAACCGCCGTTGCCTGGCATCGGTGACCCCGTACCGGTCCCGGGTGATCTCGTCCCAGAGCACGCCGAACGCGCGCATCTTGGCGATCTCCTCGACGAAGCGCACCCCGGCGTTGACGAAGAACGAGATCCGCTCGACCACGTCACCCATCCGCTCGGCCGGCACCTGACCGGAGTCCCGGACCTCGTCGAGCACGGCGACGGCGGTGGCCAGCGCGAAGCCGACCTCCTGCACGGGCGTGGCGCCGGCCTCCTGGAGGTGGTACGAGCAGATGTTCACCGGGTTCCACCGGGGCATCTCGCGCAGCGTGTACGCCACCACGTCGGCGGTGAGCCGCAGCGACGCCGCCGGCGGGAAGATGTAGGTGCCCCGGGACAGGTACTCCTTGATGATGTCGTTCTGGGTGGTGCCGGCGCAGCGGGCCAGGTCGGCGCCCTGCTCCAGCCCGACGGTGCCGTACAGGGCGAGCAGCCACATCGCCGGGGCGTTGATGGTCATCGAGGTGTTCGTCTCGGCGAGCGGGAGACCGTCGAAGAGCGCCCGCATGTCGCCGAGGTGAGCCACCGGCACGCCGACCCGTCCGACCTCGCCGGCGGCGAGTTCGTGGTCCGGGTCGTACCCGGTCTGGGTGGGCAGGTCGAAGGCGACCGAGAGGCCGGTCTGCCCCTTCGCCAGGTTGCGGCGGAAGAGCGCGTTCGTCGCCGCAGCCGACGAGTGGCCGGCGTAGGTGCGCATCACCCACGGGCGGTCCCGCTCGGGCAGTCGCCCCGGGAATGGCGTCTCATCCATGGCCGGAGTCTAAGTTACCGTTCAGTAAAAGGAGCTGTGGAAAACCACACAGGTCCATGTCGGGGACGTCCGGGTGGCAAACCCCCGCTGTGGCGCGGACCGCCACACCCCGGGCACCCGCCCGTTGCTGCCAGGACGCACACTTGACGGCATGGATGACGAGCTGGCCATCTCCGTCCGAGGGCTGCGCAAGGCGTACGGCGACAACGTGGCCGTGGCGAGCGTGGATCTCGACGTCCACCGTGGCGAGGTGTTCGCGTTGCTCGGCCCGAACGGCGCCGGCAAGACCACGACCGTGGAGATCCTGGAGGGTTACCGGCATCGGGATGCCGGCGAGGTCTCCGTGCTCGGCGCAGACCCGGCCAACCCCGACGCCGACTGGCGTTCCCGGGTCGGCATCGTGCTCCAGGGCACCGGCGAATTCGACGAGCTGACAGTGGCCGAGGTGATCCGACACTTCTCCGGCTTCTACCCCGGCGCCGACGACCCGGCAAAGGTGATCGAGCGGGTCGGGCTGGCCGACAAGGCGAAAGCCCGCACGCACACCCTCTCCGGCGGCCAGAAGCGCCGCCTGGACGTGGCCCTCGGCATCATCGGTCGCCCCGAGCTGCTCTTCCTCGACGAGCCGACCACAGGGTTCGACCCGGAGGCCCGCCGTGAGTTCTGGGAGCTGATCCGCGATCTCGCCGCGGCCGGCACCACGATCGTGCTCACCACGCACTACCTGGACGAGGCCGAGGCCCTCGCCGATCGGGTCGGCGTGATCGCCGGTGGCCGACTTGTCGAGGTCGCCGCGCCCAACCGGCTGGGCAATCGGCAGGAGGCCCTCGCCACGGTCTCCTGGCGTACCCCGGACGGGACGCTGGAAAGCGCGCAGAGCGCGACGCCGACGGCCCTCGTGGCCGACCTCGCCGCGCGTCACGGCGGTGAGGTCCCCGGGCTGACGGTGACCAGGCCGACCCTGGAGGACGTCTACCTCACCATGATCGGACACTCGCGATGACGACCACGACGAAGCCGGCGACGCCGGTCACCGCGACCCGCGGCCGGCGGCCGGGTGCCGGCGCGCTCGCCCTGCGCCAGGGTCGACTGGAGATCACTCAGTTCCTGCGTAGCCGGGAGTCGGTGGTCTTCACGATGGGCTTCCCCATCATCATGATCCTGATCTTCGCGTCGATCTTCGACGGGACGATCGGCGGCGGGGTCAAGTTCACCCAGTACTTCATCACCGGCATGATCGCGACCGGCCTGATGACTGTGAGCTTCCAGAACCTGGGCATCTGGATCCCGGTCGAGCGGGACCGGGGGGTGCTCAAGCGCTACCGGGGCACGCCGATGCCGAAGTGGGTCTGGTTCGCCGGCAAAGTGATCATGGTGGTGGCGATCGGGATCGCCGAGACGGCGCTGCTGCTGGCGTTCGCGGTGGCGCTGTTCGACCTCGACCTGCCGGGCACCGCCGCGAAGTGGCTCACCTTCGGCTGGGTCTCCATGCTCGGCGTGACCGCGTGCACCCTTAGCGGCATCGCCATCTCGTCGCTGGCCCGCACGGCCCGCAGCGGCTCGGCCGTGGTCACCCCGGTCTCCCTGGTGCTCCAGTTCATCTCCGGGGTGTTCTTCGTCTTCACCGACCTGCCCACCTGGATGCAGCAGGTGGCGGCACTGTTCCCGCTCAAGTGGATGTGCCAGGGGCTGCGGTCGGTGTTCCTGCCGGAGAGCTTCGGCGCCCAGGAGCCGGGCGGCTCGTTCGAGCTGGGCCGGGTGGCTGTGGTGCTGGCCCTGTGGTGCGTGATCGGTGTGGTGGTCTGCCTGACCACCTTCCGCTGGACCACCAAGCGCGACGGCTGAGCGGCTGAGCGGCCGACCGGGGCGGGCGCCCGCCCCGGTCGCCACAACTCAGTAGGTGTAGAAGCCCTTGCCGGTCTTGCGGCCCAGGTCGCCGGCGGTGACCATCCGCTGGAGCAGCTCCGGCGGAAAGAACTTCTCGTCGGCGGTGTCGGTGTAGATGTTCTTCGAGGCGTGCAGCAGCACGTCCACGCCGGTCAGGTCGGTGGTGGCCAGCGGGCCCATCGCGTGCCCGAAGCCCAGCCGGCAGGCGGTGTCCAGGTCCTCGGCGGACACCACGCCGGACTCGACCAGCTTGACCGCCTCCATCACCAGGGCGGAGATCAGCCGGGTGGTGACGAAGCCGGCGATGTCCCGGTTGACCACGACGACCGTCTTGCCGATCTCCTCGGCGAAGGCCCGCGCGGTGTCCAGCGCGGCGTCGCTGGTCTTGTAACCGCGCACCAGCTCGCAGAGCTGCATCATCGGCACCGGGGAGAAGAAGTGGGTGCCGACCACCGCCTCGGGCCGCTCGGTCACCGCGGCGATCTGGGTGACCGGGATCGCCGAGGTGTTGGTGGCGAGCACCGCGTCCGACTTGCAGATCTTGTCCAGAGCGCGGAACACCTCGTGCTTGATCTCCAACCGCTCGAAGACCGCCTCGACCACGATGTCCGCGTCCGCCGCCGCCTCCAGGTCGGTGGTCGGCGTGATCCGAGCCAGCGTCGCCTCGACCTCGGACGCCTCGATCTTGCCCTTCTCCGCGAACTTCTCCAGTGACTTTCGAATACCGCCCAGACCCCGGGTGGTGGCCGCCTCGTCCAGGTCGCGCAGCGTCACCTGCCAGCCCGCCTGCGCCGCCACCTGGGCGATGCCGGAACCCATCAACCCGGCCCCGACGACCGCGAGTCGACCCGCCATCTGCTTCTCCCTCGCTGCGATTGAGTGCCTGCCTGCACCCTAGTCGGCGAGCCTGAACGATGGCTAAGTGGTGGTCGGGCCGGGTCGTGGGGGGCTCAGATCTCCAGTGACGGTTCCTCCGGGGTGGTGCCCCGCTCGACCGCCACCCCGAGCGCACGCAGGTCGGCCACGAAGTCCGGGTAACCCCGGTCCACGTGGTGCACGTGGGACACCTCGGTGACCCCCTGCGCGCACAGCCCGGCGATGATCAGCCCGGCGCCGGCGCGGATGTCGGTCGCCTGCACCGGTGCGCCGGAGAGCCGGCCCCGTCCACGGACCACCGCGTGGTGCCCATCGGTCTTGATGTCCGCGCCGAGCCGCATCATCTCGTTGGCGAACATGAACCGGCCGTCGAAGATGTTCTCGGTGATCAGGGAGGCACCGTCGCTGACGGCCGCCAGTCCAATCGCCATCGGCAGCAGGTCGGTGGCGAAACCGGGGTACGGCAGCGTAACCACGTCCACCGCCCGGGGCCGCTCGTCCATCCGTACGCGGAAGCCGTCCCCCCGGGTCTCCACCAGCGCGCCGGCCGCCACCACCTTGTCCAGGGCGACCTCCAGGAAGGCCGGGTCGAGCCCGGTCACCGTCACGTCGCCGCGGGTCATCGCCGCGCCGAACGCCCAGGTGCCGGCGACGATCCGGTCCCCCACCGTGGCGTGGCGCACCGGACGCAGACCGGGCACACCGGTGATGCGCAACGTCGACGTGCCCGCGCCGACGATGCGCGCGCCCATCTGGTTGAGCATCGTGCAGATGTCGACGATCTCCGGCTCCCGGGCCGCGTTGTCGATCATCGTGGTGCCCTGGGCCAGCACCGCTGCCATCACCAGGTTCTCGGTCGCGCCGACGCTGGGAAAATCCAGCACGATGTCCGCGCCGCGCAGCCCGTGCGGGGCGGATGCGATGACGAACCCGTGCTCACCGGAGATCTCCGCGCCCATCCGGGTCAGCCCGGAGATGTGCATGTCCAACCCACGCGACCCGATCGCGTCACCGCCGGGATGGGCCACCCGCACGTACCCCCGGCGGGCCAGCAACGGGCCGAGCACGCAGATCGACGCGCGCAACCGTCGAACCAGGTCGTAGTCGGCCTCCGCGCCCGGCTGCTCGGGTACGTCGATCGTCACCGACCGGGACCGGGCCACACCGCCCCGGGCGACCATCGGGTCGACCGGGTCGTCCGCGTCGAACTGGACGTCGCAGCCCAGCCGACGTAGCACCTCCCCCATGATCGCGATGTCGGTGATCCGGGGGACGTTGGTGATCACACTGCGGCCCGGCGCGAGCAGCGCGGCGGCCATCAGCTTCAACGCCGAGTTCTTGGCACCGACCACATGCACGGTGCCGGACAGTCGGGCGTCACCGCGTACCCGGATGACGTCGACATCGTTGACCGTCGAATCGCCGGCGTCGCCGGGGCCCACCACCACCGGCCAGCCGGCGGTGCTGTCCGGCCGCGCCGGGATCGTCAGGTCGGGAATCCGTAGGCTGTGCGTCATGGCCGTCCACCTCACGCGCATCTACACCAAGGCCGGCGACGCCGGCATGACCAGGCTGAGCAACAACGAGCAGGTGCCGAAGACCGATCCGCGGATCGCCGCGTACGCGGATGTCGACGAGTGCAACGCGGCGATCGGCGTCGCGCTCGCGCTGGGAAACCTCGACGAGGAGCTTCGCGGCGTGCTGGGGTCGGTGCAGAACGACCTGTTCGACGTCGGCGCCGACCTGTCCACCCCGGTCGAGCCGGAGCCGAAGTACCCGCCGCTGCGGGTCACCGAGGAGTACGTCGAGCGCCTGGAGGGCTGGTGCGACGAGTACAACGCACGCCTGAGCAAGCTCGACTCCTTCATCCTCCCCGGCGGCACCGCAGGTGCGGCGCTGCTGCACGTGGCGCGGACCGTCGCCCGGCGTGCCGAACGGGCAGCGTGGGCGCTGGTCAGCCACGATCCGGACCGAACCAGCACGCTCCCGGCAAAGTATCTCAACCGGCTCTCCGATCTGCTCTTTATCCTGTCAAGAACGGCAAATCCGGCAGGAGACGTGCTATGGGTGCCGGGCGGCAAGCGCTGAACGTCGGGCGCTCCGCACCACGTCGAGGTCTGAGTTCCCACTCTGCCCGCCACCACGCGTAGCCAGGGCCGACTCCTCGCGAGCCAGGCCGACCAGTACCCGGGCCCCTCGGCGAGTCCGACTGGCCGGCGCCTCGATCAACTCGGGTTTCTTGATGTCGGGGCATCCCAACCACCAGAACACCCCGACATCAAGAAAGCCGAGTCGATCAACCAGCCCGACGCGCTGCGCGCCGAGGAGGCTGGACTCAACGGCATCGGTAACGGCAGGTGAGAAAACCACGCCAGAACGGCGGACAGTGCCAACGAAGGGTTTCCGGGGGAGCCCGCCCGGCTCCGGGCGGTCAGGCTTGATCCCTGCGCCGGGCGGGCTCCCCCGAAAACCCGCCCCAAGGCTCACAGGCGGTAGACGACGGCCTCCCCGACCTCCTGCCGGCTGATCCCGAGCGACTCCACCGGCGCGTCGATGGTGATTTCCCACGGTGTGCCAGCCACCTGGCCGCGCAGCAGCACCACAGTGCGGACGCCGAGCGTGCGCAGGTAGTCGATGCTCGTCTGGTCCGGGAACGACTGGCTCACCCGACGGACATCGTCGAGCTGGCGCGGTGTGAAGCCGCTCCCGCCGTTGACCACGTCGGGGAACCCACTGGTCGACCAGAGCATCACGTGCTGGTCCAGGCTCTGATTGCTGGGCAGCACCAGCATCGGCCCCTCCGCCGAACGCATCGCCGCCGGTTGGGTCGGCACCACCGGGTGTGGGGTGGTGTTCAGGCCCTCGACGGTGACCAGCAGCAACGGCAGCAGGGTGGCCATCCGCAGCCACGGCCCCGGCCACGACGGAATCCGCTGCGCGGTCAACTCGCGGACCCGGTCGGTGAGCGCGGTGACCGCGCCCGCCGCGAGCAGGCCGAGCAACAACGTGGTCCAGAGCATCAACCGCCCGGGGGTACGCAACGCGCTCCAGCCCGGCAGGTACTCGAAGAGGGGAACGTAGGTGAAGGTGCCGTCGAAGAAACGGGTGCCCATGGCGAAGACCATCGTCAGCAGCACCCCGGTGAGCAGCAGCAGTCGGTGCCGCAACCGCCAGACCGAGAAGAACAACCCGCCCGCGGCGAGCGCATAGAGCACGAAGCCCGGCAGCAGGGTCATCTCCGGGTGCCACGGCAGCGCTGCCCGGGCACCCTCGTGCAGCCCACCCCAGATCCGCGACTCACCGGGCGCTGTCACGAAGCCCGACGCCGGTGGCGAGAAGAGGCTGATGTCGCCGATGGTGCGCTCGGCGTACGGGTGCAGCTCGGTCACCTTGAAGAACGGGAACGCCATCAGCAGACCGACGCCGGCGAACAACACCCCGCCGAGCACGTCGGCGGCGAACAACCGGCGACCGAACGGAACGGCCTGCCCGGTGCGCAGCCGCCGCACGATGAAGAGGACGGCAGTGACCAGCACCGCACCAGCCAGGAAGTACGCGAACGGCAGCCCGATGCCGAAGCCGAGGCTGAGTTGCCAGGCCGCCACCAGCCAACCCGCGTAGACCCAACCGTCGTGCCGGCGCTCCGGCCGGTAACCGTGTCGCAGCGACCACCCGTGCCCGCGCGCCAGCATCGCCAGCGCCAGCGGAATGCCCCCGTTGGAGAGCACGTGCAGGTGCCCGGCCTGAGCCAGCAGCCACGGCGCGTAGGTGTAGCTCACGCCTGCGACGGCCGCGCCGATCCGGCCGGCCCCGAGCTGTCGAGCCAGCGCGTACGCCCCGAGCGTGGCGAGCGCGTGCGCCAGCACGAACATGATGTTGTAGCGCAGCACGGCGTCCTCGGGACCGCTGCCGAGCATCCCGGCCGGGGCGTACCCGAGGAGCGTGTCGGAGAACGCGAAGCTCCACAGCTCGGGGAAGAACGTGTTGGACTGCCACAGCCGCGCCGGCTCGGCCAGCAGGATGTGCCCGGACCAGGCCATCTGCCAGGCTTGCAGGCTCGGGTCCCAGTAGTCCTGCGGAAGGGTGTAGCGCGGATAGCGCAGCGTCGGCCAGGTCATCAACACGGCCAGTGCCAACGCGCCGAGGGCGGCCAGGGTCCACTCGTGGATCAGGAACCGCCCGACCGCCCGGCCCGCCCGACTGAAGATGGAGGGCCGTGGCTCCGGTGCGGAGGCGAACGCCTCCCAACGCTCCGGGCCGACCGGCTTCGCCTCGCTGTCGACCTTGTCCGTAGCGTCGGCGCCGTCCGCCTTCGCGTCCTTGGCCGGGTCGCTGTCCTCAGCCGGTTTGCTGGCCTTGGTCGTGTCGTCCTTCTTGACCGCGTCGTATTTCTTGGCCGCGTTGCCCTGCTTGTCGCCGTGCCGGGCCGCGTCCTTGCTGGCGGCACCGCTCGTCGCTCGGACTGCCCCCGCGTCGCCGTTCGGGGTGGCTCCGGTCGTGTCGCCGCCGACAGGTGGGGACTGGTCCGCGGTGGTCCCGGCGGGGGCCTTGTCGGAGGTGCGAGCCGGCTGGGTGGGGGTGCCGGCCGCGGCAGTGGTGGCGGGTTGACTCTCGCCGGCCGCGCCGGTGGGGGTGGGCCGCGCGTTGCCGGTCCCGGGCTGTCCGCTCGTCATGCTGCCGGGCTCTCCGCT
This sequence comes from Micromonospora sp. NPDC049049, assembly GCF_040649115.1. NCBI lineage: Bacteria > Bacillati > Actinomycetota > Actinomycetes > Micromonosporales > Micromonosporaceae > Micromonospora > Micromonospora sp. NPDC049049. Next base: position 159,896 of record NZ_JBEZEX010000003.1, on the reverse strand, counting down.
CCGAGCTGCTCACGCAGAAAGTCGATGTCGGCGGCCTGGCCGGTCACGCCGCCCGGTGTCTCGACGACCACCGGCGCGCCGGCCGCCCGGATCACCGCAACCACCAGCTCCGGGTCGATCGTCCCGCCGCCCAGGTTGTCGTGTCGGTCCTGGCCGGAGTTGAACGCGCCCTTGGAGTTGTTGGCGTGCACCAGGTCGATCCGCCCGGTGATCGCCTTGACCCGGTCGACCAGGCCGAGCAACTCCTCGCCGCCCGCGTACGCGTGGCAGGTGTCCAGGCAGAAGCCGACCTCGTAGTCACCGATGGCGTCCCAGAGTCGGGCGAGCGCGTCCAGCCGTCGGGCGCAGGCGTTGTCGCCGCCGGCGGTGTTCTCGATCAGGACCGGTACGCCGAAACCGCCGGAGTCCGCCGCGTACGCGAAGGTCTTGCGCCAGTTGTCGAAGCCCACGGCCAGGTCGTCGCCGGCGTTGACGTGCCCACCGTGGACGATCAGGCCCTTGGCACCGATGGCGGTGGCGGCGTTGGCGTGCCCGAGCAGCAGCTTGCGGCTCGGGATCCGGATGCGGTTGTTGAGTGTGGCCACGTTGATGACGTACGGCGCGTGCACGTAGAGGTCGACCTCGGCGGCGCGCAGCCGATCGGCATCTTCGCGAGGCTTGGGCGCCTTCCAACCCTGTGGGTCGGCGAGGAAGAACTGCACGGTCTCGGCGGACCGGGCGGCCGCCTCCGCCAGCGGGTCGGTCGAGTCGACGTGGGCTCCGATACGCATGCGAGCGAGCCTACGTCGCGCCCCCGACCGCCGAGGCGACGGCCGGGGCGGTGTCGCGTCACCGGACGGACCGACGCTCGTTGATGGGTGTGAGCCGGCGACCAGCGTCCCGGTGCCGCCAGCGGCGCGAGCGTCGCGCACGGCGACCGGCGGTCGACGGCCGACAGCGAGGTCACCCCCGCGGCGCGGCCCGGCGCAGCGGGGGCGACCCATCGCACAACGGGTACCGAGCGACGACGAATCTCGGAATATTGTCCTTTTCCCCCCTACAAGGTACGAGTGCTGTTGTATCGTCAGATAACAACACGATAAAGCTCCGCGGGGCGTCTTCGGTCCAACCTCATCGGTGTGGTCGTTCCTCCCCAGGTCCCACCCAAGGAATGCGGACCAGACGCCCCGCGGCCTCGTAGACGGGGGTTCACCACCGACCGGTTGACGGTCGGACGGTGGGCCCCCGTCGGCTCGTCCGGGTCTGGTCCCGACCACCCCGGGCATGATCGTTGGGACCGGGTATCCTGGTCAGGTTGTCCGCGTCCGGCCGGGTTCCCTCGGCGCGTGCGGGCAGCGACACAAGACCTCCTGCCACGGAAGGACCGTGGCCGCTTAGCCCACAGGAGGTGAGCACGTCTTGCGTCACTACGAACTGATGGTCATCCTCGACTCCAGCCTCGAGGAGCGCACCGTCGCACCGTCGCTCGACACGTACCTGAACGTGATTCGGACCGCGGGTGGCTCGGTTGAGAAGACCGACGTGTGGGGCCGCCGGCGCCTCGCGTACGAGATCAACAAAAAGGCCGAGGGCATCTACGCCGTCATCGACCTGCAGGCCACGCCTGCTGCGGTGGCCGAGCTGGACCGTCAGCTCCGGCTCAACGAGTCCGTGCTGCGCACCAAGGTCATCCGACCGGAAATGCGCTAAGCCTTCCAACCCCCGGTTCGTCCGGATCAGCCTCCGCGACTCTGTCGGAGGGCTCTGAGAGCCTGTACGACGAGACGCTGAGTGCGCGAGGAGATGGTCATGGCAGGAGACACCACCATCACGGTCATCGGCAATCTGACCGATGACCCCGAGTTGCGGTTCACCCCCTCCGGGGCTGCGGTCGCCAAGTTCCGAGTCGCTTCGACGCCCCGTTTCATGGACAAGGCGTCGAACGAATGGAAGGACGGCGAGCCGCTGTTCCTCGCATGCACCGTGTGGCGGCAGGCCGCCGAGCACGTCGCCGAGTCGCTGCAGCGTGGCGCCCGGGTGATCGTGTCGGGCCGGCTGCGTCAGCGGTCGTACGAGACCCGCGAGGGTGAGAAGCGCACAGTCATCGAGCTTGAGGTCGACGAGATCGGCCCGTCGCTGCGCTACGCCACGGCCAAGGTGCAGAAGATGTCCCGCTCCGGCGGCGGTGGCGGCGGCTTCGGTGGCGGCGGTGGTGGTGGCAACCAGGGTGGCGGCGGAGGCAACTTCGACGACCCCTGGGCTTCGGCCGCTCCCTCTCCCGCGCGTGCCGGTTCGGGCGCCAATTTTGACGAGGAGCCACCGTTCTAATGGCGCCTAGCGCTCGCGATCGCAAACCAGGAGCACGTGCAACGGCCAAGGCTGCGGCACTGCGCAAGCCGAAGAAGAAGGTGAACCCGCTCGACAAGGACGGGATCGCCTACATCGATTACAAGGACACCGCGCTGCTGCGCAAGTTCATCTCCGATCGCGGCAAGATCCGCGCTCGTCGGGTGACCGGCGTGACCTCGCAGCAGCAGAGGCAGATCGCCCGCGCGGTCAAGAACGCCCGTGAGATGGCGCTCCTGCCGTACACGGCCACCACCCGCTGAGAGGAGGCACCGATATGAAGATCATCCTGACTCAGGAAGTGTCCGGCCTCGGTGCCCCGGGCGACATCGTCGAGGTCAAGAACGGCTACGGCCGTAACTACCTGCTGCCGCAGGGCTTCGCGATCGCCTGGACCAAGGGCGCGGAAAAGCAGGTCACGGTTATCAAGCGGGCCCGTGGGGCTCGCGAGATCCGCGACCTCGACCACGCCAACGAGGTCAAGGCTCAGCTCGAGGGTCTCAAGGTCAACCTGAAGGTCCGCGCCGGCGACGGCGGACGGCTCTTCGGCTCGGTCACCCCGGCCGAGATCGTCGACGCCGTCAAGACGGCCAGCGGCCCGGTCCTCGACCGGCGTCGGCTGGAGGTGCCCGGTCACATCAAGTCGACCGGCACCTACCCGGTGAAGATCAAGCTGCACCCCGAGGTGACCGCGTCGTTCAACCTGAACGTCGTTCAGGGCTGACGTCCGCAACACCACCACGAGAGCCCGCACCGAGCGATCGGTGCGGGCTCTCGTGCGTACGTCATCCAACCCGGCAACCCGGGCCACGGCCGGGCGTGCCCCGACCCGCCGACGGGTCACCCGATGGGCTGGCCCGTCACCGCGCTGATCAACACCGTGGAGAGGCCGCCGCCCACCACCGCGGCGGCCACCGCGATGGTCGCCGAGCGCCAGGTCGTACCCACCCGCCGCAGCAGCGCCGCCACCACCAGGCTGCTCACCAGGGCCAGACCGAAGCGCGGCGAACCGGCCAGGAGTGACTCCAGCGCGCGGGACCGGGCGGACTCACACCCGCCCCCGCTGATGTCGGTCACACAACCAGCCGGCGCCTGGCTGTCCAACGTCAACAGCCAAACGAAGATCAGCATCGCCGGCACCAGGTAACAGGCCGCCGTATACAGCAGAGGCCGGACGGACCCACCCGGATCCGGGTCGAGCAGGTCGTCCTCCAGGCGCCGCGCCCAGGCACCCGTGGCCGCCGACTCGACCCGGCGACGTACCGACGCCGTGCCCACCGCCGGCCGGTCCGCCCTACGTCGGGGCGCGCCCGGACGCGGCGCAGGCGCAGGCGCGCTGCGCGGCCGTGGGGCGGTGTATCCCACCACGGGCGACCGGGGCGCCGACGTGGTCGGTTCCATCCAACGCGGGTCGTCATCAGCCAACCGGGTGCCGGACCAGAAGCCGTCCTCCCGGCTCGGCCACCCCTCGGCGGCTGCCGGGCGATCGGAGCGCGGCGCCAGCGTACGGTCCCACTGGTCGTCCTCGATCGCGGACCGCTCCCACTGGCCGGTGCGGTCCGACCGCTCCCAGCCGCCGACACTTTCCACCGCCGACCACTGCCCGCTCAGGTCCCCGCTGTCCGCGCCGGCCGACTGCGGCCACGCGTGCACGCCCGAGGCGTCCCACGGGTCCACAGCAGGCGGGTACGACGGATCCGGCTCTGCCACCTGCTCCGAACTGCGGACCCACGGGTCGGCCGCCGGACGGGACCAGGACTCCTCCGCCGCACGACGGCTACGCCGGGTGGGACGGCTCGGCTCCTGGTCCGGGACCTGCTCGCTCGGGGGGGACTCCGGCTCCCCGCCCGACCAGATCACCTGCGGACGGCCAACCGGCGCGCGGCGGGGACGCCGTTCCGAGACAGCACCAGAGATTGGCTCGTCCTCGCCGGCGTCGGCCCGTCGGCGGCCGGAATAACCCTGGTCCTGTGGACGGTCGAGCGTCCACTCCCGGGTGTGGTCCGAGTCTGGCGCCGGGCCGATCGCTGTCTGCTCCCGTCGACGCGGCTCGCTGCCCCGCCGCCGACCACCCGACGACTCGGCGGACCGTCGGCCCGCCCCGGAGATCGGCCGCTCGGGCTCGTCCTCGTCGTCGTCCGGTGCCGCGTGCCGACCAGCGCCGTCCGCGTGCCGGACCCCTGACTCCAGCGCCCACCGGGGCAGGTAGGCGTCGACAGGCTCGTCCTGGCCGCGTTCCAACGCACGTCGACGGCTGGAGGTGCGGTAGCGCCCGTCCTCGTCGTACGGATCAACCGGAACAGACGCCGCGCGCTCACTCCACGAGGCGGTTGGCTGGCGCTCGCGCGGGCTGCCATCGCCGCGTCCCCAGTCCCGGTAATTCACGGCCGGAGTGTGACCCTTCTGAACCGAAAGCGGAATCCGCTGTCCAGGTGTAGCCGTTCGCTGGAGATAGTACGGGACGATCGTGTCACAGGCCCGACCGAAATATTCTCCTCCACAGGCTGGGGAGTATGTCTTCGCAGGTCAACGACTTATGGCCGAGAATTCCCCAATGGTTATCCACAGGCTGTGCACACGCTGCGCACATGCTGTCCACCGGGATCCACAGGTTGTCCCGAGGCTCGTCCACCGGCGTTGTTGAGTCTCTGACCTCGGGGTCCGTATGGTTGGCCCTCGACCGCCGGCGATGGCCCCCGATCGACCGGCCCGGTCGGAGGAGAAGTGTCGCACCCCAGCAGTAGAGCTGGGGTTGGATCCGGCGCAGTGGAGGGGGGACCCGTGTCGGTCACCGACGACATGCGGGCAGAGCCACGCTCCGGCGGAGGCCAGCCACCCGCACAGCGGGATGGCCAGTTCGACAAGACCCCGCCCCAGGACGTCGCGGCCGAGCAGTGCGTCCTCGGCGGCATGCTGCTCTCCAAGGACGCCATCGCCGACGTCGTCGAGATCCTCAAGACCAACGACTTCTACCGGCCGGTGCACGCCACCATCTTCGACATCATCCTCGACATCTACGGCCGTGGTGAGCCGGCCGACTCGATCACGGTCGCGGCGGCGCTCGCCGACTCCGGGGATCTGGTACGCATCGGTGGCGCGCCGTACCTGCACACACTCATCGCCAGCGTGCCCACCGCCGCCAACGCCGCGTACTACGCCCGCATCGTCAGCGAGCGGGCGGTGCTACGCCGACTGGTCGAGGCCGGCACGAAGATCGTGCAGCTCGGCTACGGCACCGCCAGCGGCGGCAGCCGCGACGTGGACGACGTCGTCGACCTCGCCCAGCAGGCCGTGTACGACGTCACGGAACGGCGGGTCAGCGAGGACTTCGCGATCCTGGCCGACATGTTGCAGCCGACGCTGGACGAGATCGAGGCGGTGGGCGCGACCGGCGGCATGATGACCGGCGTGCCGACCGGCTTCAGCGACCTGGACCGGCTGCTCAACGGCCTGCACGCCGGACAGTTGATCATCGTGGCGGGCAGGCCTGGTTTGGGTAAATCGACGGCAAGTATGGACTTTGCCCGAAATGCAGCTATTCGCGCCAACCAGGCCGCAGCCATCTTCTCGCTGGAAATGAGCAAGGTCGAGATCGTCATGCGGCTGCTCTCCGCCGAGGCGCGGGTGCCGCTGCACGTGCTGCGCAGCGGTCAGCTCTCCGACGACGACTGGACCAAGCTGGCCCGGTGCATGGGCGAGATCAGCGAGGCCCCGCTCTTCGTCGACGACACGCCGAGCATGAACCTGATGGAGATCCGGGCCAAGGCTCGGCGGCTCAAGCAGCGGCACGACCTCAAGATGATCGTGGTCGACTACCTCCAGCTGATGACCTCACCGAAGCGCACCGAGAGCCGCCAGCAGGAGGTCGCCGACCTGTCCCGTGGCCTGAAGCTGTTGGCCAAGGAGGTCGAGTGCCCGGTGATCGCGGTCAGTCAGCTGAACCGTGGCCCGGAGCAGCGCACCGACAAGCGGCCCCAACTGTCCGATTTGCGTGAATCGGGATCAATTGAGCAAGATGCCGACGTCGTCATCCTCTTGCACCGCGACGACTACTACGACAAGGAGTCGCCGCGGGCCGGGGAGGCGGATTTTATAATTGCTAAGCATCGAAATGGGCCCACCGACACTGTGACCGTCGCGGCTCAGCTGCATCTGTCGAGATTTGTGGACATGGCCATCGGATGAGCGACACAGGATTTCGCCTTTCGGCGGCACAAATCGAGGCGGTTGTTGAACGTGCAAGGACGGGCGAGAGCCTGACTCGAATTGCGAACTCCTATGGCGTCAGCAGGCAGGCTGTCCGTGGCTTACTGAAAAGACGAGGCGTACCAGCTCGGTCGAGGGCGAAGTTGGCCGAACCCGAACGCTCAGAGGCGGTCAGACAATACGCCGAGGGTCGGTCTATAGCCGAGGTGGCGAAGAGCTTTGGTTTCACGGAGCCTGGAATGCGCGGCCTGTTGGTCCGCCGTGGCGTTGTCCTCCGGAGGACCGTTCACACGCTTCGACACGATGCGTTCGACCTGTTGACACCAGAAGCCTGCTACTGGCTTGGGTTCCTCTTTGCCGACGGATGTGTGACCTACCGGACGGGCCATCTCCCGCAGATCTCCGTGGGGCTTGCCCAGCGGGACCGCGAACACCTTGTCTCGCTGCGCACCTTCCTGGGCTCGACCAGTAGCGTCTCGGCACCAAGTCCCACACATGGCTCGTGCCAGTTTTCGGTGCGCTCGACCCGCCTTGCAGAGCGCGTGATGGCGCTGGGAAGATATGACGGACCGGTCGACGAAAGGCTGACCGAATCACGCGACTTTTGGCGCGGTGTCGTTGACGGCGATGGCTCAGTCGGTCAATACCGCCGCCCAAATCCTAGTCAATCGACGTTCTCTCAATTCAGGTTGGTGGGCAGTAAGCGCCTACTCGATGCCTTTGCGGCCTTCCTAGTGAGGAATGGTGTCGATGGTCTTTCTGTTCGACCGCACAAAACGATCTACACGATCGGGACAACCTGCGCTCCTGCCGAGAAGATTGTGGCTCTGCTGTATTCGGAAGCGACCGTCGCGTTGACGCGGAAAGCCGAGATCGCGAAGAAGATGCTCGGCAACCGATAGTGCCTTCGGCTTGATTCTTCTTCTCTCAGTGGGAGCGATTGCGGGTCAGCCGAGCAGTGGGAACCAGCCTGCCGACTCACCCAGCTCCAGCCGGTCCCGGTCGGTCAGCGGTACGCGCCCGGTGGCCTTCAGCAAAAAGTCGCTGTCGTCCCAGGCGGCGGGTCGAACTGTGTCGTCGCTGAGCAGGCCGTCCATTGTCGCTACCGCGACCTGTACGGCCAGTGGGCCGGGCGGCGGAGCGTCGGGCAGTTCCAGCGTCAGGTCCAGGTGGTGGACGGCGGCCTCGGTGGTCAGGGTGGCGAGGAAATCCGGTACGCGCAGCACGTGTCCCTGGGTGGTCACGTACCCGTCAGGGTCGGCTGACGCGGCGGCGCGGACCGCGGCCGGGGCGGTGTCCCGCCAGAGTTCGACGATCCTGGTCGGACGGTCGAAGGCGGCAGCCGAGCGGCGGACCCACCAGGCATGGCGGGCAGCCTCGTCGTCGTTGCCGCCGGGAAAGTCGCGCCAGTAGCTCACGTCGTCGACGTCGGCGGGGCCGTCGACAGGGCTGGCCAGGGTGACGAGTGCCCGCTGGGCGTCGCCAAGCAGGTGCAGGAGCAGGTCGGCGATGAGCCAGCCCCGGCACCGGGTGGCTCGTTGCAGGCCGGAGTCGTCGAGGCGACCGACCACCGCTGTGATGCCGTCGTACGCCTGGGCCAGCGCCTCGTCCGGTCGGATCGCGGTCATGCGATCGAGCCTCGCACGAAGCGTGGCGCGCGCCAACGATCAATGGCGAGGGCGGTGTGCCCGGGCCGACGCGTGTTCGACCCGGGCGGGAGGTCGGCCTGGGGTCAGCCGAACATGTCGTCGAGGAAGCCCTTGCGCTTCTTCTGCCGGTAGTGGCCGTGGTAGCCGTGGTGCTGCTGCTGGTGGCCGTAGGCCGGCTGCGGCGGGTAGCCGTGGGCGGGCGGCGGGGGCGGCGGGACGGTGCCGTAACCGGGCTGGTGCGGCGGGGGCGGCGGGGGCGGGTAGCCGGCCGGCTGTTGCGCGGGCTGCCCCGGCGCGCCTCCGGTCTGTTGGCGGCTCCAGTTGGCCTCCGCCTCGAACAGCTTCTCCAACTCGCCGCGGTCCAGGAAGATGCCTCGGCACTCCCCGCACTGGTCGATGACGACGCCACTGCGTTCGTACTGGCGCATTTCTCCGCGACACTTGGGACAGGTAAGGCTACTCATTGCCCGACGGTACCTGGTGGACCTATGCAGTTGCTGTGAGCGCCTCGGTGACTTCTTCGTCGGTCACCTCGTGGAAGTCGTCGTAGTAGGCGCTGACCGCCCCGAAGTCCGCGGGGCGTTGGGCGCAGACGACCTGGTCGGCCTCGGCGGAGAGCAGTTCGTACGCCTCCTGCGCGCCGACCGGGACCGCGACCACGACGCGGTGTGCCCCGAGTTGGCGGACGACCTCGACGGCGACGCGGGCGGTCGCCCCGGTGGCGAGGCCGTCGTCGACGATCACCGCGGTCCGCCCGGTGAGGTCCACCTGTGGGCGGTCGCCCCGGTAGAGCCGTTCCCGGCGCTCCAGTTCGGCCTGTTCCCGGTGACGGACCTCGGCGATGTCGTCGTTGCTGAGTCGGCTGGCCACCGGGTCGTTGAGCACCTGGACACCGCCCGGCCCGAGTGCGCCGAAGGCGACCTCCCGGGCCCACGGCACGCCGAGCTTGCGGACGACAAGCACGTCGAGTGGTGCGCCGAGCCGTTCGGCGACGACCCGGGCGACCGGCAGGCCGCCTCGGACGAGGCCGAGGACGACGACGTCCGGTTCGCCGATGAGCGCGGTGAGCCGTTCGGAGAGCACCCGGCCGGCGTCGGCCCGGTCGCGGTACGTGGTCATGCCTTCAGGTCTACGCCCTGACGCGCCGTTCCGCCCGGAAGTTAGGCCGAAGTGCTCCGACCGGAGGGTTCGTCGGCAACTGTGGCGGTCGGTGTGTCGACCGGGCGGTGCAGGGCGGGGGCCCAGGTCAGCAGGGCCAACGGGTACAGCAGGTAGCCGAAGCGGGTGGTCGGCATCAGGGCGATCGCGGCGAGCAGCCCGTACCCGCAGATCAGCGCGGTGGCGGCGGCGGTGCGGGGCGGGCGGCGGGCGAGCCGGACGGCGATGGCCAGTCCGGCGGCGATCAGCAGCCCGGCGGCGACCAACCGGCCCGCGGGTAGCGCGTTGGCGATCAGGTAGCCGGGGAACGGGGACTGCGCGGGGCTGGTGACCAGCCCGTGGCCGAGGGGGAAGCGCAGCACGTTCTCGGTGAGGGCGTCGCGGTCCACCAGCAGCGCCGGCAGTAGTGCGGCGACGGGCAGCCCGATCGCGCCGACGGCGACCCGGGTGCCGGCGCGTCGGGTCAGACCCCAGACGATCAGGACCAGGGCGACCGGCCAGGCGAACAACTTCAGCGCGCCGGCGAGTCCGACCGCGATGCCGGCCCGGCCGGGCCGGTCGGCGGCGGCGAACGCGAGGGCCAGCAGGCAGAGCGCGAGTACGGGTAGGTCGTCACCGCCGGTGGCGAGGGTGAGGGCACAGATCGGCAGTACGGTGGCGGCCTGCACACCGCGCAGCAGGGCGGCGTCCCGTCGGCGGGTCGCGTCGTTGGTGGCCTCGCTGGTGGTGGCCTGGCCGGGGGTGGCCTCGTCCGTGGTGGCCGGTGTTCGGCGCAGGGCGGCCACGGCCAGGGCGAGCGCCAGCGCGGTGCCCACCGCGAACCAGACCCGGGAGTCGGTCCACCAGGTGTCGAGCAGCGCCCTGGGCAGGCCGAACATCGCCATGCCAGGCTGGTACGGGGTGTAGCCCATCAGTTGCTCGCCCGGTGGCAGGGCGGCGATGGCGTCCGGTCCGAGGTACGGCGTGCCGTGTTCCAGGAGGCGGATGCCGGCCTGCTCCACGACCAGCACCTCCTCCTGGGCCCGGTCGGTGCGCCCACCGGCCCGGTCAATGCTCTGCCAGGCCAGGGGCAGCAGTGTGGTGGCGGCCCAGGCGAGACCGGTGACCGCCCAGCGGGCCGGCAGACCAGTCAGCCGGGAGGTTGGAAAGCGTCGACGCAGCAGAAGTTGGGCGATCACCGTCAGCGTCGCGAGCAGGTAGCCGACGGCGGCGACCGCGCCCCAGGCGCGGTGCGGCAGCAGGGTGGACGTGACAGCGGTGATCGCCGCGAAGGTGGCAGACACGGCGTAGAGGCCCAGGTCGAGGGCGAGCCCGCCGGCGGCGTTGTCGAGAGTGCGCCAGTGCCAGCGACTGCGGTGGGCGGTCGGGTCGTCGACGATCACGCGCGACAGTCTGGCAGACCGGGCTGCCCACGCAGCGGGCCGATGCCTGCTCAGGCGGGCAGGTGTGGCAGGCGGTCGGGCCTGGAGCGGCCGGCCTGGCGGCGGTTCTGGCTCAACCGGATCACCGCCCCGGTGTCGTGCAGCGGCGCGGCGAGGGCGCCCGGTCGGCCGCCCGAGCCGCGCTGCATCGCCGCGAGCAGGGTCCCGGACGGCATCGGCCGGGCGAACAGGTGCCCCTGGCCGGCGACGCAGCCCAACTCCCAGAGGGCCCGACGCTGCGGCTCGCTCTCCACCCCCTCGGCCACCACGTCCAGGTCGAGGCTGCGACCCAGGTCGAGGGTGGAGCGGATGACGGCGGCGGCCTCCGCCGAACTCTCCATCGTCGTCACGAAACTCCGGTCGATCTTCAGCTCGTGAACCGGGATTCGGGAGAGCAGCGAGAGTGAGGAGTAGCCGGTGCCGAAGTCGTCCAACGCCAACCGGACGCCCTCGTCGCGTAGTCGGCTGAGCACCCGGTCGACCACGTCGAGTTGGCTGAGGGTCAGCGTCTCGGTCAACTCCAGGACCAGCCGGTCCGGTGGTAGGTCGTGGGCGCGGAGGCGAGCCAGCACCGAGCCGGGGAACCGCGCGTCGAGAAGGCTGCGCGGGGACACGTTGACCGCGACCGGTACGTCGAAGCCGGCGTCGTGCCAACTCACCGCCGCGATCAGCGCCTGGTCGAGGATCGCTTCGGCGAAGGCAGGTAGCAGGCCGGACCGTTCCACCGCCTCCAGGAACCGCAGTGGGTCGATCAGGCCGTGGGTGGGGTGGTGCCAGCGGGCCAGGGCCTCGGCGCTGGTCACCTCACCGGTGCCCAGGTCGACGATCGGTTGGAAGTTGACGACGAATTCGTGGTCGGCGACCGCGCGCGGCAGGTCACCGCCGAGGGTGAGGCGCCCGAGGTCGGCGGTGTCGCGGGTCGGGGCGTACGTGGAGATCCGCTGCCCGGCTCGCTTCGCCTGGTACATGGCCACGTCGGCGCGGCGCAGCAACTCGGCCATGCCGCCGTTGGACGGGGCGGCGGAGATGCCGCCGCTGGCTTCGACGCTGATGCGCATGCCGTCCAACTCGAACGGCTCGTGCAGGGCGGCGAGCAGCGTCTCGGCCCGGTGCGCGGCGACCGCCGGGGCCGGCAGACCACGCATGAGTACCGCGAACTCGTCGCCGCCGAGGCGGGCCACCAGGTCGCTCGGCTGGGCCGCACCCCGCAGCCGGTCGGCCACCTGCACCAGCACCTGATCGCCGGCGGCGTGCCCGAGCGTGTCGTTGACCTCCTTGAAGTGGTTGAGGTCGATCAGCACCAGCGCGGTCACCCCTTCGGCATGGCGGGTGCTCAACTGTTCGGTGCCCTCGTCGAGGAGGTGCCGGCGGTTGGCCAGGCCGGTCAGCGCGTCGTGCGAGGCCGCGTACGCGTGCTCGTCGGCGACCCGGGCCAGTTCGGCGTACGCCTGGGCGTTGCGGACGGCGGTGCAGAGAGCGGAGGCGAAGGTGCGCAGGGTGTACTGCTCCCGTTCGGAGAGCTGCACCGGGCCGCGGAAACGCAGTCGAAGCATGCCGACGTCGACTGTCCGGTCATGGCCTTCCAGCGGTGCCGGGACGACCGTGCCGTCCACGTCGGTGGGCGTGCCGGGAGGGCCGTCGAAGGTGATGCCGCCGGTGCCGCCGCGTACGGTGCGGCTGCCGTCGCTCAGCTCGATCTCGACCTCGTCGGCGGAGAACAGCTCGGCGGCCTGGGTGACGGCGGTGGTGAGGACGTCGTCGAGGTCGACCACGTTGAGCGCGTCGGTGGTGCGGGCAAGCCGCTGCCACGCCTGTTGCTCGGTGCGGCCTCGGATGCGCGCGGAGTAGGCCAGGTGCAGGCTCAGGACCAGGGGTGGCACGGCGAGCAGGAGCCGAGGGTCCATCTGGAGGGTGAGCAGGGTCAGGGCCGCCACCACGAACCGGACCGCGTAGCCGGCCAGGCGAAGATCCAGGTTGCTGCGGAACTGGGTCGAGATTCTGGTGCCGGAGGCGAGCGCGATCACGGGGATCGCCAGCAGTTCGTCGAGGAGGGCAGCGACAAGGTAGGCGACCGCCAGGATCCCGACCAGCTGTGGGGCCTGCATGGCGGGCCAGGTCCAACCGAGCAGCGCGAAGGCGGTGCCGGCCCCGGCCGCGACGAGGATGTTCTTGCCGACGCCGAAGGCCAGCTTGATGGGTGGAAGACGGGCCGAGGCGATGGTGATGCCGATGCAGGTGCAGAGGACCACCCACGGAACGGGGGCAATGGCAGCCGCGATGACGATCGCCGCCTCGCTCCAACTGATCAGGTGCACCGTGGACCGCACACGTACGCGGGTCTTGACGAACGCACCCAAGGCGATCATGGCGGTCAGCGTGACCAGGGTCGCTACGTCGGGTGTCGGAGCCTCAGCCGCGGGGAAGGTCATTCTCAGGGAGGCGAGAGCAACGATCGTGGCCGCAACGACGAGGAGACCGACGATCAGCCGTAGCCGTCGATCGGTCCCGTCATCGCGTCGTTGTGAAGAGGCCACGCAACTCCTGGATTACCTCGCCTGTCGTACTCGTAACCATATCGCCGGGCGTTGCGGAAGTCCCGCATCGATGTCAGCCCCACTCGTTTCCGCGCATTTCACCCACCCTCTCCTTCGTACGGTGTCGGGCCCTGTTGGCGCCGACCCTCTACGAATGGAGCTTAAATGGGGTTAGCCCTAGTTAGGGACGATAAATGTCGTTATCCTCAACATTAGTTAATCCTGTACGGATAAGTGACATTCTGTTTGCGTTCCGGTGCGGAGAGCGCTGGGATGCTTGCCTGTTGCATCCGGTCCGTTGCGGAATGTCGCGAGCCGCGGCGACTGATTGGACCGCGCCCTCAGTGTGGCCGTCGGGATGCCGCAACTCATCCGCCGATTCGGTCAACCGCTCGCCAGCTTCAGCCTGGCTCCCCTTCGCAGTGGAACATTGATGATGGTGGCACCGCCCTGGTCAGTTCCAGTCTCCGGAGCCGACGGCTCGTGCCGAACAAGTAGTTGAGGGCTTTCGCTCCTTCTTTCCCTGTTGCGCAGCGGTCGAGAACGCCGAGGGCGCAGATGGTTCTTGCAATGTTCGCATTGCACTCATCGGCAGCGTCGCAGTGGGCGGCCGCAGGAGCGTATGCATCGGCGGCTTGATTGGCGTCAGGTCTACATCCGGGTGCCCGTAAGCTTCGTTGCGTGATCGGCTGAATACCCCGCTGAAGCAGGGGGACGGGTGGAGATTCAACTTCTGGGTGGCCTCTCGGTGCAACTGCTGGCTCGCAAGCTGCACCTGGGTACGCCTAAACAGCAGGCTGTCTTCGCGATGCTCGCGGTCCAACCGGGGCAACTGGTGACCCTCGACGACCTGGTCGACGAGTTGTGGCCAGACGGCCCGCCGCGCTCTGCCGTGGCGAACGTCCGGACCTACGCCGCCAATCTGCGCCGTACCTTCGAGGCTCACGAGTCTGGTCGGGGTGTCATCGTCAGGCAGCAGAGCGGCTACCGCCTCACCGTTGGGCCGGAAGCCATCGACGTGTTCCGCTTCGAGAAGGAGTGCGCCGCGGGCCGCGAAGCCCTGATAGCCGGTCACGTCGACAGCGCCCTGGAACGGTTGGGGTCCGCCGTGGCGCGTTGGCGGGGTGCGATGCTCGCCGGCATATCGCTCGGGCCGGTGCTCGGCGCACGCGTGGTGGCCGCCGAGGAGGAGCGTCTGCTGGCCGTGGAACTCCTTGCCGACGCGCAGCTCAGAGCGGGGCGCGGCGACCTGGCGATCCCCCTGTTACGGGACGCCATCGCCCGTCATCCCCTCCGGGAACCGGCGTACGTCCTCCTCGGACGGGCGCTGCACGAGCGTGGCGACCACGCGGGCGCGCTCCTCACGTACGACGAGGTTCGGGCGAAGCTGATGGCCGAGCTCGGTGTCCTCCCGGGTTCCGACCTTCAGGCTCTTCATCGCACGATCGTTTCGGCGGCGCCACCCCCGCGACCGGCAGGCCGCGCCGCGTCCCGTCCGGCCGGCCAGAGCGCCCGCCGTTTCCCGAACCCGACTCCCACAGTCGGTGCCCTGATCGCTGAGACAGCGCCTCGGCCCGACCTGGTGGATCACCTCCCCCGAGCTGTCACCGACTTCGTCGGCCGGGAGGACGTGGTGTCGCGGCTGCTGGCGGAGACCTTGCGGGTCGAGGCGCGGGTGCCGGCCGTGCACATCATCGACGGCATGGCGGGCAGCGGGAAGACGACTCTTGCCGTGCACCTCGCCCGTCGGCTGTCCGATCGCTACCCGGACGCCGCGCTCTTCATCGACCTGTGCGGGCACGGTGAGAAAAACCGCGTTGAGCCGGCGAGTGCCCTGGTCACCCTGCTTCGACAGTTGGGCGTTCCGGCTGGTCGTGTACCAGTGGAGTTCGACGACAGGGTGGAGTTGTGGCGACAGGAACTGGCCCTCCGGCGGTCAGTGGTGGTGCTCGACAACGCGGCGAGCAGCGAGCAGATCATGCCCCTGCTTCCGGCCGAGCCGACCACCGTCGTGCTGGTTACCTCGCGGCGTCGTCTGTCTCACCTGGATGTCGGGCCGTCGCAGACGCTGCCGCTCCTGAACCCACGGGAGAGCGTGGATCTCCTCAGCCTGAGCATCGGTCGGGACAGGGTTGAGGCCGAGTCGGAGGCGGCCGCCGAGGTGGTGCGTCGGTGCGGGTATCTCCCACTGGCGATCCGGCTGGCCGGTGCGCGGCTGGCGCACCGGCGCGGCTGGCGGTTGGCGGACCTTGCCGAGCAGATGGCTGGCGATGCTCCGGCGCTGCACTACCTGGCTCAGGAGGAGAACACTGTCACCGGGGCCTTCGCCGCTTCCTATGAGCCGCTTGCGAGTTCGACCAAGCGTGTCTTCCGATTCCTGGGCCTGTATCCCGGTAGTCGCTTCAGTACGCCGGCAGTCGCCGCGCTGACCGGGCTGACGATCACGGATGCTCGCGCGGCGCTCGACGACCTCGTCGACAGGAACCTGGTGGAGGACGTGGACTCGACGCGATATCGACTGCACGACCTCATGCGGCATTACTCCATCGAGCTGTGTTCGCGTACCGACTCTGTGAGCGGCCGAAAGGCCGGGCTGGCTCACCTGTTCGACTTCACTCTGGCGGTTGCGTTGAGGGTCGCCAAGACGCTGGAGCTCAACGACCTGGAATCTCGCGTCACACATGTCCCGTTCGGGCGACCTGAGTTGGTCGACGCTATCGGGGAGCCCACAACTGACTGGTTGGAAGCGGAGCGGACGGACCTGGTGACGATGGTGGGGGCAGCGCGCGATGAGGGCTTCCACGAGCACTCGTGGCGGCTGGCCCGTGCCCTCTGGCGATTCTGTTACATCCGCGGATACTTCGAAGACATCATCACGACTCACCGGCACGCGCTGACCGCAGCGGAAGCATCCGGGGACGTCGGTGCAACGGCATTGATGAACAACTACCTCGCTTCCGGATATATCCGGACTGGCGACAACCGGGAAGCACTGCACCATCTGACCCGCGCTGTCGCCCTCTCCGAAAACTCGCGGGACGTGCTCAGAACCGCGCGGTACCGCGCCAATCTCGCTGCTGTCTACTACTGGAGCGGCAACCTGACCGGAGCGGTTACGGTCGGTTTTGAGCACCTGCGTGACTACAAGGGATACGGCAAAGCCAAGGTGCCGATGGCGCTGCCGAACCTCGGCATGGCACTCACCTCACTGGGGCGCTACGAGGAGGCGTTGCGCCTGCATCGCCTGCACCTGGCGTGGGCCCGGACGAACTCCGACGTCTTCCACACACTCAACGCCCTCAGCCATATCGGCGCCGTGCGGGTCCGGATGGGCGATCTGCCGCAGGCGATCCGAATACTCCTGGCCTCGTTGGCCCTCCGTGATCGCACCGGCCACCGATACGCCGAGGCTGAGGTGCGCAACGACCTCGGGATCGCCTATCGGGGTCTGGGTCGACTGGTGGAGGCCCAGCAGGAGCACGAGTTGGCTCGGAAGCTGTCGATCGGTTCGGGGGAGCGACACGTCGAGGCGGCTGCGCTCAACGAACTCGGCCGCACCCTGCTGGCGCAGGGGCGGCGCGGCGAGGCGTTCGAGGTGCACCAGGAGGCGTTGCGGCTGGCCACTCGGATCGCGCATCCGCACGAGCAGGGTCGAGCGTTGGCCGGGCTCGCCGAACACTTCGCCCGCACCGACCCGGCCGAGGCGCGGCGGCACTGGGAGCGGGCGTTGGCCATCTTCCGGCGGATGGAAGTGCCGGAGCGCTTCGAAGCCGAACGTCGCCTCGCCGAGTTGACCGGGGCGGCAGTGGTCGCGGAGCGCTGACCAGCCTGAGCGGCGCTTATCGATTTCTTATCGGCAGGCCCGGTAACTTACCGGCCGTATCGACGAACGGGGGAGGTTCTGCCCAGGGGCAGAACCGGGTCGTCGGCACACGCCCGCTGCCGGGTCCCCCCAGCGACCTCGGCGACGGGCTGGTGAGGGAGGAGTGGCGTCGGGGCCGTTGCGCCGTCAGCACCCGGTGCGGTCGCCAGCGTGACGCCGCTCCTTCCGACCGCCGTCGGACCACACCGATAGGCTCACGACCGTGACCGAACCCGCGCAGCTCAGCCACGTCGATCGCGCCGG
Organism: Micromonospora sp. NPDC049049; assembly: GCF_040649115.1. Taxonomy (NCBI): domain Bacteria; kingdom Bacillati; phylum Actinomycetota; class Actinomycetes; order Micromonosporales; family Micromonosporaceae; genus Micromonospora; species Micromonospora sp. NPDC049049. The sequence goes on along the minus strand of NZ_JBEZEX010000003.1, from coordinate 142,477 downwards.
CGCGGCCCGCATGGTCGACGTCTCCGCCAAGGCGGTGACGGGTCGGTTGGCCGTCGCGGCCGGCCGTCTGCGGACCACGCCCGAGGTCATCGACCTGTTGCATCGCGACGGGCTGCCCAAGGGTGACGCGTTGGCCGTCGGGCGGCTGGCCGGGATCATGGGGGCGAAGCGCACTCCTGACCTGATTCCGCTCTGCCACCCGATCGCGCTGCACGCTGTCACCGTCGACCTGCGGCTGACCGCCGACACCGTGGAGATCACGGCCACCGCCCGCACGGCGGACCGGACGGGGGTGGAGATGGAGGCACTGACGGCGGTTGCTGTCGCCGGTCTCGCCCTGGTCGACATGGTCAAGGCGGTCGACCCGGCGGCCTCGGTGGAGGCGGTCCGGGTGCTGCGCAAGGAGGGCGGCAAGACCGGCGAGTGGGTTCGGCCGGAGGACCGGCCGTGATCCGGGCTCGGGTGATCGTCGCTTCCAACCGGGCTGCGGCCGGTGTCTACGCCGACACCAGCGGGCCGCTGCTCGTCGCCGGGTTGCGTGAGCTGGGCTGCCAGGTCGACGACCCGGTGGTGGTGCCCGACGGCGAGCCGGTCGGCGAGGCTCTGCGGGCCGCCCGCGCCGACGGTGTCGACGTGGTGCTGACCAGCGGCGGCACCGGAGTGACCCCGACGGATCGGACCCCGGACGTGACGCGGCGCCTCCTGGATTACGAGATCCCTGGCGTCGCCGAGGCGATCCGGGCGCACAGTCGTGACCGCGTGCCGACGTCGGTGCTGTCCCGGGGCCTGGCCGGGGTCATCGGTCGGATGCTGGTGGTCAATCTGCCCGGCTCGACCGGCGGTGCCCGGGATGGCCTGGCCGTTCTCGGGCCGATCCTCGGCCACACCGTCGACCAGCTCCGCGGCGGAGACCACTGACCGCTCGGCACGACGGGACCACTGACCGCTCCGCGGCGAGCACTGACCGGTGCGCGCCAGGCCCGGGCGGGTGTCGGTCCGGGCCGATAGGCTCGGTCGGTGAGCACGGAAACCGCACCCACCGCGGATCGGGTCACCGCACCCCCGCCAGCCGGGTGGGAAGAAGCCCGTTCGCGGGTCTACGCGGTCGGTCTGGCCGCCGCGCTGCCCGCCGCCGCCCGACCACTTGCCGACACCGACGGGTCGACACTGGCCGAGCCGTTGACCACCCGCACCGACCTGCCGGCGTTCCCGACCTCCAGCGTGGACGGCTGGGCGGTGCGCGGCAGTGGGCCGTGGCGCGTGGTCGGCCGGGTCCTGGCCGGCAGCATCCCCGCGCCGCTCACCGAGGACGACACCACTGTCGAGATCGCGACCGGCGCGATGGTGCCCGAGGGCGCCACCGCCGTGCTCCGCGTCGAGGAGTCCGCCGCATCCACCACCGGCCTGATCAGCGGCGTTCCCCGGGAGACGCCCGAATGGCGGAAGCCCGGCGAGGAGGCGTACGCCGATGAGGAGTTGTTGCCGGTCGGCACGCCGGTCGACCCGGCGGTGATCGGCCTGGCCGCCGCCTGCGGGCACGACACGCTGCGGGTCCGGCGGGTGCCGCGCGCCGCGCTGCTGGTCTTCGGCGACGAGCTGCTGACAGCGGGTCCGCCCGCGGCCGGTCGCATCCGCGACGCGCTGGGCCCCGCGGTGCCGGCCTGGCTGCGGCGCTACGGCTGCCAGGTCCGCCCGTCCGACGTGGTCGGCCCGGTGGCCGACACGCTGCCCGCGCACGTGGCGGCCCTACGCTCGGCGCTGGGCCACGCCGATCTGGTCTGCACCACCGGCGGCACGATGAACGGTCCGGTCGACCACCTGCACCCGACCCTGGAGGCGCTCGGCGCCGACTACGTCGTCAACACGGTGGCGGTTCGCCCGGGCTTCCCGATGCTGCTGGCCCGGCTGACCGGCCCCGACGGGCGAGCCCGGTTCGTGGCCGGGCTGCCCGGCAACCCGCAGTCCGCCATCGTCGCGCTGGTGTCGTTGGTCGCCCCGCTGCTCGCCGGCCTCCAGGGCCGATCGATGCCGGTGCTGCCGCAGGTCACGTTGGCCGAGGCGGTGCCCGGTCGCGGTGACCACACCCACCTGGCGTTGGTCCGACTGGACCGGTCCGCCGGCGTCGCGTTCCCGGTCCGTCACGTCGGCTCGGCGATGCTGCGGGGCCTGGCCGGCGCGGACGGGTTCGCGGTCATCCGACCCGGCACCCGCGGTGAGCCGGGCGACCGGGTGCCGATCGTGCCACTGCCGTTGTTTCCCGGGGAGCGTGCGTCGTGACCGCACCAGCGATCACCTTCGGCGAGGTCACCGACCAGCCGCTCGATCTCGCCACGCACGAGGCGGCGGTCGCCGACCGCCGGGCCGGCGCCGTGGTGTCGTTCCAGGGCGTGGTCCGCGACCACGACCACGGACGCCAGGTCACCAGCCTGGAGTACGAGGGCCACCCGAGCGCCGCACAGGTGCTGCGCGAGGTAGCTGCCGAGATCGCCGCAGAGCCCGACGTCTACGCGGTGGCGGTCTCGCACCGGGTCGGCCCCCTGGCGATCGGTGACGTCGCGCTCGTCGCCGCGGTGAGCACCGCGCACCGGGCGGCGGCCTTCGCGGCCTGCGCCCGGCTGGTCGACGAGGTCAAGGCGCGACTGCCGATCTGGAAGCGGCAGGTCTTCACCGACGGCACCGAGGAATGGGTCAACTGCCCCTGACGCTCAGCGGCGGCCGTTGACCACCACGGCCCGGGCGAGCCGGTCGCCGTAGAACGCCGGCTCCGCGCCGGGGCGCCAGGGCAGCGCGGCGACCAGGACGATCAGCGCGAGCGCGAGCGAGTTCTCCATCAGCGCCCCGAACAGACCGTCCTGGTAGTGCGACATCTCCGGCAGTTGGTGTTCGTACGGCCAGATCGGGGAGATCAGGAAGAGTAGGTAGAGCCCGATCGCGGCGAAGCCGTGGCGGAGCCCGGTCAGCGTCGGGTACCAGATCGGCGGGCGGAGCCCGTTGACACCGGGTAGACCGCCGAACACCGGCCCCTGGCCGGTGCGCTGCGGCATCCCCCGGCTCGCCTCACGGCGACGCACTGCGGCGTCGGCCAGCACGATGATCGCCGGGATCACCCAGACCAGGTGGTGCGTCCAGGAGATCGGGCTGATCACGTTCGCGGTGAGACCCACCAACGTGAAGGCGGTCAACTCGTCACCGTCGGCGCGGGAACTGGCCGCCCGGGACAGGCCCAGCGCCAGGACCAGCACCGAGAAGGCAAGCCACAGCAGCCCCGGGGTCTCGATCGAGTCGTACAGCCGGGCAAGCAGGCCGGCGAGGGACTGGTTGGGCGTCATGTCCGCCGCGCCGACGCGTTCGGTCTGCCACAGCACGCTGCCGAAGTAGGTCCGCGACTCGTCCCCGACAATCGCGAAGGTCCCCAACGTCACGCCGATCGTCGTGCCGATGGCGGTGGCCGCCACCCGCCACTGACGGGTGATCAGCAGGTAGGCGATGAACAGCGCCGGGGTGAGCTTGACCGCCGTGGCGAGGCCGATACCGGCCCCTGCCCAGGCCCCGCCGTAGATGAAGCGCAGCAGCGGCCCGTCGGTGGCGGCGTAGTGGGTGCCCCGGCGGGACCGCCAGCGAAGGCCGATCAGGTCAGCCATGATCAAGGCGAACAGCAGGATGTTGACCTGGCCGTACCCGAGCGTCTCCCGACCTGGCTCGATGGCGACCGCGAGCGGCACCGCCAGGGCCACCGTGAACCACAGTGGCCACCCCAGTCGGTCCACGATGGGTCGGAGCAGCCCGGCCAGCACCAGCGCCAGGGCGGCGATGCTGGCGGCGGCGTTGACCAGGCCGGCCACGCCGATCGGTAGCTGCGCCATCGGCAGCATGACCAGCCCGGCGAAGGGCGGGTAGGTGAACCCGAGTGTGGTTTCGGGCGCGATGAACTCATAGAGCTCGTGACCGCTCGCCCACCACACCACGGCACCGTGGTAGATCTTCATGTCGAAGAAGTTGTACGGCCGCCCGAAGGCGCCGATGGCAAGCCATGCGGCATAGGCGACGGCGGCCACGATGGCCCCCCGTACGACGTTCCTGCGATCGATCCCGCGAGCCACGCGATCGATCCCGCGTGTCACACGTTGGATTGGGGCGAGGCGGTCCGCCCGTCTACCGACATCCGTCGGCATGGCGTGGCCACCCCCGTACCAAGGTCGTCCTACCCGTCCAGGTCCTGCACGGAGCCTAGAACGGCGCCTCACGTCAGTGCCTCCCGCGTTATGCGACCGTGTCCGATCCCACACATGTTTTTGACATTTCCACCGCGTTAACGCCTACCGGGTGGTTCAGGTAATTCGCGGCCTTAGCGAGGGGTGGGGGTGAGACGGAGACGGATCGACGCAGGTCAGCCGGGGAGTCGACGTGCGGTGGACGCGGAGCGGACGGCGATCCGGGCCTCGCGGCGGGCGGTTCGGACGGCGCGTTGCATGGAACGTCGAGAGTGACCGATGCGATGGCCCGTCCGCCACCGCAGACCCGGCTTGCCGCCGGTGTCCGCGGCGGCGAGGAGCAGACCGCCGAGGAGCCCGAGGTTCTTCAGGGCATGAATCTGGTTGTTGTTCTTGGCGATCGGGTCGTCGTTGTTCCAGAAGGGATGCCCGGCGACTGTCACCGGCACCAGCGTGCCGGCCAGAACCAGCGCCGCGGGTCGGCTGAACCGGCCGGTGGCCAGCATCAGACCGGCACCGACCTGCACAGCCGCGTTGAGCCGGATCAACGTCTCAGTCTCGGTGGGGAAGCTCGGGTGTGCCTTCTTCAGCATCGGCGCGACCTTGTCGGTCACCGGTTTGGCGGCCACCGCGAGCCGGCCGGGGTCGCGTAAGTTGCGATACCCGCTGACCACGAAGATGCCGCTCAGCATGGCGCGGGCGAGGGAACGTACGGGCGTCATGGATCAGTCATACCCCCTCGCGACGTTTGCTACCCCGTCAACCGCAGGATCGGATTGGTGTTCGTACACGTGCGCCACGCCGAGTCAAGCGACCGTCACGGATGGACGGGCGCTGGCGGGTAACGTCGCGCGGGTGACCACGCTGCGGCTACGCCCCGAGGACCCGGCCGACGCCGGCCCGGTCCGCCGCGTACTGGCCGCCGCCTTCGCCCGCCCGGACGTGGCGACGCCGCCGGAGGTCAGCCTGGTCGAGGAGCTGCGCGACACCACCGCCTGGTTGCCGGAGTTGGCCATGGTCGCCGAGTACGGCGGTGAGGTGGTCGGTTACGCGCTGCTCACCCGGGTGCGGCTGCGGCCGGAGCGAGGCTCGGACATGCCAGTCCTGGCCCTCGGCCCGGTGGCGGTCGCGCCGCACCGACAGCGTGTCGGGCACGGCACGGCGGTCGTTCAGGCTGCCCTGGATGCCTCCACCGAGTTGGGCGAGCGGCTCGTCGTCGTCCTCGGTGCCCCGGTCTTCTACCGCAGGTTCGGGTTCGGCCCGGCGAGTGAACTGGGCCTGACCAGCCCCTGGGCCGGCCTCGGTGAGCCCTGGCAGGCGCTGGTGCTGCCGCCGTCCACCAGCGAGGAGGGCCCTCCGCCTCGCGGTGAGGTGCTCTTCCCGGCCCCCTGGTCGAAGGTCTGACCGGGCCTCAGGCCGGCTGCGTCCGCAGGTACCGGCCGAAGTGCGGGACGGTGAAGGCGACAGTGCCCCGCTCGCCGGAGTAGATCAGCCCCTTCTTGATCAGCGCGTCCCGGGCCGGAGACAGACTGGCCGGCTTGCGGCCGAGGGCACGGGCGATCTCCGCGGTGGGCACCGCGGCGTCCATGTCGTCGCGGACCACCTCGCCGGGCTCGCCCTCGACCGCGGACATCATGGCCATCGCCCGCATGTACTCGCGTTCGGCGGGAGTGGCCCGTTCGAACCGGGAACCGAAGAACCCGACCGCCAGCTCGGCCTCCGCCTCGGGAGCGGCCACCCGCACGTCGGCGGCGGTGATCGGCGAGCGTGGCGCGTGGTCCCAGGTGGCCTTGCCGTACGCCTGGACGAAGTAGGGATAGCCGCCGGACTTCTCGTAGAGCAGGTCGAGCGCCTTCTGCTCGTACTCGACCTCCTCGCGATCGGCGGGCGCGCAGAGCGCCCGGTCGGCGGCGATCCGGTCGAGCCGGTCGATGCGTTGATAACGGAACAACCGTTCGGAGTACGACTTGGCGGCGCTGAGCACCGCCGGCAGGTGCGGAAGGCCGGCGCCGACGACGATCAGCGGCGCGCCGAGCTGGGACAGCTCGTGGCAGGCGGCGCAGAGCGCCGACACGTCCTCCGGGCCGAGATCCTGCATCTCGTCGATGAAGATGGCGATGCCGGTGCCGACGTCGCTGGCCACGGCGGCGGCGTCACTGAACAGTTCGACCAGGTCGATCTCGATGTCGCCGGAGTCGGCCCGACCGCTGGCGGCCGGCACGTCGATGCCGGGCTGCCACCGGTCGCGCAGCTTGGTGGCGGCACCGGCCCGGCCGGTCGGGTTGGACCGCTGGGCGAACGCCTTGAGGACGCCGAGGAACGCGTCGATGCGGTCCGGTGCGCGGTGGCGGGGGGCCAGCTCCCGGACGGCCATGTGCAGTGCGGCGGCGACCGGTCTGCGCAACGACTGGTCCGGTCGGGCCTCGATCTTGCCGCTGCCCCAGAGCCGGTTGATCGCCTGCGACCGGAGCGTGTTGAGCAGAACCGTCTTGCCGACGCCCCGTAGCCCGGTGAGCATGAGGCTGCGCTCGGGTCGGCCACGGGCGATGCGCTCGAGCACGATGTCGAAGACGTCCAGCTCTCGCCCCCGCCCGGCAAGTTCGGGCGGACGCTGACCGGCGCCCGGCGCGTACGGGTTGCGGACCGGATCCACGCATCGCAGATTATCGGGCCGTCTAGCTGCGAGGCTAGACATGGATAGATGGGGCTACCGGCGTGTCGAGACCGTCGACCACAAACTAGGGCTGTCTAGCATCCACGCTAGACAGCCCTAGTTTTGGCAACAGGCGTTAGCGCTCCTTCAGACAGAGCACGTAGTCGAACAGGTCGACCGAGTTGTCGTGCACATAGTTCGCGGTCGCCTGCGGCGCGAGCATCTCGCACCGGTCACCGTCGGTGGTCGCCGGAATCCGCAGCAGCACCTGATAGGTGTTCGGGCCGCAGGGCACCTTACGGAGCTCCGCGTCGCTCTCACTGCCGTCGTTCACCACGCAGTCACCCCTGGCGAACTCCGGGCCCGGAGTCGGGGCGGCCGACGTCGGAGCATCGCTGGGCAGCGCGGGTGGAACGCCCGGGGCACTCGTCGACGGGGTACGCGCCGCGTCACTGCCAGCGTCGGCCACCTTCCAGACCGCCCAGCCAGCCAGGCCGAGGCACGGACAGAGCACGAGCAGCACCACCACGGTGATGATCAGAGCGACGTTGCGGCCGGTTTTCTTCGCGGGCGCGACGGGCGGCATCCCGTAGCCGCCGGGAGGCTGCTGACCCCAGGGCGCGGGTGGCTGACCCGGTACCGGCCCGGCCGGCTGACCGGGCATCGGGCCCGCCGGTGGGTACGGCCCGACCGGTGGGTACGGCCCGGCCGGCGGTGTCGGACCCGCTGGCGGGTACGGGCCGGGCGGTGGGTAACCCGGGCCCGAGGTGGGCGGCGGCGCCCACATCGGCGCGGTCGGCGGCGCCGACATGGGTGCCGTCGGTGGCTCCGCGCCGGCCGGCGGGGGACCCCACTGCTGCCGGGTCGGGTCGTCCGCAGGCGGCGGCGTGCTCCGCAGCGGCACCGTCTCATCGACCGGTGGTGAGCTGTCAGGCCCGTTGGGCGGGCGCTGGTACGGATCGTCCGGCTGGTCGGAACCCGTAGGTCCGTAGGTCGTCATGTCATCCCCGGGGGTGGGTGGTCTCAGCGTTGCTTGAGGCAGAGGACGAAGTCGAGAGTGTCCAGCTCACTGTCGAAGAAATACCAGTTGGTGTAGCCCTCGACCTTGCCGCATTTGGCCTCGGCGTCCCGCTCGCCGCTGGTCGGGCCGTCGATCCGGCTCAGCACCTCGTACGACTTCGCGGTACAGCCGCTGATCAGCAGCTTCGGCTTGCCACCAGCGGTGCCGTCGTTGCGGACGCACTGGCCGACCTTCGCGAACCGGGGATCGGCCGACGACTCCGGCGCGGCCGCGCTTGGCGCGGGCTCGACCGCGTCGGCGCTGGGTTCACCGGCAACGGCCGAGTTGCTCGGCGCGGCTGCCGGCGGCGGGTCGCTCGGCCCACTGCGCAACCAGAACGCCCCGGCGGCGGCCACCACCAGCAGCAGTACGACGGCCAGTACCGCGATCAGCGGCCCCCGACCGCGCCGGCTCGATGCCGGATCCTCGCCGTACGGGTCGTCGGGCCGGTACGGCTGCCCGCCGTACGTCGGGGTCGGCTGGTACTGGCCGCCGTAGGGCGGGCTGGGCTCGTGGCCGTAGGGCGTGGCCGTACCGCCGCCGTAGGGCGCGTCGGATGCCGCACCGTAGGGCGCGTCCGGTGCCGCACCGTAGGGCGGGGAGGGTGGGCCGCCGTACGCCCCGGGTCGTCCCTGCGGTGCGGGCGGGTACGACGGGACCGCCGGCGGGTAGGGCTCCGCCGCGGGCGGGTAGGGCTGCTGCGGCGGTCGACCGGGCGTCTCGTCGGGTCTTTGCCCACGCCACGGCCCCGGGTGGCCGCTCCCCGGTTGTCCGTAGTTCGTCATGCCGCCCTCCTGCACAAGTGGTGAGAGGCCGGCCACCAAAGCGCGACGCGGGCTCCGGGGTCACCGTAGCGTGGTCCACTGATGAGCTCACCTCCACCGAGCGCCACGGCCCTCGCCGGCCGTCGTGCCAACAGCACACCGACAGTGATCTGGACCGCGTTGATCGTGGTCTACGTGCTCTGGGGGTCGACCTATCTGGCCATCCGGATCACAGTGGAGACACTGCCTCCGCTGCTGTCGGCCGCGCTCCGCTTCGCCGTGGCCGGCCTGGTCCTGGCGGTGGTGCTGCGACTGCGGCGAGGCCCCGGCGCGCTGCGGGTGGACCGACGGCAACTCGGCTCGGCCGCCTTGGTCGGGGTACTCCTGCTCAGCGCCGGCAACGGCCTGGTGGTGCTCGCCGAATCGGGGCCACCGGGAGTGGCGCTGCCGTCCGGGATCGCCGCGCTGCTGGTGGCCACGGTGCCGCTGCTGGTCGTGCTGTTGCGCTCGGCCACCGGGGACCGGCCGCCGATCTGGACGTTCGCCGGAGTCACGGTGGGCTTCGCCGGCCTCGTCCTGCTGGTGCTGCCGAGCGGTAGTTCGGCAGCGGTGCCCCTGGTCGGGGCGCTGACAGTGGTGGCGGCGGCCACCTCCTGGTCGGTCGGGTCGTTCCTGTCCGGACGGATCCGGATGCCCGCCGACCCGTTCGTGGCCACGGTGTACGAGATGATGGCCGGCGCGCTGGTGCTGGTGGCCCTCGCCGCCGGTCGGGGCGAACTGGCCGACTTCCACCCGGCGGCGGTGAGCACCCGGTCCTGGTTGGCGTTGGGCTACCTCATGGTGGCCGGCTCGCTGGTGGCTTTCACCGCGTACGTCTGGCTGCTGCACAACGCGCCGATCTCGCTGGTGTCGACGTACGCCTACGTGAACCCGGCGGTTGCGGTGGCGCTCGGCGCGCTGCTGGTGGCCGAGCCGATCACCCCGCAGGTGCTGCTCGGCGGTGCCGTCATCGTCGCCGGGGTCGCCGTGGTGGTGACCACCGAACGGCCGCGTCGGGCGGGCACGAGATCACGATCGGGGGATACGCCGGCATCACGATCGGGGGACACACCGGTGCGCGACCGCCAGTAACGTCCGGCCCATGTCGGCCGCCGCGCTGGTGTCGATCGCGCTGCTCGGCGCGTTGGTCGGCCTCGTCGTACCCCTGGTGTCGCGGTGTTTCGCCACCGCGGACGCCCGGCCACCGGCGTTTTCACTGCCGCAGCCGGTCCGGCGGCCCTGGGTCGGCCCGGTGGTGGCGGCCGGCGTCTTCGCCGGCCTTGCCGTCGCCGTGGGTGACGACCCGGCGCTGCCGGTCTTCCTCGCGGTCGCGGCGGTTGGTCTGGTGTTGGCGCGGGTCGACCTGGCCTGCCTGCGGCTGCCCGACCCGCTGGTCCTCGTCGCCGGGCTGCTGGCCCTCGGAGGGCTGATCACAGCGGCGCTGCTGTCCGGCACTCCCGGCCGGCTGCCCGGCGCGTTGGCAGGTGCGGCAGTCGCGGGCGGGGCGCACGTGCTGCTGGCCCTGCTGCCCGGCTCACGGCTGGGTTTCGGGGACGTGAAACTCGCCGCCGTCCTCGGCCTGCCGCTCGGCTGGTTGGGGTGGGACGCCCTGCTGACCGGGCTGCTCCTGCCGCACGTGCTGCACGGCGGTCTGGTGCTCGCCCTGCTCGTCACCCGAAAGGTGCACCGGACCACCCTGCTACCCCTCGGCCCGGCCCTGCTGGCGGGCGCCTGGCTAGCCGCCCTCCTCCCCTAACACCCCCGCCCCGGCCGGCCCCGCCCCCAGGCTTCGTCGATCTTGCAGTTTCTGCGCCGACATAAGAGGCATCCCACGCACATCGGCAACCGAAAGTGCAAGATCGGCGACGGCTCGGCGGCTCGGGCTTAGATCAGGCGGAGTTGGCGGTCCTTGGGGCGGCGGGGTTCGGCTTCGCCGAAGCGTTCGAAGAGGCCGGGGTCGATGGTGCTGAGGAACGGCGAAGGTGCGCAGTCGCGCTCGGTGCCGTGCCGGGTGCGGCGGGCGGCGTGACTGACGTACAGCCGGTCCTGGGCCCGGGTCAGGCCGACGAAGAAGAGCCGGCGCTCCTCGGCGACGGCGTCCTCGTCGGGCGTCGAGCCCGGCCAGCGCAACGGCAACAACCCGTCCTCGACACCGACCAGGAAGACAACCGGGAACTCCAGGCCCTTCGCGGCGTGCAGGGTGAGCAGCGTGACCGCCTCGGCGCGCGGGTCGAGGGCGTCCACCTCCGCGCCGGTGGCCAACTGCGACAGGAAGGCCTCCAGGTCGTCACCGCAGCGTCGGGCCAGCGGGGTCAGCAGGTCCACGGCCGAGCGGACGTCCTCGGGGCGGACCGCACTGCTGGCGCCGTCCAGGGTGGGCACGGCGAACCGCTCGGCGACCACCTGACCGGCCAGCCGCACCCGGGCGGCAAGTGAGCCGGACAGGCCGTCGGCGTGTCGTAGCTCCCGGGCGATGGCCGCCACCCCGGGCCGATCCCGCAGCCGGTCGTGGGAACGCTTCTGCACAGGGATGTTGGCCCGGGTCAGGGCGTCCACGATCGGGGCGGCCTGCGCGTCGGTGCGGTACAGCACGGCGATGTCGGAGAACGACAGTGAGGTGGACCGGCCGTCGATGCGGCCCGAGTCCAGCGAGCGGTGCGACAACCCGCCGACCAGATCGTCGACGGTACGCACGACGAAGTCGGCCTCCTCGTTCACCGACGCCGCCGGGTACCGCCCGACCAGCGGAGCTTCCGGGTCGAGCCGGGCCGGGTCCAGCCGCCGGCCCCGGACCAGCGAGGACGGCGCGATGGCCTGCACGGCGGCGGCCAGGATCGGGGCCGACGAGCGGTAGTTGCGGTTGAGTCGGACCAGTCGGGCGTCGGTGAAGTCCTCGGAGAATCGCAGGAAGTAGCCGACGTCGGCACCCCGGAACGAGTAGATGGCCTGGTCCGGGTCGCCGATCGCGCAGAGGTTGCCGTCGGCGGGGCTGAGCAGCCGCAGCAGCTCGTACTGCACCTCGTCGACGTCCTGGTACTCGTCGACGAAGATCCACCGCCAGCGGTCCCGGTACCGGTCGACAAGCTTCCGGTCGGCCCGCAGCAGCTCCACCGGCAGGGTCACCAGTTCGTCCAGGTCGACCAGGTCCTGCTTGCGTAGCAGCGACACGTAAGCGGCGCTGTCGTCGCCGGCCTCGGTGCGTGCCGCCGCCCGCTCGGCGTCGTCGGCGATCCGGAAGTCGGCGGGGAGACCCGCTGCGCCGACGTTCTCCCGCAGGATGGTCAGCCCCAACGCGTGGAACGTACCCACCGTGACGTCCTCGGCGACCGGGCCGAGCAGGCCGTCGAGGCGGTGCCGCAGTTCCTCGGCTGCCCGACGGGTGAAGGTGATCGCGAGGCAGTGCTCGGGGAAGACGTTCAGCTCCGCGCAGAGGTACGCGATCCGGTGGGTGAGCGTCCTGGTCTTGCCGGTGCCCGGACCGGCCACGATGAGCAGCGGACCGCCGGGTGCGGAGGCGGCCACCCGCTGCATGGCGTCCAGTCGGTCCAGCAGGCCGGTGCCGACCTCCTCCATGCCGGAGAGCATCGGCTCGAACGGCTCGTGCGGAGACGGCGGTGACGCGATCGGCGGCGCGGGCGCCGGGACCGGCTTCCGCTTCGGCTCCGCCTTGGCCGCCGCCGGGCGCTTGGCCGCGACCCGTGGAGCCGGCTCCGAGGGGCGTCGCTGCGCCGGCACCGGTACGTCGAACAGTGTCTCCTGCGCGCCCAGCTCGGCCGGGTCGAAGAGCGTGATCACGCCGTACTCGCCGTCGTAACCGGGCACCCGGCGGACGTCGCCGCGCCGCAGCCGCCCGATGCCCTCCGCGAGGAGCTCACCACCGGCCTGCGCGATCTCGGTCAGCGGCGTCGTGGTCAGGATCTCCAGCTCGGGGCCGAGCGTGGCCAGCAGCTCGTTGAGCCGCCCCTCGACCTTCTTCGACCGGGCACCCACCTTGTTGATCTCGCCGAGGATCTCGCCCAGCGGCACCAGGTGGGTGACGTCCCGGGCGTGCGCCGGCCGGTGTCCGTCCGGCCGGTCCGCCAACTCCTCGATCCGACTGAGGACACCCACGGTGAGGGGTTTGCCGCACTCGGGGCAGCGCCCGTCGGCGGCCCGGGTGCGCTCCGGAGTCCAGTTGACCCCGCACAGCCGGTGCCCGTCCGCGTGGTACTTGCCCTCCTCCGGGAAGAACTCGATGGTGCCGGCCAGGCCGTCACCGGTACGCAGCGCCTCCCGAACGGCGAAGTAGTCCCGTTCGGCGGTCAGCACCGTCGCCTCCCGGCCGAGCGCCGGCGGCGAGTGCGCGTCCGAGTTGGACACCAGTTGGTAGCCGTCCAGGCTGCCGACCCGCCAGTTCATGGCGGGGTCGGAGGAGAGCCCGGTCTCCACGGCGAAGATGTGCTCGGCCAGGTCGGCGTAGCAGTCCGCGATCGCGTCGAAGCCCGACTTCGAGCCCAGCGCGGAGAACCAGGGAGTCCAGATGTGTGCCGGCACCAGGTAGCCGTCCGGGCTGGCCTCCAGGGTGATCTCCAGCAGGTCGCGGGAGTCCAGTCCGAGGATCGGCCGGCCGTCGGAGCCGAGGTTGCCGATCCGGCCCAGGGCGGTGTTGAACCGGGCCACCGCGTCCAGATCCGGCAGGTAGATCAGGTGGTGCACCTTGCGGGTCCGGTCGTCCCGCTTGTAGATGGTGGAGATTTCCACGCTCAGCATGAACCGGACCGGGTCCGCCTCCGCGTTCGGCGCGAGTCGGGGTGGCAGCCGCCGGGCGAGGTCCCGTTCCGCCTCCGGGTCGAGCCGGTAGAGCCCCGGTTCGGCCGGGCGCAGCGTCTCCCGCAGGTGGTCGTACCAGGCGGGGTGGGTGAAGTCGCCGGTGCCGAGCAGGCCGATGCCCTTACGCCGGGCCCACCACGCGAGGTTCGGCAGGGTGAGGTCACGGCTGCACGCGCGCGAGTACTTCGAGTGGATGTGCAGGTCCGCGACGAATGGCGGTAGGCCACCGGGGGGTGCGGCGCTGAACGGGGGCACGCCGCATCCTGTCACGCCCGCCGCGCCGGCCACCCGCCGCCACGCGCGGACGTGACCTCCGCTATGCCGAGCGCAGCTCGACCAGACTGATCTGCGGCTCGGCCCCGACCCGGACCGGTGGCCCCCAGAAACCGGCGCCGTTGGTCACGTAGACCTTCGTGCCGTCGACCTCGCCGAGGCCGCTGACCACCGGCTGTTCGAGCCTGACGGCCAGGTTGAACGGCACCATCTGCCCACCGTGGGTGTGCCCGGACAGTTGCAGGTCGACGCCGTAGCGGGCGGCCTCCTTCGCCGCCAGCGGCTGGTGCGCGAGCAGGACCACGGGACGGCTCGGGTCGCGGTCGCCGAGGGCGGCGGCGAAGTCCGGGCCGGCGGCGAGGCCGGTGCCGGCCCCGGTGAGGTCGTTCACGCCGGCCAGGTCGAGCACACCACCCCGAGCCTGGATCTCCTGCCGCTGGTTCTGTAGGACCCGTAGGCCGAGCCGGTCGACCTCCTGGACCCACTCCTCCACCCCGGAGTAGTACTCGTGGTTGCCGGTGACGAAGAAGTTGCCGTACCGGGAGCGCAGGTTACGCAAGGGCTCGGCGGCCGCGCCGAGTTCGGCGACGGACCCGTCAACCAGGTCGCCGACCACCGCGACCAGGTCCGCGTCGAGCCGGTTGATCGCGGCGACGATCCGCTCGGTGTGCGCCCGGCCGCGCAGCGGACCGAGGTGGATGTCGGAGACGGTGGCGATGCGCAGGCCGTCCATGCTGCGGGGGAGTTTGGCGAGCGGGATGCGTACCCGGTCGAGCTGGGGTGGACCGAGTGCCGTGCGAACGCCGTACCCCACGATGCCTGTGGCGGTGAGACCGGCGAAGATGGCGGCCCCACGGGCGAGCACCAACCGACGGGACGGGTCGTGGTCCGGTGCCGCGACGGCGTCGGCGGCCGGCGGGTCGGTCGGCCCGGCGGCCCCGACGAGCACCGGCTCGGGCGCGGCGGTGGTGGGCTCCGCGGCGACCACCCGGCGGCGCAGCACCAGCCGGGCGACGAGCATCGGGACTTCCAGCACGACCAGGACGATCAGCAGGTAGAACATCAGCGCGAGCCACAGGTAGCCGGGCCAGGCGAGCCAGTAGAGCCCGGCCTGTGTGCCGGCCATCGTGACCGGCACGAGCAGTGCCAGCACCACTGCGGCGATCCCGCCGACCCGTCGCCAGCGGCCCGGCGCGGTGGCGTCCCGAACGAGCCGCTTCCACAGGTAGAGGTGGATGAGGCCGGTGACCAGCGCCAGGACAGCCACGAACCCCAGAACCGCCATCATGTGTGAAGCCTCCCTCAGCCGCCCGCGAACGGGGGTAGGACATCGATCGTGGACCCGGCCGGTAGGGGGGTCTGACGATCATGACAGCTGACGCCGTTCACGAGGAAACTCGCCACCCGCAGCACCCCGGCGAGCCGGTCGCCGTGCTGCTCGGTCAGCTCGGCCGTGAGGTCGTCGAGTGACCGCCCAGCCGGCACGATCTCCTCGGCGCGGCCGGCGGCGGCGCGGGCGCCCGCGAAGTAGCGGATGGTCAGCGTCGTCGACTCCACGCTCAGCCTCCGATCGCTGACATCGGGCGGGTCGGCTGGAGGAAGGTGGGATCGTCGATGCCGTGCCCGGCACGCTTGCCCCACATCGCGGTACGCCAGCGCCGGGCCAACTCGTCGTCGTCGGCACCGGTGCGCAGCGCGGCGCGCAGATCCGACTCTTCGGTGGCGAAGAGGCAGGCGCGGACCTGGCCGTCGGCTGTCAACCGGGTGCGGTCGCAGTCCCCGCAGAAGGGGCGGGTGACGCTGGCGATCACGCCGACCCGGGCGGGGCCTCCGTCGACCAGCCAGGTCTCCGCCGGTGCCGCGCCGCGCTCGGTCGGGTCGGGGCTCAGATCGAAGACGGTACGCAGTGACGCCAGGATCTCCTCGGCGGTGACCATGGTGTCGCGGGCCCAACCGTGCTGGGCGTCCAACGGCATCTGCTCGATGATTCGCAGCTGGTAGTCGTGCTCAAGGGCGAAGCGGAGCAGCGCCGGCGCCTCGTCCTCGTTGACACCACGCATCAGCACTGAATTGATCTTCACGGGGCTGAGCCCGACGGTCGCCGCACCGGCGAGCCCGGCCAGCACCGCGTCGAGGCGGGGGCGCCGGGTGAGCTTGGTGAACCGGTCCGGGTCCAGGGTGTCCAGTGAGACGTTCACCCGGTCCAGGCCGGCCGCCCGCAACGCCGGGGCCAGTCGGTCCAGGCCGATGCCGTTGGTGGTCAGCGAGACCCGGGGGCGGGGTTCGAGGGCGGCGACCGCCGTCACGATGTCGACCAGCCCGGCTCGGATCAGCGGCTCACCGCCGGTGAACCGCACCTCGGTCACGCCGAGCAGCTCGACAGCCACCCGGACCAGCCGGACGATCTCCTCGTCGGTCAGCAACTCGGGGCCGGCCAGCCAGGGGAGCCCTTCCGCCGGCATGCAGTAGGTGCAGCGCAGGTTGCACTTGTCGGTGAGGGACACGCGCAGGTCCCGGGCGACACGGCCGTACCGGTCGACGAGGACGCCGTCGATCCCCGGGGCGACGTTCACCTGTCGACCGTAGCGCGCTCGGCCCGGCTCAGGACGCCACGGGCGGTCTGGACGACCACATCTCGGAAGCTGACGCCGAAGAGTGCTGTGTGCACGAGCAGCAGATGCAGCTGATGCACTGGCACGCGGTCACGCCAACCGTCCGGTAGTGGCCAACTCTCCTGGTAGGCGGCCAGCACCCGATCCAGGTGGGGAATGCCGCCGAAGAGGGCGAGCTGGGCGAGATCCGTCTCCCGGTGCCCGCCGTGCGCCGCCGGGTCGACGAGCCAGGCCCGGTCGTCGAACCCCCACAGCACGTTGCCCGGCCACAGGTCGCCGTGGATGCGCGCGGGCGGCTCGTCGCCGCCGAGCCCGTCGAGGCGACCGATCACCTGCTCGACCAGAGCGGCATCGGCGCTGGTCAGCGCGCCAGCATCGACCGAACGTCGCAGGTAGGGGGCGAGGCGTCGCTCGGCGAACCAGGTCGACCAGCGCCCGCCGGTGAGGGTGTTGTCCTGTGGGAGCGAGCCGATGAAGCCGGGCCAGGCGGCACCGAAGGCGGTTGCGCCCGCCCGGTGCAGCCCGGCCAGCTCCCGACCGAAGCGCTCCGCTGCCTCCGGCGTCGGTTCGCCGGGCTCCACCCAGTCGAGCGCCAGCAGCTCCGGCAACACCACGATCACCTCGGGTACGCCGACAGTGCCCGCCTCCCGCAGCCAGCGCAGGCCGGCGGCCTCGGCGGCGAAGAAGCCCTCCGGCGCCGGTCGGTCGGCGTCTTCCGGCCAGGACTTGGCGAAGACGGAGTGGCCGTCGTCGAGGGTGAGCCGGGCGGCCGCGCAGATGTTCCCGCCGGCGACCGGCGTCTCCCGGAGCCGCTGATGGGTCCGGAAGGTCGGGAGGTGTGCCGGATGTGCGCGCAGGTACGCCAGGTCCATCAGCGCACGGTAACCGCTCCTTACGACAGCCAGGTGTCGCCCGACGACATCGGCGCTCTTTCCGCACCCGCAGGTGGCGCGTGAGCAGGGAAAACACGTTCAGTAACTGTGGATAAGCCGCGTGTCGTCCACAGGGGTGGCAGGGCCCGGCACGCCCGCCGCAGGCTTCCGACATGACCTCGACCGAACGCCCTCAGCTCGCCGTCCGCTCACCCGCCGACCTGATCGCCGCCGTGCCGTACCTGCTCGGCTTCCACCCAACCGACAGCGTCGTCGCCGTGGCGCTGGTCGGCCGACAGATCGTCTTCGCCGCCCGCGCGGACCTGCCCGACCCGACCGAGCTGGGCGGACTGGCCGGGCACCTGGCTGGTGTGCTCCGCCGGCAGGGCGCGGAGGCCGCCACGGTTGTGGGTTACGGGCAACCGGAGCAGGTCACCCCAGCAGTGGACGCGCTGCGCGACGCGTTGAACGATTTCGGGCTGCACGTGCTCGACGCGCTGCGGGTGACCGACGGCCGCTGGTGGTCCTATCTCTGCACCGAGCCCGAGTGCTGCCCGCCCGAGGGTCGCCGCTACGACCCGACCGCCAACCCGGTGACCGCCTCGGCGGTCTTCGCCGGTCAGGTCGCGCTCCCCGACCGGGCCGCCCTGGGGGCGCAGGTGGCACCGGTGGAGGGGCCGGCCCGGGAGGCGGCCCGCGCGGCCACCGCCCGCGCCGAGCTGAGACTGGCCGAGCTGGTCGAGCAGGCATCCGAGAGCGACCTGCTCGGGGCACGGGCGCTGCGCGCCGCCGGGGTGGCGGCGGTCCGCGAGGCCCAGCGTCGGCAGCGGCGTGGTGAGCGGCTCGACGACGACGAGGTGGCCTGGCTGAGCCTGCTGATGACCCACCTGCCGGTCCGCGATCACGCGTGGGAACGCACCGACGGCCGGGACCGGGACATCGCCCTCTGGACCGACGTGCTGCGCCGCGCCGAGCCGGAGGTGGCCGCCGCGCCGGGTGCGCTGCTGGCGTTCGCCGCCTGGCGTGCCGGGCAGGGCGCGTTGGCGGCGGTCGCGCTCGAACGCACGCTGAGCCTGCACCCCGACTACTCGCTCGCGCTGCTGCTGGACGACCTGCTCCGGCGGGGCGTGCCCCCGGCGGAGCTGGACGGCTGGCCGTCGGTCGGAATGCCCGGCGTCATCCGCCCCCGCAAGCGGAGCCGTCGTGGCCGCCGCTGAAGGACGCGATCACCCGCGTGGTAATACCGCAGGTGCTACCGGAATTGATAGGCTGGCGGACGTGACAGTGAAGCGCTCCGTGAGCCTTCCCGACGACGTCGCGGACTGGCTCGACCAGCAGCCCAACGTCTCGGCCGCCATCACCGCGGCGGTACGGGTGCAGATGGCCCGCGTACACCTCGACGAGGTGCTGCGGCGCGCCGGCATCGAGGTGACCGAGGCGGGTAGGGCGCGATGGCGGGAGCGCCTGGCGACACCCATTCCGGCGGACGCCCTGGCTGAGGGACGCCGGATGTTGGGCCGCCCCGGATGAGCGATCAGATCGCCGCCGTGTTCGACGCGTCGGCGCTGACTGCCTACATCGAGGGCAACGTCTCGGTGGGGGAGTTGATGCTGGAGGTCGCCGACGAGGGTCGGCAGGTCGCCGTCCCAGCGACGTGCCTGGCTGTCGCCTTCGCGAGCGTGGCCGACGAGATCGATGCCGCGCTACTGGCCCTGATGATGACTGCCCCGATGATCCGTCTGCTGCCGCTCGACGTCGAGAACGTGCAGGACACCGGCAGGCTGGCCCGTGCCGTGGACGGCGACATCTCGTTCGGCCATGCCGCCCGCGCGGCACTCACCCACGAGGCGCACTACGCGACAGTGCGACCCGAGGTGGCGGCGAAGGTGCTCCCTACCAACTGGAGCATCCTCGACCTGGCGTGACGGGTCTTCCGGCGACGCCTCCGTCAAAGGATGTACGCGTTGCTCCTGTTCACGGCCGACGCGGCAGGCTCGCCGCCGCCAGAGAATGATCTCGTGGCCGTTCTCCGCATTGGTACGACATGACCCCCGAGTTGCTGCTGTCGCTGGCCGGGCTGGCGTTGATCGACAGCACCAGCATCGGCACCCTCTTCATCCCGGTCTGGTTGCTGCTCGCACCCGGGCCGGTCAACGTCCGGCGGATCCTGGGCTACCTCGCCACCATCGCGGTGTTCTACCTCGCGGTTGGGCTGCTTCTGGTCTGGGGAGGCAGCAGCCTGGGCGACGCGCTGGGCGGCGCCCTGGACAACCGGGGCGTCCTCTGGGCACAACTCGTGCTGGGCGTGGGAATGCTGGCGCTCAGCTTCCGCTACGACGGCAAGCGGCGTCCCCGTACCGGTGGCGTCCTGCGCTGGCGGGACCGGGCCACCGCCGGAGATTCCTCGGCACGCTGGTTGGTCGGGCTGGCGCTGCTCGCGGCGCTGGCCGAGGTGGCGACCATGCTTCCGTACCTCGGTGCGGTGGGTCTGTTGGCCACATCGGAGGTGGGAGCGGCGAGCGTGGTGGTGCTGCTCGCCGGATACTGCCTGGTCATGGTGCTGCCGGCGGTGCTGCTGCTGGGTGCCAGAGTGGCCCGCCCGCGACTGGTCGAGCCGGTGCTGGCCCGCCTGAACACCTGGATCGTCACGAAGGCGGGCAGCGCGTTGGGCTGGATCCTCGGCATCGCCGGTTTCCTGATCGCCCGTGACGCCGCCGCAAGGCTGGCCCTGTTCGACCTGATCGACCGGATCGGTCGCTGACGGGCCGCTCGGGTCAGGCTGGCTGCTCCACGGTGATCCGGTGCGGCCCGGTGTAGACGTTCATGGTCCGCCCGCGCAGGAAGCCGACAAGTGTCATCCCCGCCTCGTCGGCCAGTTCCGCGGCGAGGGTGCTCGGGGCGGACACCGCTGCCAGCAGCGGCAACCCCGCCATCCACGCCTTCTGGGTCAGCTCGAAGCTGGCCCGCCCGGAGACCAGCAGCAGGTGCCCGGTGAGCGGCAGCCGGCGTTCCCGCACGGCCCAGCCGATCACCTTGTCCACGGCGTTGTGCCGGCCCACGTCCTCCCGGAGCACCACCAGCTCACCGTCGGGGGTGAACAACCCCGCCGCGTGCAGCCCGCCGGTCCGATCGAAGCCGCGCTGGGCGGCGCGCAACCGGTCGGGCAGCTCGGCGAGCAGCGTGGCCGGGACGCTGAGCGGGTCCGCCGCGACCGGAAAGAGCGATCGGGTGCGTACCGCGTCGATGCTGGCCTTGCCGCAGACACCGCAGGAGCTGGTCGTGTAGAAGTTCCGGGACGGGTCGGTGGTCGGTTCCGGTACGCCGGGGGCGAGCACCACGTCCACCACGTTGTACGTGTTCGGCGTCTCCGCGCCGGCACAGAGTTGCGCGGTCAACACGTCGTCGGTCGACCGGATCAGCCCCTCCGTCAGCAGGAACCCGATGGCCAGGTCCAGATCGTCGCCGGGAGTACGCATGGTGACGGCGAGCGGCCGGCGTCGGCCGGGGCCTGCCGCGCCGACCCGGATCTCCAGCGGCTCCTCCACGGCGAGCGTGTCCGGTCGGCGGATCGCCCCGCGTCCGGCGGTCGCCGCGTCCAGGTCGATCCGGAGTACGCCCCGTCGATCAGTTGCCCGTCCCATCCCGCCATCCTCCACCCCCCGCCGGCACACCCGCACGACCACCGGCCATCGGGCACCCGGCGGCGCCGTCCGACCGATGCCCCTCCGATCCGGTCCGCCGGCGGTGCCCGGGGGGTGATCCACTCGTGTTCCTTGAAGTCGGGGTATCCCCGGCACCGGGACACCGCGCTTTCGGCGAATCCGAGTGGATCATGGTGTTCGTTCGCCGCGCTGGGTTCGCGCAGCCGCCCGACATCTGGGTGGGACCGGTCCCGGCTACGGTGGCCGGGTGGGGACGTACGCCGCCGTGGTGCTCGCGGGTGGGGCCGCCCGACGGATGGGCGGCCTCGACAAACCCGCGCTTCCGATCGGCG
Source organism: Micromonospora sp. NPDC049049 (assembly GCF_040649115.1). Lineage (NCBI taxonomy): Bacteria > Bacillati > Actinomycetota > Actinomycetes > Micromonosporales > Micromonosporaceae > Micromonospora > Micromonospora sp. NPDC049049. The sequence goes on along the minus strand of NZ_JBEZEX010000003.1, from coordinate 121,190 downwards.
GCCGGCCGATGCGCGACCGGGTGCTGGCCGCAGTCGCCGACGCGACGCCGCGGGTGCTTGTCGGTGCGGCCGACGCCGTGCCGGCGGGCGTCCGGGTCGTCCGGGAGGACCCGCCCGGCGGGGGCCCGGTCGCCGCGGCGGCGGCCGGGCTGGCACTGCTGGACACCGACGTCACCTTGGTCGCGCTGCTCGCCGCCGACCTGCCGCTGCTCACCCGGGCCGCGATCGAGGACCTGCTGCACCACCTCGATCGGAAGATCCCCGACACCGGTTCGGCGGGCGGCCCCACCGATCCGGCACCGCCGGCCCGCGACGGCCTCGCCGCACCGTTGATCCGTGACGGCCTCGCCGCACCGCCGGCTCGCGACGGCCTCGCGCAGGCCCGCGACGGCCTCGGCGGCGGTGAGCGACCCGACGGGGCGTGCTTCGTGGACGGCGGTGGGCGGCGGCAGTCGCTCTGCGGCATCTGGCGGGTGACCGCGCTGCGGGCGGCGGTGGACCGGTTGGCGGTCGAGCGGGGCGGCAGCTTGTCCGGGGCCCCGGTCCGGGCGTTGCTGGCGGGGCTCGTCGTGTCGGAGGTGGCCTGGTCCGGCGAGGGCCCGCCGCCGTGGTTCGACTGCGACACTGACGAGGACGTACGCCGGGCGGAGGAGTGGGCGCGATGACGGTGATGGACGACTGGGTCACGGCGGTGTGTGCCGAGTTGGATCTGGACCCGACCGCGGTGCCGGTGCCGGCGGTGCTGGATCTGGCCCGGGACGTCGCCCACCAGGTGCTGCGTCCGGGTGCGCCGGTCACCGCGTACCTCTTCGGGTTGGCGGTTGGCCGGGGCGCGGACCCGGCGGACGCCGCGGCCCGGCTCAGCGCGCTGGCGGGCGCCTGGCCGGTCGAGCTGGGCGCCGACCCCACGGACCCGACGGCCCCCTGACCGCCGCTGTCCGATCCCGGTCCGGGCTGATCCGACCCACGGGCGGCGTGGGTAGGGTGATCGTGACGGACGGAGGCGATCATGACGGCTGACCACCCCTCGGCGCCGCACGGTGAGCTGCCCGGCGCTTCGATTGAGCCGGCGGAATCGATCCTGCTCGACGAGCCCAGCACCACCGACCTGCGGGCGAAGGTGACCGAGGCGTGGCGGGAGTTCGCCCGTGCGCTCGCCGTACGGCTGCGGGAACTTCCCGTCGGCGCAAACCTCGACCTGACCCTGGACCCCACCGCCTCCGGCACCGGGGACGCTGTCTATTCGATCAGCGTCGACGTGGACGCGGACCGGGTGTTGTCCGCCCGCGCGGTCGGCAACGCCGCTCTGCCGGCGGGCTACCGACTGGACCGGGGCGCGGTGGCGGACATGGTCGCGCTCGGTTGGTCCCCGCCCGGGGTGGTCGCCGGCTCTGGCGGTTCCTTCGGGCTGAACGCCACGACGGCCGAGTCGACCCAGGTCGCCACCCTGCTCTCCCGCACGCTGCGGGACGTCTACGGCGCTCCGCACCCGGCCTTCCTCGTCTATCTGGTGCACGACGCCGAGGGCGAGCCGTTGGCCGTGGAACCGCTGGGCACCGCTCGCAGCGAGTTCGGTCCGGACGCCGACGTCGAGGCGGACCTGGAGGAGGCGTTGGCCGAGGCGGCCGCCGCGCAGGTCGAGCAGGACGACGTGCTCGACCTGGCCGATCGGGTCCGAACCGTGGTCTCCACCATGTTGAAGTCGGACACCGACCGGTTGCAGATCGACTCGGACGGCGACATCACCATCCGCGCCGGCTCGGCGATGGTCTTCGTGCGCGTGCGGGACAACCCGCCCCTGGTGGACGTCTTCTCCCCGGTGCTCACTGAGGTGGAGCCGACCGAGCGGCTCTACGTCAAGCTCTCCGAACTGACGAACCGGATGCCGATCGGCCGCCTCTACTGCGCCGACGACACGGTGTGGGCGTCCATCCCGGTGTTCGGCCGCAACTTCCAGGCGACCCATCTGATGCTGGCGGTGCAGGTGATGACCGGTCTCGCCGACGAGTTGGACGACCGTCTGCACGGCGAGTTCGGCGGCAAGCGGTTCTTCGGTGAGGGTGACAAGCCGGTCCGACGCGACGAGTCGGAGCACCGCACCGGCATGTACCTCTGAGCTCGATCAGGCCACGTCCAGCAGGGTCTTGCCGACCGTCGCGCGCGCCTCGATGGCGGCGTGCGCATCGGCGGCGCGTTCCAGTGGGAAGCGTTGGCCGATGAGCGGTCGCAGGTGGCCGGCCGCCGCGTCCGTCAGGGCCTGTTCGGTGTACGCCCGCAGCCGGGGCGGTGGCACGTCCGGGCGGATCATGGTGACCTGACGCGCCGTGGCGGCCTCCGTCGACACCGGGGACCACTCCCCGCTCGCCAGCCCGAAGCTGACCATCCGGCCGCCCGGCGGGAGTAGGTCGAAGGCGGCCCGGGCCACCGAACCACCGACCCCGTCGAGCACCACGTCGACCCCGCCCACCGCGGCGCGGACCTGCTCGGCCCACTCGGGCAGCAGGTAGTCGACGGCCAGTTCGGCGCCCAGGCCGGGTAGCAGGTCCACCTTGCGTCGCCCACCGGCCACGCCGATCACCCGTGCCCCGGCGCGGACCGCGAGCTGCACCAACAGGCTGCCAACGCCGCCGGCAGCGGCTTCCACCAGCACCCGGTCGCCGGGGCGTACGCCGACCGCCTCGATGAGCATGGTGGCGGTCCGCCCGTCGGCCAGCAGTGCCACCGCCTCGTCCAGAGCCAACCCGGCCGGCACCGCGATCGTCGCCGACGCGTCCACTGCCGCGCGTTCGGCGTAACCGCCGGAACCTCCGGTGGCGCTGACCACTCGTTGCCCGGTCAGCGCCGGGTCGACGTCCGGCCCGACGGCGGTGATCACCCCGCCGACGCCGTTGCCGGGGATCAGCGGTGGGGTGAGGCGGAACGGGCCGGGGTGACCGGCGCGCAGTTGGGTCTCGACGAAGGTGATGTTCGCGTGTGCGACGTCGATCAGCACCTGACCGGGACCGGGGACCGGGTCCGGCGCGGGGCCGGGCACCAGCACCTCGGGCCCGCCGAACTCACGTAACCAGATCGCCCGCATGACAGCCCCCTCGGCCCCGGTGGGCTGCCTCGCCCACTCGGGGCCAGTCCATCTCCTCAACCTGGGTTGAGGTCAAGAGGTGCCGGCGGACGGGCCGACGCCGGGCGACTCGACCAGCCGGGAGAGCACGATGGTGCTGCGGGTGGAGGTCACGAAGGACTCGGCACGCAGCCGCTCCAGTGCCGCCTCCAGGTGGCTGATGTCGGCGGCGCGCAGGTGCACGAGCGCGTCCGCCTCCCCGGAGACGGTGTACGCGCCGACCACCTCGGGGTGCCGGCGGGCGGCCACGCCGATCTGCGCCGGGGTGGTCCGGCCGGCGCAGAACAGCTCGACGAAGGCCTCCGTGGTCCAGCCGACGGCGGCCGGATCAACGACGGCCGTGAATCCCCTGATCACGCCGGTGGCGCGCAGTCGGTCGACGCGACGTTTGACCGCCGGGGCGGAGAGTGACACCCGGGCACCGATGTCGGCGTAGGACGCACGGGCGTCCGCGACGAGTAACGCAATGATCCGCTGGTCTACCGCGTCTATCTGCAACGTTCCGCCTCTGGGAAGCAACGCTTGTGGCTGTTTTCAAAGTTCCACGGTACCTACTCTTGGTGACCGTGAACCAGCAGCGTTTCCCGCGAAAGCGGACATATCTCATGTGCTCGCCGGAGTACTTCGCGGTCGAGTACGCGATCAACCCGTGGATGGACGTGACCACCCCGGTCGACCGGGCCCTGGCGGTCAAGCAGTGGGACCGGCTGCGCGAGACGCTTGTCGGCCTCGGCCACGAGGTGCACCTGCTCACCGCCGAGCAGGGCCTGCCCGACATGGTCTACGCCGCCAATGGTGGCTTCGTGGTGGACGGCAGCGTCTACGGCGCCCGGTTCAAGCACGAGCAGCGGGCCGCCGAGGCCGCCGCCCACTACGCCTTCTACGACGCGCAGGGCTGGCGGTTCATCGCACCCAGCGAGACCAACGAGGGTGAGGGCGACTTCGCGTACGTGCCGGAGGCGCACGGCGGGCTCATCCTGGCCGGGCACGGCTTCCGTACCGAGATCCCGGCGCACGCGGAGGCGCAGGAGGCGCTGGGCCGTCCGGTGGTGTCGCTGCGCCTGATCGACCCCCGCTTCTACCACCTGGACGTGGCGCTCGCGGCCATCGACGACGCGAATGTCGTCTACTTCCCGGGCGCGTTCTCCGCGGCCAGTCAGCGGGTGCTCACCCAGCTCTTCCCGGACGCGGTGATCGCCGACGACGAGGACGCGATGGCCTTCGGGCTCAACCTGGTCAGCGACGGCGCGAACGTGGTGCTGAACAGCGAGGCCACCCGCCTGGCCGGCAAGCTCAAGGCGGCCGGGTACACCCCGGTCCCGGTCGAGCTGGCCGAGCTGAAGAAGGGCGGCGGCAGCGTGAAGTGCTGCATCGCCGAGCTGCGGCACTGACCCCGCGAACGTTCCGGGGCCGGCCTCCCACTGGGAGACCGGCCCCGAATCGTGCTCCGGGTGGGCGTTCAGCCCAGCGTGGCCAGCTCGTTGATCAGCACGTTCGACATGACCTGACCGTCGCGCTGCACCTCGCGCAGGTACCACTTCTGCTGCGGGGTACGCGGCTGGTTGAACTGCCAGATGCCGCGCGGGCTGTCGATCTGGCCGATCTTGCCCAGGGCCAGGTTGACCTGCTGCGGCGTGGGCTTCCCACCGGTCAGCTGGATGGCCTGGTCGAGCACCTGCGCCGCGTCGTACGACGCCATCGCGTACGTGGTGGGGGTGACCTGGTACTTCTTGCGGTACGCCGAGGCGAAGACCCGGTTCGACGTGTTGTTCAGGTCGGCCGAGTAGTTCAGCGCGGTCTGGATGCCCAGCGCGTTGTCCTTCAGGTTCTCCAGCACGGCGCCCTCGGTGAGGAAGCCGGGTGCGTAGATCGGCCCGGCGAACTTCTCGCGCAGCTGCTTGATGAACTCCACCGCCGCCGCTCCGGCGAAGAAGCAGAAGACCGCTGTGGGCTTCTTGGCCAGCGCCCTGCTGATGTCCGAGGCGTACGTCGTCTTGCCGGGGTTGGAGGTGGCGCTGGTGTAGGTCACCGCGTCGCGGATCCGGGGGTCGTTCGTGCCGAAGTACTCCCGGAAGCCGCGGACGACGTCCGGGCTGCCGACGTTCTCCGGCATGATGATCGCGACGCGGCCGTTCGCCGGCAGCTGGTCGCGCAGGTAGGTGCCCAGCGCCTTGCCGGCCTCGTCGAGCACGTACGAGGTCCGCCAGATGTAGAAGACGCTCTGCAGGCTGCTCGGTGAGGCGTTGGAGCCGATCAGCGGGACCCGGGCCTGCTCCACGGTGTCCCGGATGCCGACCATCACCGCCGAGTTGACGACGCCGGTGAGTGCCAGGACGCCCTGCTTGAGCAGGCCCTCGACGGCAGCCTTGCCCGTCTTGGCGGTGTCGCCCTCGTCGGCGGTCAGCAGCTCCACCGAGTGGCCGCCCAGCCGCTGGTCGTGCAGGTCGAGGAAGAGCTGGAAGCCATTGGTGATGTCATCGCCGATGCTCTTGAAACCACCGGCCTGCGGCGTGATCAAACCGATCTTGATCGGGCCCCGGTCGGCGGTCGGCTCGGCGTCACCGTCGGAGCCGCACGCGGCGACGAACCCGGTGGTTCCGAGCGCGGCCAACAGTTGGAGCGCCCGCCTGCGATTCATCTGCGACACCGAGTTCCTTCCAGGGAAGCGTTGCAGGGCTGAACACCGCCCCAACGGCGTTCTACCTGGTCCGCGACGCTGCGTCAATGGCTATTGATCATCGTGCAGGGACCGCAACACGGCAAGGACCTGAGGCCAGGCGACGGCCTCCGGGTCGATCAGCCCGAAATGCTCGCATCCGGGCAGTTCAACAAGGGAGATATCGGAACCCGTGGCACGCGCTTCCGCGACGAAATCCCGGCTCATCTCCACTGGAACCTGATGATCGTCGGACCCATGAACGACTACTGTGCGTGTTCGTATCGGTACCAACATCCGTGGATCCGCTGCCGCGTACCGGTCCGGGACGTGCGCCGGGCCGCCGCCGAGCAGCGCGGCGACCGCCCCCGAGTCCAGGTCCCGCCGGTACGCCTCGCCCAGATCGGCCACCGGGGCCAGGGCGAGTACTCCGCCCACCGTCGCCGGTGCGGTGCCCGCCACGTACAGCGCCAGGTGGCCGCCTGCGGAGTGCCCGACCAGGATCGGCGCGGCCAGGCTCACCCGGCCGGGCAGCGCCTCGGCCGCCAGCGCCGGCAGCTCGGCCACCCCGGTCAGTACGTCGGTGAGGGTGCCCGGCCAGCCGCCTCCCGGCTGCCCGGTGCGGCGGTATTCCAGCTGCGCCACCGGGTAGCCGTCGGCGGCGAGGGCTGCGGCCAGCGGGCCGGTGTGCCGTCGGTCGTACTCGGCCCGCCAGAAGCCGCCGTGCAGGACGACGACCAGCGGCCGGGCCGGCCCGGTGCCCGCCGGGAGGCGCAGATCGGCCACCTGATCCGGGTGGTCCCCGTACGCCACCGTCCGGTCGGGCTCCGGGGCGGGCCGGGTCAACACGGCGCGCGGGTCGACAGGCATGGCGCGACGGTAGCGCGCCCCGCCCGGGTGGTTCGGCCCCGGTAGTCGGTCCCGGGCGGCATGGGTCGCGCCCGCTGGGTAAAGATGGACCCCATGACCGAAGCGCGCTCCGCTGGACAGAACGACGAGCCCGGCCCCGACGACTCCGGCCACTCCGGCACAGTGGTGGTGGTTGGTCCGGACGGCCGGCCGATCGGCACGATGCAGACCGACGAGGGCCAGGGCGAGGACCCGACCCGCCTGGTCGAACAGCCGGCCAAGGTGATGCGGATCGGCAGCATGATCAAGCAGTTGCTGGAGGAGGTGAAGGCCGCACCTCTCGACGACGCAAGCCGCAGCCGGATGCGGGAGATCCACGAGCGGTCGATCGTCGAGCTCAAGGAGGGCCTCGCCCCCGAGCTTCGCGACGAGCTGGAGCGCATCTCGCTGCCCTTCGCCGAGGACAAGGCCCCCAGCGAGAGCGAGCTGCGGATCGCGCACGCCCAGCTCGTCGGCTGGCTGGAGGGCCTGTTCCACGGCATCCAGGCGGCCCTGGTGGCCCAGCAGATGGCCGCCCGGGTGCAGCTGGAGCAGATGCGCGGCGGCCGGCAGGCGCTGCCCAGCGGCCCCGGTGGGGTCGTCCCCGGGATGCCGGGCATCGGCCAGCCGGGCGGCGGCGAGGGCCACAACACCGGTCAGTACCTCTGACCTCAGTCCACCCCGAAGATCTTCTCCAGGTACGCCGCCACGCCGTCCTCGGTGTTCGCCGTCGTCACATCGTCGGCGACCGCCAGGACGGCGCGGTGCGCGTTGGCCACCGCCACACCACGCCCGGCCCAGGTCAGCATCGGCACGTCGTTCGGCATGTCGCCGAAGGCCAGCACGTCCTCCGCGGCCACCCCGACCTGGTCGCAGTACCAGGCCAGCCCCGCCGCCTTGGTCACGCCGGCCGCCGAGATCTCCACCAGCCCGGAGGACGACGAGTGCGTGGCCTCGGCCAACCCCGCCACCGCCGCGGCGATCAGCTCGGCGAAGGCATCCGGGTCCTGCTCGCCGGCTCGGGCGAGGAGCTTCACCGCCGGGACGGAGAGCAACTCCTCCGGCGTCTCGACCGGTCGGATGCCGCTGGCGTCGGCGTCCCAGCGCAGGGGGTAGTGCTCCTCGTGCCGCATCTCCCGGCTGTCCAGGATCTCCACGGCGAAGCTGATCCCGGGCACCTCGGCCCGTAGCCTCCGGGCCACCTCGGCCAGGTGGTGCGGGGCGAGCGGGTCAGCCCGCACCACCTCGTCGGAGAACGGGTCGTAGACCACGGCGCCGTTGGCGCAGACCGCCGGCAGCGGTCGGGCGAGCTGGTCGTACACCATTTTGAGCCAGCGGACCGGACGGCCGGTGACCAGGACGACCGGCGTGCCTTGCGCGGAGATCCGCGCGAGCAGGTCGGCGGTGCGTGGGCTGACGGTGTGGTCGTCGCGGATCAGCGTGCCGTCGATGTCGGTGGCGATGAGGCGGGGTGTGTCTCCCATTACCGGGACAGTAGCCGGTCCAGATACACCGCCACCCCGTCGTCGTCGTTGCGCAAGGTCACCTCGTCGGCGACGGCACGCAACTCGGGGTGCGCGTTGGCCACGGCCACCCGCGACCAGCCGGCCCACTCGAACATCGGCAGGTCGTTGGGCATGTCGCCGAAGACCAGCACATCGGCCGGGTCGACCCCGAGGGTCTGCGCCACCACTGTCAACCCGGTCGCCTTGTCCACGCCGGGCGGGCAGATCTCGATGAAGCCGAGCCCGGCCTGGGTGAGCGTGGCGACCTGCGGCGGGACGATCCGGCGGGCCACCGCCAGCAGCTCGTCCACGTGATGGTCGGCGGTCCGGGCGAACGCCTTGATCACGTCGCAGGCGAGGCACTCGTCGCGAGTGCGTGCCTCGAAGCGGTCCTGGTACGGCCAGCTCTCGTGGTAGTCGCCCCACAGCGGGGCGTCGTGCTCGTCGGACGCCTCGACCATCACGGTCAGCGGGCCGACCTCCGCCTCCAGGTCGGCGAGGAGCCGAGCCAGAACCTCGGCGGGCAGCCGCTCGTCGCGGAGCACCACCGGGCCGCTCGGGTCGCTCTGGTCGACCACCCGTCCACCGCCGGCCATCACCAGGAAGTCGGCGGCGCGGATGTCGTTGCGGGTCAACTCGGTCAACCGAGGGCCGCGTCCGGTCGCGCCGACCACCGGGATTCCGGCGGCGCGCACCCGGTCGAGCACCCCATGGGTGTACGCGGAGACGGTGTCATCGCTGCGGACCAGCGTCCCGTCGAGGTCGGTCGCGATCAACTTGGGCAGTCCCGGGCGGGTCATGGTTCCTCCTTCGCCCGCCGCCGTCGCACCGCCAGGGTCAGGGAACCCGAGTCTCGGAGTGACGGCGGGTCAGCAACCGTACCTCGCGGAACGGGTCGCATCCATGACTTCCAGGCGAATCGGACGCCAACTCCCACCCACTCCCGTTCGGTGGGCGGGTGATGGGGGGGCCGGTCAGGGCTGGGAGTCAGGGCGGGCGAAGGGGGCGGCGGGGGTGACCGTCAGGTCGGCCGGAGACGGAAGGCCGTCCTCGATCGGGTCGGGGCCCCGGCGGCGGCGCCAGGGGCGCGGTGCTGGCGCGTCGCCGGGCCGGTCATCGTCGTCTGGTGTGCCGCCGAACACGGCGGGGGGTGCGGCGGGAGTCAGTCGCAGAGCGGCAGCGAACAGCACACAGGCGACGAACGCCATCACCAGCCCACGGCCGTACTCGATCCGAAAGCCGTCCTCGAGCGAGTAGAAGAAGTTTCGCTGACCGGGGTTGTCGAGGCCCGCCGTGGCGGCCACCAGCAGCACCAGCAGGGCAGCGGCCAGGGTGAGGCCGACCAGCCGGGCATTCGGCCGTACGGCCGCCGTGCCGCGCAACGTCAGCGCCACGGCACAGACGAGGGCGATAAGCCCGACCAGGTAGCCGACCCCGAAGCCACCGACCTCGGACACCCCGGCGGGCACCTCGATAGTCGTGTTGCCCTCGGGCCCACCGTTCGGCAGGCTCATCACCAGCCACTCACCGACGAGCGAGGCGATCGCGGCCACCGCGCCCAGACCGGCGAGCAGCAGGGGCAGCCGGGGATCCTGCGCGAGGTCGGCCAGGGACCAGGCGAAGCGGCGTCGCGGGGCCGGCTCGTCGGCACCCCACTCGATCACCGCAGGGGCCTCGGAGCGGTCGCCCTGCCGCGGGATCGGAAGCTCCTCGGACATCGGCCACCCTTCCGCCGGTCACGGACCTGGGTCGCATCATGGCACAGCAAGCTGGTGGTGACAGGGATCGCAGGGCTGGCGCGCGCGCCGGTCTGTCGCCCGATGGTCGCCTTTCCGCTAGCGTTTGCCCCATGCCTATCCGTACCGCTTCAGCACAATGGCAGGGCAATCTCACCGAGGGCGCGGGCACCATTCGCACCGGTAAGGGCGGCCTGTCCGGCAACTACTCCTTCAAGTCGCGCTTCGAGGAGGGTGAAGGCACCAACCCCGAGGAGCTGATCGCCGCCGCGCACGCCGGCTGCTTCTCGATGGCGTTCTCCAAGGCGCTTGCCGACGCGGGCTCGACGGCCACCTCGGTCGAGACCACCGCCAAGGTGCACCTGGACAAGACCGACGCCGGCATGACCGTGACCCGGATCGATCTGGAGACGGTCGGCCAGGTCCCGGGGATCGACGAGGCGGAGTTCCAGAAGCTCGCCGAGGCCGCCAAGGCCAACTGCCCGATCTCCCGTCTGCTCTCGCCGGGCGCCGAGATCACCCTCAACGCCCGCCTGGCTGCCTGAGCCAGCCGGCCCACCCCGTACGTCCACGGAAGGAGCCTCCGCCCGGTTTCGGGTGGTCGCTTCTTCCGTGCATGTGCGGATGACAGTCACCGTCGTCCAGCAGGACCGGGCCGCGTGCCCGCGCGTCGGGCACAATGGGCGAGGTGCCGGTGGAGATGAGCCGTGAGCGCTTCGAGGAGTTGGTCGGCGAAGCCCTCGACGAGGTGCCCGAAGAACTACTCGGCCTGATGAACAACGTGGTGATCCTGGTCGAGGACGACCCACCTCCGGGAGAGGTCGACCTGCTCGGCCTCTACGAGGGGCACGCGCTCACCGACCGCGGTTGGGGCTATTCCGGTGTGCTGCCCGACCGGATCTTCATCTACCGCCGTCCGATCCTGCGGATCTGCGACAACGACGACGACGTCATCGACGAGGTGGCGGTTACTGTGGTGCACGAGATCGCCCACCACTTCGGCATCGACGACGCGCGGTTGCACGCGCTCGGCTGGGGCTGAGCCCCGCCGCTCGACGTCCGCCCACCCGCGCCACACGAACGCGCCGCGCCGCCCGTCCGACGGCCGGCGCTTGCCGAGGTCGCCTACCGTCGGTGCAGCGAACGCGACCCTATTCAGGAGGCCCTTTCATGCGCAGCGAGCTGTTCTCCGCGGAGAATCTGGAGAAGGAGTCCGCGCAGCCCGGCATGCGGTTGCAGAACTCCAAGATGTTGAAGATCGAGCTCAACGGCGAGGCGATGGCCCGGGTCGGGTCGATGGTCGCCTACCAGGGGAATGTGCAGTTCCAGGCGTTGGGTTCAGGTGGGCTCGGCAAGTTCCTCAAGCAGAAGCTCACCGGCGAGGGCGTCCCGCTGATGAAGGTCACCGGGCAGGGTGACGTCTTCCTCGCCGAGCTGGCCAAGGACGTGCACATCATCGACCTGGAGCCGGGCGACGCCCTCTCCATCAACGGCAGCAGCGTGCTCGCCTTCGACTCCACCCTCCAGTACGACATCAGGATGGTCGGCGGCGCCGGGATGGCGTCCTCGTCCGGCCTCTTCAACTGTGTGTTCAGCGGCTACGGGCGGATCGCCATCACCACCAAGGGCACCCCGGTCGTGCTGAACGTGGACGCTCCGACGTACGTCGACCCCCAGGCCGCGGTCTGCTGGTCGGCAAACCTCCAGACCGGCTACCACCGGGCCGAACAGCTCGGCCTCGGCACTCTGTTGGGGCGCCGCACCGGTGAGTCGTTCACCATGAGCTTCGCCGGTCAGGGCTTCGTGGTGGTGCAGCCGTCCGAGGAGCCACCCGTCATGGGCAGTGGCCAGCAGCAGCAGGAGGGCGGTCTGCTCGGCGGTCTGCTGAGCTGATCGACAGTCGCGCGACGCGCACCTGATCCGTCGAGCTGACCGCGGCGGCGCGGGCGCTCCCGTTTCCTCGGGGGCGCTCCGCGTCGGTCAGGTCAACTCGCCGGTACGCAGGCGGGCCAACCAGGCCGCCGCGTCGGCGTAGTCGACGTCGGAGAGGCCCGCCGGCGCGGGCACTGGGCGTTCGCCCGCCTCGGCCCACCGGTGCCGGGGGTAGGAGCCCAGGAAGCGCACGTCGGCACAGACCCTGCGGAGCCCCTGCAACGCCTCGCCCAGGCGTACGTCGGCGACGTGGCCGGTGCAGTCCAGGAAGAAGACGTAGCGGCCCAACGCCTCGCCGGTCGGCCGGGATTCGATCCGGGTCAGGTTGACCCCACGGACGGCCAGCTCCATCAGCACGGACAGCAGCGCGCCGACCCGGTCGTGGGCGATGAAGACCGCGAGCGAGGTGAGGTCGTCACCGGTCGGCGGGGGTGGCGGCCCGGGGCGGGACACCAACGCGAACCGGGTCACCGCGTCGGGGTGGTCGGCGATCTTGTCGGCGAGTGTGGTGAGTCGGTGCCGGGCGGCTCCGATCGGTGCGCAGATCGCCGCGTCGTACTCGCCCGTGCCGGCACCGGCGGCCGCCGCGCCGTTGGAGAGCACGTCGACCACCACGGCGTCGGGCAGGTGGTTGCGCAACCAGCCCCGGCACTGGGTGGACGCCTGTGGATGGGCCGCCACGGTGCGGATCGAGGTCAGCGGGGTGTCGGGCCGTGCGGCGAGCACGAACTCCACCGACAGGATCACCTCCCGGGTGATCACCAGCGGCTCGCCCTCGGCCATCTCGTCCAGCGTGACGCCCACCGCCCCGCCGATCGAGTTCTCCAGTGGCACCAGGGCGGCGTCGGCGTCGCCGGCGCGGACGCTGTCCAGCGCCTCTCCGACGCTGCGAGCGGGCGTACGGGCGCCGCGCTCGGCGGCGGGTATCGAGCGCAGGGCCTGCTCGGCGAAGGTGCCTTCCGGCCCGAGGAAGACGAAACGTGTCGGCGGTGTTCCCGGCATGCCGATCAGCCTACGCACCCGGCCCGTTGGCCGGGCCGGCGTCACAGGCGAGGGCCCGAATCCCGGCCGGACTGGTGGCGCGGACCTCGATGGTGCAGACGTCAGTGCCGGCGGTGACCAGCACCGGGGAACCGGGCTCGCCCCGGGTGATCACCTGGAGTTCCTCGTGCCCGGTCACCGTCAGCACTGTGAACTGCCAGTCGCCCGCGCAGAGCGGCCCGGTGCGGACCTGGACCCGGACGTTCGCCGGCAGCACTCCGGCCCTGCCCCGCAACAGTTGCAGCACACGCTGGCCGGTCGGCCCGTTGCGGCAGGCCGTCGCGACCAACCCGGCGTCCGGGGTGGGCGTGACAGTGCCGAGAGACGGGGCGGTGGCCGGCGGGGTGGTCGGCGGGGTGGCCGGTGCGGTGCTCGGGCCGGACGGTGTCGGGGCTGCGGTGTGGGTGGGAACGCTCGTCGGCTCCCCCAGCCCAGGTGGGGCGCCACAGCCGGCCAGCGCCGCGACGGCGAGCGCCATCGGCAGGACTCGGGCGAGGCTCCGCGCCGGAACGCGATCGACTGCCCGCCCAGGAGCCGCCGGTGCGGGGTGGATCGTCGACCGCGGTGCGGGGGACGCGGGCGGGGGCGGGATGAACGGCACGGGCCGATCCTCGGGACATCGGAGAATTCTTCGCGGCCGGGGTGGCCGAGCCCATCGTAGGGTGAGCGGCCGGTCGGGTGAAGGTCAGCCGGTGACGCGATGCCCGGCGCGCTGGAGCGCGGCCGTGCCCTCGGTCAACCGGACGGTCGGCACCAGCAGATAGTCGGTGTCGAACGTGGAGAACGTGACGGCACTGACCCGGGCCTCGGCGAGCGGGTCGACCAGCGCGGCCAGACTGCCGGTGCCGGCCAGCGTCACCGGGGCGGTGACCCGTAGGCAGCGCCAGGTCGTCTCCACCACGGCCTGTGCCGGCGCCCGCTCGGTCGGGCAGATCACGGAGATCCCGTCGGAGGTCCAGCTCACGGTCACCACGTCCGCGCCGCGCAGCCCGCTCGACAGCGCGTACGGCAGGGTGTTGCCAGGAGCCAGCCGGCACACAGCGTATTCCCCCGGCAGCAGAGCGATATCGAGCATGAGGGCACCCTACGGCCTTCGTGCAAACCCGCCCCGGCAACGCCGCGTGCGGCGAAGGACACACTGCGCCGCAGGTCAGACCTCGGAGAAGAAGGTGAGTGAGCCGGCGACGGTGCCGTCGGTGAGCACCGGGGTGGAGATCGCGTCAACTGTCGCGTCGGAGCTGTTCGCGGAGGCGGCCTGCACCCTGAGTAGCCCCCGGGCGAGTCGGCCGGAGGAGAGCGCCAGCAGGGGCGGAATCTTGTCGATCTCGGCTTCGGTCAGCTCGCCCCGGTTGGCGGTGAAGTCGAGCAGGCGCAGCCCGCCATCGAGCAACGGTCGACCGATCAGCCCGGCCGGCTCACCGAGGCAGAGCAGTTCGCAACCGGCCGCGGAGATCGCCACCACCCGGGTGTCGGCGTCGATCAGCAGGCACGGCTCGTCGGCCCGGGAGACTGTCGACGACCATTGGCCGACATTGTCGGACTCCGGCTCTGTCGAGGCCCGCACCGCCGGCACGAACGCTTCCGAGAGCGAAAGTTCGACGTGGGCCACCGCGCCTCCTATGTGCACCGATCGACTGTCCACGCTAGCGGGTCGCCGACGGAATCACCGAGCGCACCGGGTCACCGGGGCGCGCAGCGTGAACCGCAGCGACCGGTGACGGCGCGGAAACCGGTGAGGTGAACGGGGGGACCGGAGCCGCGTGGCGTCGCCGGTGACGTTACCGGCGGTGGGCCGGCTTGTCAGCGGCCGTTCGGCCCTCGTCGTACCACCGGTAGTCGGCGGTTGGACGGTACGTGCCGTTCAGCCAGGTGCCCGGGTGTTGCGCGACCCGGGAAAGCTTCTCGGCGGTGGCAGGGCTGATCCGGCTGCCACCGGCCACGAGCAGCCGGTCCAGTTCCCGGTGGGTGGCCATCAGACAGTCCTTCGGAAGGCCGTAGACGCTGATCACGCCCGAACCGACGAAGGTCAGCACCGGTGTCACCGGAACGGGAAGCCCCACCGCCTCCGAGAGGGCCTTGCTGGCCCTCTTGGCGTCCCGGCGGGACTCGGCCACGTACGGAGGTCGCTTGCCGTTGATCTGCACCACGTCTCCGGCGACGAGCACCCGGGCCCGGCCGTGGTCGGCGATGGTCACGGCGAAGAGGCCACTCGGCCCGATGGCGAGGAACCCGGCTCGATCGTCCTGACCGTGGTCGAGGACGTCTGTCACGTCGGTGCGCGGCCACTCGATCACGTGCCAGGAAGGCCCGAGGTGGTCGAGTTGGCCCAACGCCCGTGCACCGGCCGCCTCCAGGCGGCGTGCACCCCGCTCAGCACGACGGCGGCGGGCCCATTCGAGCGGTGTCGGACGGACCGGTTCGAGAACCCCCGGCGCCTCGACGCGGGGGTGTGGCACCGCGACGGGCGGCAGTGCCCGAGCGGACGGTACGGCTCGTCGTGCGGGAAAGACAGTCATCGCGACCTCCGGCAAAAGGTCCCTCGAAGTTATGTCCTCACTACCCTACGTTGCCACTACCGGTGTTCTGCAAGCCGGAGCGCCGGAGTGACTGTGGATGAATGCCATATTCATCCACAGTTCTTTTCTCGGATGCCGCTAAACCCTGCCCTACGCTGCGGGAGTGACCCACTACGTCGACAGTGAAGTCGGCCGGCTCGGCACCGTACTGCTGCACCGGCCCGGCCCCGAACTGGCCCGGCTCACCCCGCGCAACAACGACTCGCTCCTGTTCGACGCGATCCCCTGGGTGGAGCGCGCCCAGGAGGAACACGACGCGTTCGCCGCCGCCCTGCGCGAACGCGGCGTCGAGGTGCTCTACCTGGCCACCCTGCTGGCCGAGACGCTGGCCGTCGCGGACGCCCGGGCCGAACTCACCGAGCAGGTGCTGCGCTCCCGGCGGCTCGGCGACACGCTGCGCGCCCGCGTCGCCGACCACCTCTCCTACCTGGACCCGGCCGCGCTGGCCGACGTGCTCACCGCCGGGCTGGCCCACGAGGAGTTGCGGATCAGCTCCGAGCGGCCCGGTGGGCTGGTCTACACGCTGATGGACCGACACGACTTCGTCATCGACCCGTTGCCCAACCTGCTCTTCACCCGCGACTCGTCGCTGTGGATCGGCGACCGGGTCGGCGTCACCAGCCTGGCCATGCCGGCCCGCCGCCGCGAGACCACCCTGACCGACGCCATCTACCGCCACCACCCCCGGTTCGCCGGCACCGAGTTCGTCTACCGCCCCACCCTTGAGCACCTGGAGGGCGGGGACGTGCTGCTGCTCGCGCCCGGCGTGCTGGCGGTCGGGGTGGGTGAGCGGACGACACCGGCCGGCGCGGAACGCCTCGGTCGGCAGGTCTTCGCCGCCGGCCTGGCCCACACCATTCTGGTGGTGCCGATCGCCCAGAAGCGCGCCACCATGCACCTGGACACCGTGTGCACGATGGTCGACGTGGACGCCGTCCTGATGTACCCCAACATCGCCAGCACGCTGTCCGCGTACACGGTGATCGCCGGCGGGGACGGCGAGGACCCGCGGGTGGACGGGCCGGCACCGTTCCTGCGGGCCGCCGCCGACGCGATGGACCTCGACCTGCTCCGGGTCATCGACACCGGCCTGGATCCGGTCACCGCGGAACGCGAGCAGTGGGACGACGGCAACAACACGCTCGCGCTGGCCCCCCGGCTCTGCGTCGGCTACGAACGCAACACGGCGACCAACGCCCAACTGGAGCGGGCCGGCATCGAGGTGATCCCGATCGCCGGCTCCGAGTTGGGCTCCGGTCGGGGCGGACCGCGCTGCATGTCCTGCCCGATCACCCGGGACCCGCTCAGCGCAGGGTGAGCTGGCGGCCGAGCAGCCCCTGACGGGCCCGGCGGCCGGCGGCGTCGAGTGGGTCGGTGACGGTGAGCGCCTCGGCGTACCGCTTGGCGAACTGCGCCACCGGCTCCTCCCACTCGGCGGCCGGGGTCTCCTCCGGCAGGTCCCAGACCGGCACGAGTCGACCGTGCGCGCGGAACATGCCGGCGAACTTGGTCTGCTCGCCGAGCGTCAACGTGCCAGCCGCGCCGAGTCGAGCCAGCGCGTCCAGGGCGGCGTCCTCGTCGTCCGGCAGCACCCAGCGCACGTGGGCCTTCTCCGGGACCTGACACCAGTACGCGGCCTTCGCCGCGGTCAGCCGGACCGTTGGGTAGATGGCCGCGTTCGCCCGCTCCAGTGACGCCTGGACGGTCGGATCGTCGGCGGCCCCGGGGTCGAGCCAGAAGTCGAAACCGTCGTGCATGGTGATGTCCAGCGGACCGTCCACGAGGATGTCCTGCAGCCGGGGCCCGGGGCCGGGCAGCGGCGCCACCGCCACCTGGCCACCCGGCTCAGCACGCAGCGCGCTGAGCAACGCGTCGGCCAGGTCCCGCGACACGTCACCGGACTGCTGGTGGCGCTGGAGGCCGATCAGCACCCGGCCATCCGGCTTGGTGATCGCCGGGGCGGCCATGGGCAGCACCGTGGCGAGCGTCGCCGTCCGGTCACCGAACTCGTCGACCAGGGCGGGCGCCAGCCGCAGCGGGGCGGAGGCAGCGGGCACCAACTCGCGCAGCGCGATCCACTCGGACTCGTCGACCAGCCCGTCGAACGGACGCGGCACGAAGACGTCCCGCACCTTGTCGCGACGGGGGGTGGTGTCGGCGGCGGCGCGCTGGCTCTTTCGACGCTTACTCACGGCGTCACAGCCTAGAGCTTCGAGCGGCTCGCCGTGACCGGGACCCGCCCGAGTGGTCCTCAGCCCGCCGGCACCAGGTCGGGTCGGGGTGTCGGCACCCCGTCGAACTCCGCCCAGACGCGCTGGCCCATGCCGTCCTGCTCGAAACCCCAACGGGTCGCCAGGCCGGCCACGATGTGCAGGCCGCGCCCGTCCGCCGCATCCGCGCTGGCCGTCCGGAGCCGTGGCCCGGTGCTCGCGCTGCCGCCGTCCGTGACCCGAAGCTGGATCAGTGTGCCCTCGGCCGAGGGCCGCAGGTGCCAGGCAACCCTGATCACGTCGCCGGGCAGCGGTCTGGCGTGCCGCACCGCGTTGCCCACCAGCTCCGCGAGCACCGCGATCAGGTCCGCGAGGATCGTCGGGGGTACGACATCCGTCAGCTCGGCGGCGAGCCGGTGTCGGGCCAGCCGTGCCCCGCCCGGGTGGTGCGGAACCACCACGCACCAGGCCCGATCCCTCGTTGCCGCTGCCACCGTCGCCTCCACGTCGCGCCACCCCTGGTCAACCGCGTGGTAGCCGCACCTCTGCGACCGTACCGCCGCCGGTCCTCGGACGTAGGGATACCCATCCATTCTGTTGTTCAACGATCCGGCGGACGAGATAGAGCCCGAGCCCGGCTCCGGGATAGCCGCGCCGGTCGCCGGACTCGCCCTGCCAGAACCTGTCGAACGCCCGTTCCACGTGCTCGGGTCGGATGCCGATGCCCTGGTCGCTGACCCGGAACGCCACCAGATGACCGTCGCCCGAGGCGGTGATCTCGATGGGAGATTCAGGTGCCGAGTACTTACCGGCGTTCGTCGTCAACTCGGTCAGCACCGTGGCCAGGCTGGGCCGGTGACCGAGCGCCTTGGGTAGGTCGCTCGGAAGGCGGAGCACCAGCCGGCGGCGCAGCTCGGCCGGCAGGTCGACGACGGCGGAGCGCAGCGCCTCACCGAGGTCGAACGGGGTGGGAGGGTCGTCGCCCGGCCCCACCTCGGCCGCCGAGCTGAGCAGACGGTCGACCAGCCGGGCCAGCTCGTTGGCGCGTTGCCCGATTACCCGGGCCGCCTGCCTTCGGTCGACGTCGGTCAGCGACTCCCAGTGGTCGGTGAGGGTGTCCGCGTACCCCTTGATGACGGTGACCGGGGTGCGTAGCTCGTGGCTGGTCACCGCGACGAACAGTTCGCGGTCGTGGTCGCGGCGCTGCTGGTCGGTGATGTCGCGGAAGGTGACCACCCGTAACGTTCCCGGGCCGGGCAGGTCGCCGGAGGTGATCCGCAGCCAGCGGCCGTCCGGCATCCGGTGGTCCCGAACCTGCCCGGAGGGTGGCAGCGGGAACGGCAACGGGCGGCTCAGCGACTGCTCGACCGTCCGGCCGGTGACCTGGGCGGCGGCCGGGTTCCAGAGCCGGACGTGCCCGTCCCGGTCGACGACGGCCAGCCCGTCGGCGAGGGCCGCCACCACCGGGCCGTCGCCGTGCACCGGCAGGCCACTCTGGTCGCCGTACATGTGCCCGACGCAGGAGGCGAGATAGGCGATCACCCCCTGCTGCTCGGCGCCCGGCTCGTCGTCGCCCGGGTAGAGCGCGTGCAGGCTGCCGACGGTGTGACCGCCGATCTCGGCCCGGGAGACGACCATCCGGCGCAGGCCGCTGCCGGCCAGTTCGGCGGCCAGCTTGCCGTTGAGGTCACTCACCCGCGCCTGTCGTACTCGTGGCCCGGTGAGCAGGCAGACGGTGTCCGGGTCGTCGACCGCCAGTGGTCGGCCCAGGGCCCATTCCGCCGCGCCGGTCGCGGCGATGACGCGACCGCCGGTGGGACCGAACTCGACGAACGCCATCCCGGTCGCGCCGAGCGCCGGCTGGGCCACCCGGAGCAGTTGGGTGAGGACCGGCAGGCCCGCGTCGCCTGAGTTGATCATCTCGATCACGACGGTGTGGCCGGCGAGGAGAGCGGGGAAATCGATACGCTCCGGCATGTGCCGAGTCTGCCCCGCCGACCCGGTTTTGGGCACCCCCGCCCGGTCGATGGGTCAGCGGTCCAGCCGGGCGAGGGCGTACGCGGGCCGGTCGGTGATGATCCCGTCCACCCCGGCGGCCAGCACCAGCTCCAGGTCGGTCGGCTCGTTGATCGTCCAGACGTACACCTGGTTGCCAGCGGCGCGTAGCGCGGGCAGCAACTGCGGGCGGGTCCGGACCAGGCCGATGCCCGGCCCGGCGATCCGGGTGCCGAACGGCAGCCGACCCAACCGCAGCCAGCGCGGCAGCACCTCCAGCAACAGCACGGTGGGCAGCGTCGGGGCCAGCTCGCGCACCCGACGGACCGCCAGCGGGGAGAACGACATGACTGTTACCTGCACCGGGTCGTCCGGCGTGGGGTCGGCGAGCCCGTACCGGCGCAGCAGGCTGACCAGCCGCCGTTCCACGTTCGAGCCGTAGCGGGACGGGTGCTTCGTCTCCACCAGCAGTCGGACCGGCCGCCCGGCGGCGAGCACCGCGTCCAGGAGCCGGGCCAGGGTCAGCAGCCGGGTGTGTGACTCGTCAGGCGGCAGATCACCGTCCGGGGCGCCGCCCGGGTGCCACGAGCCGAAGTCCAGGGCGTCCAGTTCGGCGAGCGTACGCGCGCTGACCAGACCGCGACCGTTGCTGGTGCGGTCCAGTCGTCGGTCGTGCACACAGACCAGGTGCCCGTCCCGGGTCAGCCGGACGTCGCACTCCAGGCCGTCGGCGCCCTCGTCGAGGGCGCGCAGGTACGCGGCGAGGGTGTGCTCGGGTAGGTCGAACGAGGCGCCGCGGTGCGCGAAGACCAGTGGCCCGCCCATTGCGCCGGCCTCAGATGACCTGGCCGGGCTGCCCGTTCGCATCGACCACCGGTCGGCCGACGGCAGCCCACTGGCGCATCCCGCCGTCGGCGTTGCGCACCTGCTCCCAACCGTTGTTGATCAGGTAGGCGACGACCTGGGCGGAACGCCCGCCGGAACGGCAGACGACCGCCACCTCCCGGTCGGTGGGCACCTCGGCCAGCCGGGCCGGCAGCTGCATCATCGGCAGGTGGTGAGCGGTGGGCGCGTGGCCGGCCGCCCACTCGTCGTCCTCCCGCACATCCAGCAGGTAGGTCTCGTCGGCGATCTCGGTCACGGGCACTGTGGGAACCTGGGGTCCGAACACAGGAAGCAACACTAGATCCTCGTGGCCCGGTTCGACACCGACCGGGCCGTCGGCACCGTCACAACCGGGTCACCCAGCGGGGATTGGCCTGCGCCCAGGCCGGCACCCGGGTGTCGCGCAGCGCCTCGAACAGCCCGTTGCCGCCGTTGTCCAGCACCACGTACGAGACCTCGTCGATGGTCTGCGGCGAGGAGGGCACCTGGACGCCGCGCATCCCGTCGGGCGGCAGCGCGCGCAGCGCGAGGAGCAGATCCTCCAGGGGTACGCCGTTGGTGTCGACGGTCAACGAGCCGCCGACCGCCCGGAGCACCTGGTCCAGTTTGACGGGGTTGCTCCGCAGGTCCGCCTTGCCGGCGCTGTCCAACATCGCCCTGAGCAGCTGCTGCTGGTGGTGCTGCCGGTCGTAGTCACCGCCGGGCAGGTCGTAGCGCTGTCGGACGTAGTCGAGCGCCTGCGCGCCGTCCATCTGCTGGCAGCCGGTGGGGAAGACCCGGTTGGTGTGGATCGAGCGGACCTCGGTGTCCACGCACATCTCCACCCCGCCGAGCAGGTCGATGACCTTCCGGAAGCCGGAGAAGTCGATCAGCGCGGCGCCGTCGAACCGGATGCCGGTGAGCCGGTGCAGGGTGGCGGAGAGCAGTTGGGCGCCGGCCTGCCCGCCGCCGCCGTGCTCGTACGCGGCATTGATCTTGTCTTGACCGCCGCCGAAGCCGTTCGCGGGCGGGATGGCGACCAGCAGGTCACGCGGGATGGAGACCAGGTACGCCTCCCGCTGCCCGGCGGGGACGTGCACGATGAGGATGGTGTCCGAGCGCTGGTCGGGGCCGCTCTCGCCCGGGCGCCGGTCGGAGCCGACCAGGAGGTAGTTGAGCGGGCCGTCCAGGTCGCTGCGCTCGGTGCGGGCGTCGGCGTCGAGCAGTTGCTCCTTGGTCACCGTGCGGTCGTAGCGGTGGCTGAGCGTCTTGAGCCCGGCCACGGCGAGCCCCGCCAGCAGGACGAGGGCCAAGCCGATGCCGAGCAGGATCCGCGGCCCACGGGCGCGGGGCGACCGGGCGGACGGGGCTGCTTCGGCCCGGCCCGCTGCGTTCCGTCCCCACCTGGACGTGACCGCCTCCCCGCAGCCGATACGTGAAACCCGTTCACGTCAGGCTACGGGCGGTGAGGAGGTCGTCGCTGGCTTTCCGCGACTCCCGGCCTCACTTGCGAGTGGAGATCACCTCGGGGTGGGTGAAGACGAACTCGGCGAGTTTGTCCTGCTTGACCGCCTGGAACATCGCCAGGGTCTCTTCGTTCAGACCCTCGGTGTTGTTGTTGTTGGCGTTGAAGGTGCCGTTGTTGGTCTTGAGCATGGTCAGCTCGTTGCCGGTGACCCCGCGCATGGTGAAGATGAAGTCCTCGATCGGCACGCCGCCGGTGTCCAGCACGAATGCCTTGCCCGCCGCCTTGATCAGGTTGTTCATCTTGGCCGGGTTGGACAACATCCCACCCTCGGTGGCCTTCTTCGCCATCGCCTTGATCAGCTGCTGCTGGTTGGCCTGCCGGTCGTAGTCGCCGTTCTTGAGGGTCTTGCGCTGGCGGGAGTAGTCGAGCGCGGCCCAACCCTCCATCTCCTGGCAGCCCTTCTTGTGCACCACCGGGGTCCGCTGCTTGCCGGTCTTCTTGGCGTCCGCGTTCCACATGGGCTTGCCGTCGACGTACGACATGTGCAGCGACTTGACCTCCTGGCTGACACAGATCCGCACCGTGCCCAGGGTGTCGATGACGTTCTTGAAGCCACCGAAGTTGATGATCGCCGCGCCGTCGAAGCTGATCCCGGTGAGCCGCTTGATCGTCTGGGCCATCAGCTGGGCGCCACCCTCCCAGCCGCCACCGTTGGCGGCACCGGCCTGGAACGCGGCGTTGATCTTTCCGGAACCGCCGCCGTAGCCGCTCTTCTTGAACGCCGGGATCTGCGCCTCGGTGTCCCGGGGGATCGAGATCAGGTACGCCTGGTCGTGCGTGGCCGGAATGTGCAGGACGATGATGCTGTCCGAACGGACGTCGTCGGCGGCCCAGCGCTCCCGCGCGTCCACGCCGAGCAGCAGCATGTCGATCGGGCCGTCCAGGCTCGCACCGCCCTCGGCGTCGGACTTGCCGGCATCACCCAGCAGGTTGCCCTTCGCGATGCCGCCGGTCGCCTGCCCGATCAACGCCTTGCTGCCGACGATGGCCACCCCGCTGCTCAGCATCAGCACGGCACCGAAGACGACGGTCAGCCTGGCCCAGAGCGGGTCCTTGCGCTTGGTCCGCTTCTTCGACCCACCGCCACCCGGGCGGTCGCCGCCACCGCCACCACCGCCGCTACCCGGCGGACGCGAGCCCGGCCCGCCTCCCGAGGGGCGCGCCTGCGCGGGTATGGCCGCAGCGACTCGGCCGCTGGGGGCGGCGGACCCGGAGGAAGAAGGGCGACGACTGGCCTGAACCGGCATGCGTGCTCCAGCTCGTGATCAGGAGGGGGCGGCACCACTGTACGTACATCAAATCGACTTGGCGAGTTCATCCCGGGTCAATCCGGACGTCGAATTTTGCAGACTCAGTCGATCGTCGCCGCTCGATGATCCGAACGGCTGGTGCCAGCCGGGCCGCGCTCAGCCGCCGTCGTTGCTCTTCGGCGGGTTCGCCTTGACCCAGTCGGCCATCGTGTCGGCGGACATGGCCTGGTACATCGCGAGCGCCTTCTCCCGGTCCGACACCACCACCGACTCGCCGTTGATCGTGTCGCTGCCCGAGTTCGGGCTGGTCACGAAGGTGAGGTTCTGGCCGCGCAGGTTACGGAACTGAAGCGCCATGTCTGTAACCGAGAAAGTCTGGTCGACGGTTACGGCCGCGGTCACCGATTTGAGGAAATCGTTCAGCTTCTTCGGGTTCGCCAGCGTGCCGGTGCTGGCCGCCTTGTCCATCAGGGCCCGGAGGAACTCCTGCTGGTGCCGCATCCGGGCGAAGTCACCGTCCGGGAACTGCTTGCGCTGCCGGATCCAGTCCAGGGCTTCCGCGCCGTCCATGTGGTTGGTGCCCTTGGTGAAGGTCCGGTACGGCTTGTGGATCGAGGTGATGGTGCGCTCCACCTTCAGGTCCACCCCACCGAGAGCGTCGGTGACCTCCTTGAAGCCGCCGAAGTCGATCGCCATCACGTGGTCGATCCGAACGTCGGTGAAGCACTCCACGGTGCGTACCGCCAGCGGCAGCCCACCGAACGCGAACGCTGCGTTGATCTTCGCGCGCGAACCGGAGCCGCAGTCCGCGCCGGCGCTCTCCGGGATCGGCACGTACAGGTCCCGGGGGATGGAGACCAGGTAGGCCTCCTGGTGGTCGGCCGGGATGTGCATGACGATGATCGTGTCGGCGCGCCACTGACTCTTGCTGTCTACCGGTGCGTCCGGGTCCCGTGAGTCGCTGCCGACCAGCAGGATGTTCAGCGCGCCATCGACGGTCTTGGCGGGCCGACCACCGGTGATCTCCGCGAACGGGTCGGTGCGGGCCAGGTCACTGTTGAGGTTGCGGGCGTACAACCAGGCGCCGACGCTGCCGAGCAGCGCCAGCACCAGCACCGCGGCCCCGGCGACCAGGGCGATCCGGCCCCAGCGCGGTCGCGGGCCGCGCCGTCCCGACCCGCCGGTGCCACCCGGGCCGCCAGGCCCGGTCGGCCCCGCCGGGCCGCCGGACCGGGGCTGTTCCTCGTCGTACGACGGGTAGAAGCGCGCCTCGGTCGGACGGGCACGCCCGGAGGCGCCCCGATCGGGGCCGGGCACCGATGCGCGCCCGGCGCTGCGGTGCAGGTACGGATGCGGGACGCCGGCAGACGAGGTCGCGGACATGTAAATCAGGGTACGTAGCGGGAGCCACTGCCGCCTTCAGGCGACACTCAGCGGCAGGCGGTACGCGGGGATCCGGTTACCCTAGCCGCGACCGGAAGTACTCGATCGTGCGTCGCAGGCCATCTTCGGGCGCGACCGACGGCTCGTATCCGAGCAGTTCGCGAGCGAGCGTCAGATCCGGGCGGCGCATCTCCGGGTCATCCGAGCTGCGGGTGACATAGGTCACCTTCGAGGTGCTGTCGGAGAGTGACACGATCAACTCGGCGAGTTGCCGCATGGTCAGCTCGTGCTCGGTGCCGCAGTTGACCGGGCCCGTCTCGGTCGAGTCGAGCAGCAGCAGGATGCCGCGCACCAGATCCTCGACGAAGCAGATCGACCGGGTCTGGTTGCCGGTGCCGTGCACGGTGATCGGCTCGCCGCGCAGCGCCTGGGAGATGAAGGTGGGGATGGCGCGGCCGTCGTCCGGGCGCATCCGCGGGCCGTACGTGTTGAAGATCCGGACGATCGCCGCGTCGAGCCCGCGGTAGCGGTGGTACGCCATCGTCGCGGCCTCGGAGAAGCGCTTGGCCTCGTCGTAGACGCTGCGGACGCCGATCGGGTTGACGTTGCCCCAGTAGGTCTCCCGCTGCGGGTGCTCCTTCGGGTCTCCGTACGCCTCGGAGGTGGAGGCCATCAGGAACCGGGCGCCGTCGGCGACCGCGCGCTCCAGCAGGTGCAGGGTGCCGACCGAGCCGACCCGGAGGATCTCCACCGGCAGTTGGGCGAAGTCGGTGGGGCTGGCCGGAGAGGCCATGTGCAGGATCGCGTCGAACCGCTCGGCCAGCGCCGGGTGGTGGGTCGGCAGACCGTCGGAGATGTCCGCTTCGACGAGGGTGAAGGTCGGCCGGTCCAGCAGGTGGGCGACGTTCTCCTTGGAGCCGGTCACGAAGTTGTCCAGCGCCACCACCGTGCAGCCTCGGGCGATCAGGGCGTCCACCAGATGTGACGGGACGAAGCCAGCTCCGCCGGTGACGAGGACGCGGTGATCGGAACCAAAGCGCTCAGCAACCTTCATGCGCTCAGCCTACCGACCGCCGAATTCGCCGAAGGGGTCCCCTGTTGACGTGCGACGTCAACAGGGAACCCCTCGACAGGTGCTGTGATCAGTGGGCGCCTGAGCCGGTGAGGGCGCGCACCTCCAGCTCCGCGTACTTGTCCTCGTCGTGCTCCTTGGAGATGACAGTGCCGATCCACCCGCAGAGGAAACCGAACGGGATGGAGAGGATGCCCGGGTTGGACAGCGGGAACCACTGCCAGTCGTGGTCCGGGAACATCGACGTCGCCGCACCGGAGACCACCGGCGAGAAGAACACCAGCAGCACGGCCGAGATCAGCCCGCCGTAGATCGACCACACCGCGCCGGAGGTGTTGAACCGCCGCCAGAACAGGCTGTAGAGGATCGCCGGCAGGTTGCCCGAGGCGGCGACCGCGAAGGCCAGCGCCACCAGGAACGCCACGTTGAGGTTCTGCGCGTAGATCGACAGGGCGATCGACACCGCGCCGATCCCCAGGGCGGAGATCCGGGCGACCCGCACCTCCTGCCGCTCCGACGCCTCACCCTTCTTCAGCACGTTCGCGTAGAAGTCGTGCGCCAGGCTGGACGACGAGGCCAGCGTCAACCCGGCGACCACCGCGAGGATGGTGGCGAAGGCGACCGCCGCGATGATCGCCAGCAGAGCTGCCCCGCCCAGTTCGCCGCCGAAGAAGTCGATGCCGAGCGCTTCGGCCAACTGCGGCGCGGCGGTGTTGCCGGCCTTGTCCTGTGCCGTGATCGCCTGGCTGCCGACCAGCGCCGCCGCACCGAAGCCGAGGGCCAGGGTGAGCAGGTAGAAGGTGCCGATGATGCCGATCGCCCAGAGCACGCTCTTACGGGCCGCCTTCGCGGTCGGCACCGTGTAGAAGCGGATCAGGATGTGCGGCAGACCGGCGGTGCCGAGCACCAGGGCGATGCCCAGGGACAGCAGGTCGACCTTGTTGTAGAACGTCTGCGTCGAGTTGCCGGCGACCTCGACGCCGTACCGGAGCCCGGGTTCGAGGAACGCGCTGCCCTTGCCGGATGCGGCGGCCGCCTGGCCGAGCAGCTCCGACAGGTTGAAGTTGAACTTCGCCAGCACCAGGATGGTCATCAACAGCGCGCCGCCCATGAGCAGGAACGCCTTGACGATCTGCACGTAGGTGGTGCCCTTCATGCCACCCACGGTCACGTAGATGATCATCAGGGTGCCGACCATGATGATGGTGGCCACCTTGGCGGTGGCCGCGTCCATGCCGAGGAAGGTCGTCCCCGGCCGGATGCCGAGCAGCAGCGCGACCAGCGCGCCGGCGCCCACCATCTGCGCGAGCAGGTAGAAGATCGACACCGTGATGGTGGAGACCGCAGCCGCGGTACGCACCGGACGCTGACGCATCCGGAAGGCCAGCACGTCCGCCATCGTGTACCGGCCCGAGTTGCGCAGCAGCTCCGCGACGAGCAGCAGGGCCACCAGCCAGGCGACCAGGAAGCCGATCGAGTAGAGGAAGCCGTCGTAGCCGTACAACGCGATGATGCCGGCGATGCCGAGGAACGAAGCGGCCGACATGTAGTCGCCGCCGATCGCCATGCCGTTCTGGAAACCGGAGAAGGACCGGCCGCCCGCGTAGAAGTCGGTAGCCGTCTTGGTCTGCCGGCTGGCCCAGATGGTGATGCCCAGGGTCACCGCCACGAAGACCAGGAAGAGCGTGATGGTCAGGTTGCGGGCGGTGTGATTGCCCGCCTCAGCCGCGAGGAACGACTCAACCGCGTGAACCGTCTTCACGGGTCACCTCCCCGATCTCGGCGCGGATCCGGTCCGCGATGGGGTCGATCTTCCGGTCCGCGTACCGGGAGTAGAGCCAGGCGATCACGAACGTGGAGACGAACTGGAGCAGGCCGAAGACCAGTGCGACGTTGATGTTGCTGCCGAACAGCTTCGTGCCCATGAAGTCCCGGGCGTACGCGGAGAGAATGACGTAGAGCGCATACCACAGGAAGAACGCGACGGTCATCGGGAAGACGAAGCCGCGCAGCGCACGCCGCAGCCCGGCGAACTCGTCCGACCGTTGTACGGCCAGGTACTTGTCCGACTGGGAAGCGGCCGGAGCGGGTGTGTCCGTGGACATCTGTGGATCACCACCTTCACAGGCGTCAGAGGAGTTTCGCGCACCGTAGAGAGCGCACTCCCCGGCAGGGAAGGCTGAGATCGACGCCGGTCGGCGAGTGCGCCGAGCGGTTGGCTGGCTGCGCCAAGTGACTCAGGTCACTGCGGTGATCGGTCGCCTCATGGGGAGGCTTCCGTTCAGATCGGCAGCTCGTGGTAGCGACCCCGGTAGTGCAGCAGCGGGGTGGCCTCCCCGGTCAGGTCGACCGCCTCGATGGTGGCCTCGACCAGCAGGCCCCAGCCGTACTCCCGGGCGGTGTCCAGCCGGCACCCGGCCCAGCCACCGGCGTCCGCCGGAACCGGCCCGTACGGCGTCTCGTTCCACGCGCCGGTCGCGAAGAGCCCGCCCGGGGCGGGGAAGAGGCCGGCGAACCGGTCGGCGAGCTGCCGGTGCGGCGGGCCGAGCGGCGTGACAGCGAACCGACCCGACTCCTCGGCCGACGCCCAGAGGTCGGACTCCGGGTCGATCAGCCCGAGCAGCCGGTCGGGTTCCCCCTCGGCCACCAGGGTGGACGAGACGGTCAGCCCGGCCGGACCGGGCGCCGTCCAGAGGGTCACCGGTGCGGCGAGGCGACCACGCAGCCGGCGTACCGGCGACCGTTGCCCGGTCGGCACCGCGAACGGATCGGTGTGGTGGATCTCGGCACCCGGCTCATGATTCACGTGAAACATTGTGCCGCCCCGGGCCCTCGCCCAACCAAGGAAGCGCTCGTGCAGGTCGGCGGGCCGCATCGGCAGGTGCGGTCGGCTCACGTCGGCTCTCCGGCCGCCCGGGGAGGTGTGGTGGTCGCCCGGCTGCGGCGCGGTCCGCTCGGCGGAGGGCAATGCCCGAATGAGGGTGATGTCTGTGAGTCATATTGATGCCTCAGGGACATCACGCTCGCGGTGAGACACCGATCCCTGGTGCGGTGCGTCGTGCGGTCGCCTGCCTGGTCGGAGGCCCGATCCGCAGGCTGGGCTGCGGGGTTCACCAGCGCCCGCCGTTCGCCCGCCAGGTCTGCGCCGGGGTCAGCCAACCGGCCCGGCCGGGTCGCGGCAGGGCCACCGTCGGCCCGTCAGCCCACGCGGGTGGTTGATTCGGCGGGCCTGCCGACCGCTCCGATCCGGTCGCGCCCGGCGCGGCCGCCTTCCTTTTCCAGTAAGACCACAGCGCCCGTTCCTGCCCCGGATGAGCCCGAACATGGCCGATCTCCTTTCGTCGACGAGGGCCGCCCCGGCCGGGGGGATGACCGGGGCGGCCCGAACGCAGGACCCGGTCGCCGGGACGTCGCCTCCACCGGCCGGGCCGCGTGCCCTCCACCCTGGACGGCAAGGCGCGGACAGCGGAGGATGCCAGGGCTTACTACACAGCGCGGTCACGTACTTACCGGAGAGGACGACCCGGAGACACTCCGGTTGATTGATCGCAAATGGGATAGCCTGCTCGGCGAAGCGCTGTCCACAAGCGCCTCGATGGATCTGATCCGGAAGCTGAAGGTGACCCCATGACGATCAACGAACCACGATGGCGCACCTCTGCTCGGTCGACTGACTCCGGCGGCAACTGCGTTGAGGTCGCGGACAACCTGCCCGTCGGTTAACGGCGCGGGGTGACAGTGGCCAGGAGTTCCGGCTGGCGGCGGTCCAGCACGTCGCCGGCCAGGTACGCGCCCAGCAGCGCCGCGCCCAGCCCGTACGCCGCGCCGACCGGCAGGGCCAGCCAGAGCCACGCGTCACCGAGCAGCGCGGCGGCCACCACCATCGGCACCGCGGCTACCGCCGAGGCGAGCATGCTCAGCAGGGTGAGCAGCCCCTTCGTGAGGCCCGCGCCGCTGTTCATCGCGAACGGGTTGCTGGTCTCCGGCAGTGAGTACGCACCGAGCACCGAGACCAGGCTGTTCACCGCCAGCCCGACGCCGTAGGTGGCGACCAGGCTGCCGAAGGTGAGCCCGATCCATCCGGGTCGACTGAGCAGCACCGACAGCACCACCGACACGAACGCCAGCATCGGCAGCACGTACAGCGAGAAGGCCGTCATCCTCGCCCGCAGCTCGACCCGGCCGGGCACGCCGGCCACCACGTTCGCGGCGTACGCGCTGCCGTCGAAACCGAACTGGTTGGCCAGGGTGGCGGCGGCCAGCACACCCACGAGAACCATGGAAATGGTGACCACGACCGGCGAGCTGTCGTTGGCAGCCGCCGTCAACCCCCCGCTGTCCATGGCAGCGAAGTCGCCGCCGGTGACGTTGACGAAGACGGGCACGAAGATGCCGACCACCGCGATCGAGATCAGGTTGGCGCGGCGGCGCGCGTCCCGCCACCAGTAACGGGCCTCCCGGGCGACCAGGGCACCGAACCGGTCCCGGCGGGCCCAGCCAGCGGCCCGGGGGAACAGTTGGGCGACCGCGCCACCCGCGACCCCGCGTCGAACCGGTGCCTTACCGCCGCTCGCCGCGCCCACCATCGCCGACTCGAGCGACCGGGACCACCAGGCCAGCAGGCCGCCGAGCGCCACCACAGTGATCAGCAACTTGACCGGTGCCGCCCACGCACGCCCCTGGGCCACGTCGATGCCGAGCGTCCACGGGGCGCCCAACGGCGTCCAACCGATCACGGTCGCCACACCGCTCAACCGGCTCCAGTCCGCCTCCCGTAGCGCGGCGAGGCCGATGACCTGGAGAGGGCCGAGCAGCGCCGCCGTCACCGCCAGCAGCACGGCTGCCAGGTCGCGGACCCGTCGGGACCGCAGCATGGTGGCGAAGGCGCTGGTCACCGCACGGCTCGCCGCAACACAGAGCAGGAGCCCGGCGAGCACACCCACGGCGGCGACCAACCCCGCCGACCAGCCACCCAACGACCAGGCGGTCAGCACCAGCCCGGACGTCGCGAGGAGCACCGCGAGCACCGGCACGCTGACCAGAGCCGCCGCGAACAGGCCGGTCACCAACGTGCGCCGGGGCAGTGGCAGCAGCGCGAACCGGGCTGGATCGAGCGTCTCGTCCACGCCGAAGAAGACAAGTGGCAGGAGCAGCCAGCCGAGCACCAGCAGCCCGCCGCCGGCCGCCGCGACGAGCACCGCGTACCGGCCGTTGCCGGCCAGGCCCGGCGCGGCGAAGAGGAAGAACCCGCTGGCCGCGAACCAGAGCCCGAGCAACGCGCCGCCGATGAACAGGGCGATCCGCCAGCCCTGGCCCCGGAAGTTGTTGCCCATCACCCGCAGCTTGAGCCGTACGAAGTGTCGAGCGGAGACCGACCGTAGCGGCGCGGCGGGGGTGGCGTCCGCGCTCACTGGGAGAGCCACGACAGCTCCTCGCCGGTAGCGGTGCGCCCGCCGACCACCTCGACGAAGACCTGCTCCAACGAGCGACCGCCGCGAACCTCGTCGATGGTCCCGACCCGCTTGATGACGCCCTGAGCGAGGATCGCCACGTGCGAGCACAACCGCTCGACGACCTCCATGACGTGACTGGAGAACACCACGGTGCCGCCACCGGCCGCGTACCGGGTGAGGATGTCCCGGATCAGCGCTGCGGACACCGGGTCGACAGCCTCGAACGGCTCGTCCAACACCAGCACCCGAGGACCGTGCAGCAGCGCGCAGGCCAGGCCGATCTTCTTCTTCATGCCCGCCGAGTAGTCCACCACCAGCGTGCGACCGGCGTCGCCGAGCGCCAGCACGTCCAGAAGCTCGGCGGCCCGCTGGTCGACCACCGCCGGGTCCATCCCCCGCAACA
This sequence comes from Micromonospora sp. NPDC049049, assembly GCF_040649115.1. Taxonomy (NCBI): domain Bacteria; kingdom Bacillati; phylum Actinomycetota; class Actinomycetes; order Micromonosporales; family Micromonosporaceae; genus Micromonospora; species Micromonospora sp. NPDC049049. The sequence goes on along the minus strand of NZ_JBEZEX010000003.1, from coordinate 89,580 downwards.
ACCCGTTGTACGCCAGCAGCTCCGCCCCGGTCAGCCGGTCGAACAACCGGACCCCGTCGGGCATCACGCCGAGCAGCCGCTTGGCGGTGACCGGGTCCTGCCAGACGTCGTGCCCGAGCACCCAGGCAGAGCCGGCGTCCGGTCGCAACAGCCCGACAGCCATCGACAGCGTGGTCGTCTTGCCGGCGCCGTTCGGGCCGAGCAGGCCGTAGAAGGAGCCGGCGGGGACGTCCAGGTCGACGCCGGCCACCGCGATCGTGCCGTCGAACCGCTTGGCCAGGCCACGCAGTGCGAGCGCGGGGTGCTCAACAGTCATGCGCCGACGTTATCCGCCGATCACCAGTTCCGCCCTCCAGCGACAGACGGACCCGCGATCATCCCCGAGGCGGACCGCGACGCGATCTTGCACTTTCTGCACCGACACAAGGTGCATAAACACTCGTATCCACCACCGAAACTGCAAGATCGGCGCCGGCGTTGGCGCGAGACCGGGGCCGGGCGTTGGCGCTCACTGCATGCGGAGGGCTTCTGGAGTGTGCAGGCGGAGCATGGTGGCGGCGACGTCGGCTGGTGCGCGGCGGCGGGTTGCCATCGACACGGCGACCATCACGGTGAAGGCCAGTGGCACCGTCCAGGCGGCCGGCTGGGCGATGAGCGTGGCCGGCCAGCCGGACAGCGGTGGGCCGAGCACGGTGACCAGCACCGCGCCGATCGCCGCGCCGCCGCCGGCCACCACGCCGGCGGTGGCGCCCACGTCGGTCAGCCCGCGCCACCAGATGCCGAGCACCAGCAGCGGGCAGAAGCTCGACGCGGCGACCGCGAAGGCCAGCCCGACGACCTGCGAGACGTCCAGCCCGGAAACGTGCAGCGCCAGCAACGCTGGCACACCACCGGCGATGACGGTGGCCAGCCGGAACCCGCGTACCGATCCCCGACCGAGCACGTCCGTCGAAATCACCCCGGCGACGCTGGTCAGCAGGCCGGACGAGGTGGAGAGAAACGCCGCGAAGGCGCCTGCGGCGACCAGCGCGGCGAGCAACCGCCCAGCCAGGCCGTCACCCAGGGCGGCCTCGGGTAGCAGCACCACCACCGCGTCGGTCTGGCCGCTGAGCAGCAACTGCGGGGTGTAGATCCGGCCGAGGACCCCGTAGAGAGTGGGCAGCAGGTAGAACGCGCCGACCAACGCCAGCACGACCAGGGTGGTCCGACGGGCCGCCGCGCCGTCCGGATTGGTGTAGAAGCGCACCAGCACGTGCGGCAGGCCCATGGTGCCCAGGAAGGTGGCCAGGATCAGCGAGTACGTGGCGAACAGCCCCCGGTCGTCGTCACCGGCGGCGCTGGGCAGCAACCAGTCGTTGGCGTCGGTGGCCACCCCGGAGACGTTCGGCACCGGATCACCGGCGGCGAAGGTCAACTCGTCGCCGGGGCGTACCTCCCGGATGTCACCGTTGGGCAGGGTGAGGGCCGCGCGGTGCTCGACCACGACGGTGGTCGAGGCCCGGAACGTCGGCCCGTCCGGCGGGGTCACCGCCGGGCGGCCGTCGGCCTGCCACTGCAGGGCCAGAAAGATCACCGGTACGGCGAGAGCGGTCAGCTTGAGCCAGTACTGGAACGCCTGCACGAAGGTGATCGCGCGCATGCCGCCCAGCGCCACGTTCGCGGTGACCACGGCCGCCACCAGCAGGGCTCCGAGAGGGTACGGGGAGCCGGCCACCGTGGCCAGGGTCAGCCCGGCGCCCTGGAGCTGCGGCACCAGGTACAGCCAACCGATGAAGATCACGAAGGCGGTGGCCAGGATGCGGAGTCGACGCGAGCCCAGCCGCAACTCGCAGAAGTCGGGCAGGGTGAACGCACCGGAGCGGCGCAGCGGCGCGGCCACGAAGAGCAGCAGGGCCAGGTACCCGGCGGCGAACCCGACCGGGTACCAGAGCACGTCGACGCCGTACTTGAGGACCAGCCCCGCGATACCGAGGAAGCTCGCTGCCGACAGGTACTCCCCGCCGATGGCGGCGGCGTTCCAGGTCGGACTGATCGCCCTGGACGCCACCAGGAAGTCGGACGTGGTCCGGGCCAACCGCAGCCCGTAGAAGCCGATCCCGACGGTGACCAGGGTGACCGCGACGATGGCCGGGACCACGAAGTCGTTGCCCACTCAGCGCTCCGGCCGTTGCACCAGGTCGGTGAAGTCCTGCTCGTTGCGCTCGGCCAGCCGCACGTACGCCCAGCCCACCGCGATCAGGAATGGAAAGGAGACCACCCCGAGCAGCAGCCACGGCAGGTTGACGCCGGCGACAGTGGTCCGGCCGAGCGAGGGCGCGATCGCGAACAGCCAGGGCAGCCCGCCCAACCCGATGGCCACCACCAGGGACAGCCGCAGCGCCAGCGCGAGTTGGGCCCGGACCAGGCCGCGGACCAGCGCCTCGCCGACCTGGGTCTGCTGGGCCAGCTCGGCGCGGGTCCGCTCGGCGCGGGTGTCCTGCCTGGTGATCTCGGCCAGCACGATCCGGGACCGCCGGGGCGGCGGCACCGCACCGCTCGACCCCACGTCGGGGAGTTGCTTGGCCACCCCGGCAGTCTCGCCCGCCGTACGCGATTGTCAAGCGCTCACGCTCACCAGCGTCTTAGTTCGAGGCAGTAGGTCAGGGTGCGGTTCAGCGGAATCGTGTCGAGTTCCGCTCGGGCCCGCAGCCGGCCGAGGTTCGTCGCCCAGAGGCCGTCCCGGGGCTGCTCGGCGGCGATCTGCGTCAGTGCGCAGATGCGCATCGGATCGGGCAGTCGGGCCAACGCGGGTACCGCATCGGCGGACAACCCGGACACGTACCCGACGTCCAACCGGCCGGTCTCCAGGTACCTGTCGACATTCCGGTCGGCGATCAGCCGGTCCGGATTGACGAGCGCCAACCCGAGCAGCGCCAGCACCGCCGTACCGATCACCAACCGGGGCAGCCACTCGGCCCGCAGCCGCACCACGGCGACCCCGACCAGGACGAAGAGCAGCCCGAGCCACAGTTCCATGGTCGCCACGACAAGCCGCAGCCGGGTCGCCCCGTACGCGTCGGCGTAGACCTGCATCCGGTAGAGCGCCGAGGCGACGATCACCAGACTGAGCGCGGTGAGCGTGCCGAGCAGTACGCGGACCAGCAGCCGGTCCGCGCGGGTGGCCTGCGACGCCCGGCGGGCGGCGACCGCGATCACCAGCAGGGTGAGCGCGGTGACGGCGAGCAGTTGCCAGAACCCGCCACGGGCGTACTCGGCGTAGGTGAGCCCGGCCGTACGCAGCACGTGCCCCGCGCCGCCGAACAACACCGTCAGCTGGACCAGCACGAACGCGGCGAACAGGGCGTCGAGCAACACCAGCGGGAGGGTCCACTCCAGTCGGTGGACCGGTCGTGACGGCCTCGGTCGCAGGCCCTCCAGGTCGGGTGGGCGGCTGATCAGGTACGCGCCGCCGAGCAGACCACCGCCGATCACCACCAGGCGGAACGTCCAGCCGATCACGCCGGGTAGCGAGATGTCGGGCAGCAGACCGGTGACCAGTTCGGCGAAGACCGCGTCGGCGGAGGAGAAGAGCAGCCCGAACAGCGTCAGCAGGACGGCGGAGACGGCCAGGCTGGTGAGGATTCGTCCGAAGCCGACCCCGGACCCTGCCGGGCGGGTGTCGCGTACTCCGCGTACCGCCCACGGAAGCGCCCGTACCGTCGCGGCGGGCGGCAGCGTCACGGCGACCAGCATGCCGAGCGGGCTTCGCCCACCGGTCACCGCGAGAGCCCCGGTCACCGCCGCCGCGAGCAGGCAGAGGGCGAAGAGCCAGCCGGCGGCCCGGACCGTGCCGACGGCGACCAACGCGACCGTCGCGGCGGCCCAGAGGGCCTGTACCGCCCGCCCCGGTGCCCCCGTGGCACCGGGACGGGCGGTGGCCGTCTGGACGGTCGGCTCGGGCGCGGCGGCCGGATCCGCCTGGACAGTCCGCTCCGGCGCGGAGGTCGGTCCCTGCGGTACCGCCGCGCTGGTCGGTGTGATGGCGCTCCCCGTCGGGGACGGCCTCCCGGAACGGACGACGCTGGCGGTGCCGAGGGCAGCGGTGACGGCCAGCGCGGCCACCAGCCAGCCGAGGCCGGGACGAAGCATCGTCAGGGTCGACGCCCCGATGACCGCCGCAGCCGCCAGCGCCCCCAGCACCAGCGGACGGGCAGGTCCGGACGGCCCCGGCCAGCGGCGCTGGATCAGCGACGGGGGCCTGGGCGGGGCGGGTGCGACAGGCCACGCCTGAGGTCGGCCGGCGACCGGTGTGGCAGCCGGGCCGGGGCCGACGACCGGGGAGACCGGCGGTCCGGTCGGCCCGTTGGCCGGGAGAGGGGTACTGCCAGGGCTGGTCATGCTGCCTCTTCTCGGTATGGCCCGTCGCACGGGATGGTGACCTGGATGCGGCAGCCGGGCCGGCCACCCCGGTCCGGTCCGGCGGGATCGAGGACACCGATCCGACCGCCGTGCAGTTCGACGACCCACCGGGCGATGGCCAGGCCGAGCCCGGTCCCGCCGCCGGCCGACCGGTCGCCGCGGGTGAAGCGCTCGAACACCCGGGAACGCTCCGCCGGTGGAATGCCCTGGCCCTCGTCGCTCACCTCGAAGCGGAGCTGGTCGCCGTGTTCCTCGGCGCACACCCGTACCGTGCCGCCGGGTGGGCTGTGTCGGGCCGCGTTGTCGAGGAGGTTCGCGAAGACCTGGTGCAGCCGCCACGGGTCCGCGTGGACCGTCAGCGGTGTCGGCAGCTCCCGGAGCTCGAAGCGCACGTCCAGACCGGCACCGGACGCGCTGGCGGTGGCGTGCTCCACCGCCTCGTCGAGGAAGTCCCACACGTCGATGCGTACCCGCCGCAGCGGCACCACCCCGGCGTCGAGTCGGGACAGGTCGAGCAGGTCCGCGACGAGGTGCCCGAGCCGTTGGGTCTGGGCCAACGCCGAACGCAGCGCTGCCGGTTCGGGGTCGGCGACCCCGTCCACCATGTTCTCCAGCACGCCCTGCAACGCGGTGATCGGCGTACGCAGCTCGTGCGAGACGTTCGCGATCAGCTCGCGTCGGCGCTGGTCGGAGGCGTGCAGGTCCTCGGCCATCTTGTTGAACGCCTGGGCCAGCTCGCCGACCTCGTCGCGGGAGGTGGCGCGCACCCGACGTGTGTAGTCGCCGCGGGCCATCGCGCCGGCGGCCGCCGTCATCTCGCGCAGCGGCGACGTCATCCCGTGGGCGAGCACCTGCGAGGTCACCAGCGCGATGCAGATGCTGGTGACCGCCGTGCCGGGCGGGAGCCAACCGATGCCGTACCAGAAGTAACCGATGGCCACGGCCCAGGACGCGACCAGCAGGACGCCGAGCTTCATCTTGATCGAGCGGACGGGATCCAGTGGACGCGGTAGCACCCGTTCCAGCCAGTCGAACGCGCGGCCGATCACGCGGGCATCTCCAGGGCGTACCCGACGCCGTGGACGGTCCGGATCAGGTCGGCGCCGAGCTTGCGGCGCAGAGCCTTGATGTGGCTGTCCACGGTGCGGGTGCCGCTCCCGTCGACCCATCCCCAGACGTCGGCGAGCAGCCGTTCCCGGGGGAGCACCGTGCGGGGTCGTCCCGCGAGGTGGACCAGCAGGTCGAACTCGGTAGGGGTGAGGTGCACGTCCGCCCCGGCCCGGCGGACCCGTCGCTCGGCCTGGTTGATCTCGATGTCGCCGAGGCGGATGGCAGGCGGCGCGGGAGTGGCGGCGGCCCGCTCCATCCGACGCAGCAGGACATGCACCCGGGCGGTGAGTTCCCGCATGGAGAACGGCTTGGTGAGGTAGTCGTCCGCGCCGACCGCCAGCCCCACGAGCAGGTCGGTCTCGTCGTCCCGCGCGGTGAGCATCAGCACCGGCACCGGCCGGTCGGCCTGGATCCGGCGGCACACTTCCAGTCCGTCGAAGCCCGGCAGCATCACGTCGAGGACGACGAGATCCGGCTGTCCGGCGTGGAACTGCGCGACCGCGCTGGGCCCGTCCGCCGCGATCTCCACGGTGAATCCCTCGGCCCGCAGTCGGGCGGCGATGGACTCGGCGATGGTCCGTTCGTCCTCGACCACCAGTACCCGACGTTCGTTCATGGGTCCTGACTGTAGGGAGCGGCCGTGGAGATCAGTGGTTTGCGTTGTGAATAACCTGTGGAGAACCGCGCACGGCTGTGGATAACTCGGGGATCATGCCGACTGGCGTGTGGGAACTCCAGGGCCTCCCCGAGGACGACCAGGCCTACGAGATCTTCAACGGGATGCGCTCCGGTCGGGCCGAGGCGGAGCCGAGCCAGGTGTGCGGGTTGCCGTACCAGCACCAGCCGAGCTTGGGTGCGCCCTGGCTGATCCACAGCGCCGGCACCCGCTTGTCGCCACAGCGGGAGCCGACCAGCGAGAAGCACCGGTTGCTCGCCAACGCGGCCGGGTGCAGCGTGATGAAGGCGAGCCCCTCGTCGATGCTCAGCGGCAACCGGCCCTGAGCGGTGATCCCCTCCATGGCCGTGGCCGGGGCCAGATTGCGGAACTCCTCGCCCCGGTCGACGTCGAAGAGCAGGTACGCCGGACCGGCCGGGACCTCCAGCTCCTTGATCGGGTCGAAGCGGGGCAGGTCGTCCTCGGTGTAGTTCCGGTCGATGACGCCGGGCTTGCGCTTGCCGGCCAGTGTGGTGAGCTCCACCCGTTCCGGCACACCGATCAGGTCCCGGGTGATGACCAGCAGGAACGGCACCCGGGCGTCGGTGGGGGCGGGCAGTCCGGCGGCCCCCTCGACGGCAGTGGCCCGCAGTGGCGTGACCAGGTCGCGGAAGGCGTTCTCGGTCAGCCCGGCGAGGGCGGGGTAACCGAGCTGCACCAGTCGGTCGAGTTGGTTGTCGAACTCGGATGCGGCGTCGAACGGGGTCTCGGTCACGGCAGGCCTCCCGGAAGTCGTACGGACTAGCGTACAACGTACGGTAGGGCTGCTTCCATTCCCGGCTCAGCGACTCCAGTCCTGCTTCGCGGCCCTGACCAGCTTGTCCTTCAGCTCCCGGGTGTGCCGCCGGCTCACCGGCAGCTCGGTCGAGTCGATCACCACCACGTGGCCGGAGTTGACCAACCGCAACTCCGCGATCAACTTCAACTGCACCAGGTACGACCGGTGCACCCGGACGAAGCCGGCATCGGCCCAGCGCTCCGCGAGCGTGGCCAGCGAGACCCGCACCAGGTGCGACCCCTCAGCGGTGTGCAACCGGGCGTAGTCCCCCTGCGCCTCCACCCAGCGCACCGCCGAGCGGGGCAGCATCCGGGTGGTGCCGGCCAGCTCGATGGGGATGGTCGGGTCCTCCTCCGCGCGGGCCAGCGCCGCCGGGTGCGACGGCACCACCCGCGAGCCGATCACCCGGCGCAGTGACTCGGCCAGCCGATCGGCGCGCACCGGTTTCCGCACGTAGTCGGTGGCGCCCAGATCGAAGGCGTCCACCGCGCCGTCGTCGTACGCGGTGACGAACACGATCGCCGGTGGCCGGGCGAACCGGCGCAGCACCCGGGCCAGCTCCATCCCGTCCAGGCCGGGCATCCGGATGTCCAGGAAGACCACGTCCACGTCACCGTCGCGCAGCAACCGGAGCGCCTCGGTGGCATCCCCGGCCGTGTGCAGGCGGGCCACCCGGGGGTCGGCCCGCAGGTGGTACGCCAGCTCGTCGAGCGCGGGCGGCTCGTCGTCCACCGCGAGGACGCGCAGGAAACCGGTCGCGTTCACCGCCCCCGTCCCGGTCCGCTCGCTCACGACCCTGCCCGTACGCCCGGGTGGAACTTCGGCACCCGCATGCTCACCTTCGTGCCCGAGCCCAACCCGGTCTCCACGACCAGGCCGAACCGGTCCCCGAAGACCGAGCGCAACCGCTCGTCGACGTTGGAGAGGCCGACGTGCTGGCCCGTGTCGTCACCGGGGTCGCCGGTGCTGCGGGCCAGCTCGGCGATGCCGGCGGTCAGCGTGGTCGGATCCATTCCCACTCCGTCGTCCTCCACCGTGATGTGGCATTCGGCTCCCGCGTCCCGGGCCTCGATGCTCACCATGCCCGTGCCCGGCTTGCGGGACAACCCGTGGCGAACCGCGTTCTCCACCAGCGGCTGGAGGCAGAGGAACGGCAGCGTCACCGGCAGCACCTCCGGGGCGATCTGCAACCGCACCTGCAACCGGTCGCCGAACCGGGCCCGCTCGATGGTCAGGTAGCGGTCGATCGACCGCAGCTCCTCGGCCAGCGTGGTGAACTCCCCGTGCGCCCGGAACGAGTACCTGGTGAACTCCGCGAACTCCAGGATCAACTCCCGGGCCCGCTCCGGGTCGGTGCGGACGAACGAGCCGATGGCGGTCAGCGCGTTGTAGATGAAGTGCGGGCTGATCTGCGCCCGCAATGCACGGATCTCGGCGCGGGCCAGCCGCTCCCGCGACGAGTCCAGCTCGGCCAGGGCGAGCTGGTTGCCGGCCCAGTGCGCCGTCTCAAGGGTGGCCTGCACCAACCCTGGAGGCGGCGGGCTGTCGGCGACCGCCACCAGAGCGCCCACCACCCGGCCGTCGGCCCCCAGCAACGGCGCGACCACCGCCCCGCGGACCGGGCAGTCGACCCGGTCGCAGTGCAGTTCCTGCTCACCCAGCACCGTCGAGCGGCCGCTGCCCACAGTCCGCTGCGCCGCCGCGAGCAGTTGCTCCCCGTGGTGCGTGCCGCGCCCGTCGAGGGCGAGCAGCCGGTCGGCGTCGGCGAGCGCCAGCCCGACCGCGCCCACCAGCGCCCGCAGATGCCGTACGGCCTTCGCCGCGCCAGCCTCGCTCAACCCCGCCCGCAGCGGCTCGGCGGCCAGGCCGGCGGTGTGTAGCACCTCGTAGGTGGCCCGCTGGGTGGCGGTGGCGATGCCACGGCGGGCCCGCAGCCGCAGCACCGCCAGCAGAGCCGCGGTCAGCGCGGTGACGAGTGAGACGACGCCGACCACGGCGGAGAGGTTGGCAGCCACGCAGCGATCCTCGCCCCTGCGAGCCCGCGCGCCAACCCTCTAGTACGCGCCCTTGCGGGCGAGCACCACCCCGACGGTCCGCCACAGGATGCTCAGGTCATACGCGAGCGACCAGTTGTCGACGTAGTAGAGGTCCAGTCGGACCGACTCGTCCCAGGACAGGTCGGAGCGGCCGGAGACCTGCCACAGCCCGGTCATGCCGGGGCGGACCAGCAGTCGGCGCCGCACGTCACCCAGGAAGTCACCGTCGTCGGCCGGCAGCGGGCGGGGCCCGACCAGCGACATCTCGCCCCACAGCACGTTGATCAGCTGCGGCAGCTCGTCGAGCGACGTGGCCCGCAGGAAGCGACCGACCGGGAAGACCCGAGGGTCCTCCTTCATCTTGAACAGCATGCCGTCGGTCTCGTTCCGATCCACCAGGCTGGCCAGCCGGTCCTCGGCGTTGACGTACATGGTCCGGAACTTCCACACCCGGAACGTGCGCCCCTCGTGCCCCACCCGGGGCTGGCGGAAGAAGACCGGCCCGGGGTCGGAGATCCGGATCGCCACGGCGATGGCCAGGAAGAGCGGGATCAGCAGCAGCAGGCCGAGGCCGGCGGCGACCCGGTCCATCAGGTTCTTGGCCAGCAGCGCCGGCCCGGAGAGGGTCGGCTCCTCGACGTGCAGCAGCGGCAGACCCTCGATGGGCCGGATGTGCACCCGGGGGCCGGCGATGTCGGTGAGCTGCGGGGCGACCACCAGGTCGACGCCGGAGCCCTCCAACTGCCACGCCAGCCGGCGCAACTCGCCCGGCTCGGCGCTGGCCGACCCGCAGACGGCGATGGTGTCCCCACCGACCTCACGGACCAGGGCCAGGACGTCGCGTCCGGCGTACACCGGAACCGGGGTCGGCATGCCTCTGGCCGCCGCGTACCCGTCGGTGATGTGGATGGCGACGGGCATCAGCCCGGCGGCCGGGCTGCGGGTGACCGCCGCGTAGACCTCCAGGCATTCGGGCAGGGTGCCGACCAGCACCATCCGGTGAGCGGCCTGGCCGGCCCGCCGCCGGATGTAGTGCAGCGCCCACCGGGCGACAAAACGGCCCCACAGGATCAGCAGCAGCGCCCCGAGGAGTGCCGTGCCGACCGTCCAGCGGGACAGCGCGGTCTTGGTGGCGAACGCGAGGAACGAGACGCTCGCGGCGACGGTCACCGCGGCCCGGATGACCCGCTTGAACTCGTCTGGGCCGAGCCCCAGGTAGCGCCGGTCGTAGGCCCGGTTGCTCCAGAGGATGACCACCCAGCCGAGCGGGAGCAGCAGGTAGGAGACGGTGTGGAACCAGGTCGGGTCCTGCTTGAGGTCGTTGAACCCGGAGGCGGCCTGGTCGAAGAGCTGGATCGCGATCCAGCTGGCGAACGCCGCCGCGCCGAAGTCGAGCAGCAGCAGTATCGCGATGTAGGGGCGGTGCCAGCGGGAGACACGGCGTCGCGCCCTCGTCCAGGCCGACCGAGGGACGCCGTTGTGGGACGGCGGCGTCGGCGGCTGGATCTCGAAGCTGTCGACGTGCCGCACGAGTCTGCTCCGGCCTTCGTTGGTTACCGGGCGCTGGAGGCTTGCCGTCACCTCACCCATGTCCTCCCGCATGACACGGGCCGCTCACTCGGCGTGAAGGCCCGGGTCGCCCACCGTCCCAGTCTCCCACGCGGGCTCCGACCGGTCGTCGCCCCGAAGGAGATTGGCGACCGCCGGTGCTGGCGGGATCTGGCCGGCTCCGCACCATTTCAGAAGCCGGGGACCGGGCCACTATACCGATGGATACGCGCGTGACCAGAACGGCGGACCGGAGCTTTCACTCAGTGAGGGCGATTCCGCTCCGTAGTCCTGAAGTGCAATTACTCACCGTACGAGACGAGACAACCGACGGTCAGCCAGTGGCTTGCCGCCGGTCTGGCAGGTCGGGCAGTACTGGAGGCTGGAGTCGGCGAACGACACCTCGCGCACGGTGTCCCCGCAGACCGGGCAGGGCAGCCCGGTGCGGGCGTGCACCTTCAGCCCGGAGCGCTTCTCGCCCTTCAGTTCCGCGGCCCGCTGACCGAGGGACCGCTCGACAGCGTCGCCGAGAACCTGTCGGGTGGCGGCGTGCAGGGTGGCGATCTGGGCGTCGGTGAGCCGATCGGTGATCGCGAACGGGGACAGCTTCGCGGCGTGCAGAATCTCGTCGGAGTACGCGTTGCCCACCCCGGACAGCACCGACTGGTCGGTCAGCACCCCCTTGACCTGCCCCCGCCTGCTCCGCAGCCGCTCGGCGAAGAGGGGCAGATCCGCGGCGAGCGCGTCCGGGCCCAGCTTGGCCACCCCGGGGACCGTCGCGAGGTCGGTGACCAGATACGCGGCCAGCTTCTTCTGGGTGCCGGCCTCGGTGAGGTCGAAGCCGGAACCGTCATCCAGGCGTACCCGCACCGCGATCGGGCCCTTGCCCGGACGGAGCGGGGTGGTGGCGGGGAACGCCTCCCGGTAGTGCAGCCAGCCTGCTCGCGCCAAATGCACCACCAGGTGCAGGCCGCCCTCGAAGAGGACGTCGAGGAACTTTCCGTGCCGACTGGCGTCGACCACCGCCCGGCCGGCGACCTCGGTGGGTGCCGGCTCGTACGTCTTCAGGGCGCTGATCGCGGCGATCTCCAACCGATCGACGCGCCGCCCCACCGCGCGCTGACGCAGGTAACCCGCGAGCGCCTCAACCTCCGGTAGTTCGGGCACGACACAACGGTAGCCTTCTTTCCCGTGAGCGTGAGGAATGAGCTTGCGAGTCCCGCAATCGCGAACGAGAGGCAAGCTCCGTGAGAATCGTGGTGGCCCACAACCGGTACCGGGAAGCCCAGCCCTCCGGTGAGAACACGATCGTCGACTCGGAGATCGCCCAGCTCACCGCCGCTGGGGTCGAGGTGCTGCCCTTCATTCGCAGTTCGGACGAGATCCCGTCGATGTCGAAGTCGGCGAAGGCCCTGCTGCCGATATCGCCGATCTGGGCGCCCCGCGCACAACACGACCTGAGCCGCCTGCTCACCGAGCACCGACCGGACGTTCTGCACCTGCACAACCCGTACCCCCTGATCTCGCCCTGGGTGGTGCGGACCGCGCACCGGCACGGCGTGCCGGTGGTGCAGACGGTGCACAACTACCGGCAGGTCTGCTCGTCGGGGATCTACTTCCGCGACGGCGTGATCTGCCAGGACTGCAAGGGCCGGGCGTTGGGTGTGCCCGCGATCAAGCACCGCTGCTACCGCGACTCGGCCGTGCAGAGCGCGCTGATGGCGACCACCCTGGCCGTGCACCGGGGCACCTGGCGCTCGGTGGATCGGTACATCGCGCTCACCTCGGCGATCGCCGACCACCTCCGCGACTACGGCATTCCGGACGAACGCATCGTGGTGAAGCCGAACGCCATCCCCGACCCGGGTCGGCCGGCGCCGCTGGGCGACGGGTTCCTCTACATGGCCCGACTCTCTCCGGAGAAGGGCGTCGACCTGCTGCTGGACGCCTGGCGTCGGCACCCGGTGGGTTCGCTGGGCACGCTGCGGGTGGCCGGTGACGGCGAGCTGCGCCCGCTCGTGGAGGCGGCCGCCGCCGAGCGACCCGACGTGGTCTACCTCGGTCAGCTCGACCGGGCCGGCGTGCAGGCCGCGGTTGAGGCGAGCGCCGTGGTGATCGCCGCCGCGATGTGGCACGACGTGCTGCCTACCGTGATCATCGAGGCGTTGGCGAATGGCCGACCCGTGCTCGGGACGGCGCTGGGCGGCATTCCGTACCTCGTCGGGGCGGACGCCCCGCACGAGCCCGCCGGCACCGGGGCCGCCGAGATCGCCTCCGCCGTCGCCGGCCATTCCCCGCCGCCGGCAGGTCCGCCTGCGGTGCCGGCCGGCCTGGTCACCGGCACCGCCGGCTGGGTGGTTCCGCCGGAAGCAGCCGCGTTGGCCGCCGCGCTTCCGGTCGCGCGGGCCGGTGCCGCCGCGCTCTCCGCACCGGCCCGGCTGCGGTACGAGCAGACGTTCCACCCCGACGTGGTCATCAAGCGACACCTGGACATCTACGCCAGCCTGACCCGCCCTCATTGACCCCTGGCCGTGTCAGGCAGAGAGCGTTGTCGGCGGAGTTGTTCGAGGACGGCGGTGTCGGCTTCGAGGTCGGGATGGTCGACCTGCCGATCGAGGGCGACGACGTGTTCGAGTTCCCGGATCGCCTGGTCGAGGTCACCGCCCGCCAGGTGGGCCATCGCGATGTTGTACCGGGTGACGGCTTCGCCGGCCCGGTCGCCGACCTCCCGCGTAATGGGGAGGGCCTGGTAGTAGTGGTCGAGGGCCCGCCGCCGGGCCCCTAAACCGGTGTACACGTGGCCGATGTTGTTGAGGGTGGCGGCTTCGCCGGCCCGGTCGCCGACCTCCCTCCGGATGGGCAGGGCCTGGTGGTAGTGGTCCAGCGCCTGCTGCTGATCCCCCAAACCGTCGTGCACGCTGCCGATGTTGTTGAGGGTGGTGGCTTCGCCGGCCCGGTCGCCGACTTCCCGTTGGATGGGCAGGGCCTGGTGGTAGTGGTCCAGCGCCTGCTGCTGATCCCCCAAACCGTTGTACACGTGGCCGATGTTGTTGAGGGTGACGGCTTTGCCGGCCCGGTCGCCGACTTCCCGTTGGATGGAGAGGGCTTGGTGGTAGTGGTCGAGGGCCCGCTGTCGATCCCCTAAACGGGTGTACACGTGGCCGATGTTGCTGAGGGTGACGGCTTCGCCGGCCCGCCCGCCGACCTCCCTCAGGATGGGCAGGGCCTCGTGGAAGTGGTCGAGGGCCCGCCGCCGATCCCCCAAACCGTTGTAAACACTGCCGATGTTGTTCAGGGTGGCGGCTTCGTTGCCCCGGTCGCCGGCCTGCTGGTACAAGGTCAGAGTCTGCTGGTAGTCCTCCAGTGCCGGCCGGGGCCGACCGGTCGACGACCGCGCCCAGCCACGTTGGTAGAGGGCGCTGGCATCCGGGCCGAGGGTCAAGGTCGCGGTGGCCATGGCCTCGACCGCCGCGAACCGCGAGGTACGCAGCCACACCCGACACACCCTGTAACCGACATGCCGGGCGATCACCGGCTGCCGACCGGCGACAGCAAGTCGATGCACCTCGACCCATCGGGCGAGGTCCCTTGGGTCAGTGGCCATCGGAACCGGCGGGGTCGAGGACCCAGAGTTGGTAGAGGGACTGGGCGGCGGCGGCGCATGCCTCGATGTACTCGTCGTCGGTAATCAGAGGGCGGACGAGGGGGTGCAGGACGTTGGAGACGTAGTAGCGGGGCTGGCGGGTCTCGGGGTCGATGCCCTCTTCGAGTAGGCCGAGTTGGACGGCCCGCTGAAGGTGCCGATCGGCGTCGACGTGTTGGTGCATTGCGTGGACGGTGGCGGCGGGCACGGGTAGTTCGACGACGTTGATCCTGGCGAGCATGCGACGGAGTTCGAGGGGCTGGGAGTCGAGCAGGTTGTCGGCCAGCACCGTCTCGCGGCGGAACCTGTCGGTCTCGTTTTCGATGGCGGTGAGCAGGCCATCGATGTCGAGGGCGGTATCGTTGACGATCCGGTTGAGCCAGTCGAGCAGGCGGGGATTGCCCGCCGCGGCCTCGATCGCCCGGTCTCGGATGGCCGGGTCGATGGTGGATTCAGGGCGCAGGTTGACCAGATTGGCGATCTTCTTGGTCCGCTCGACGGGGCTGAGGGTCTCCAGAGCCTCGACGGCGACGGTGGTGCCGGCCGGGGTGGGGAAGCGGTAGCGGCTGGTGATGATCACTCGGCTCGGGCTGCCGGTGTCGCGGATCGCCGCGAGTAGGGCGGGCAGGATCTCGGCCATCGCCGGGGCGAGCACGTGGCTGCCGTCGTCGCGGATGTCGAGGTTGCCGGTCTCGAAGTCGTCGAACACGAACAGGCAGGGTGTCCCACCAAGGAGCCCGTCGACGTCGAGCAGGTGCCGCAGCCGGGTCAGGAGCGGAACCAGCTCGTTGTCGAGAATTCTGCCGGCCTCTTCGGACTGCTCGACGCTGTCGAAGCGGATCTTGCTGGTCAGTTCGCGGAACTTGATGGCGTCGACCTGGCCATACCAGACGACATGCTGGTGGGTGGGCATGCGTTCCAGGAGCCGGGAGGCGAGGCTGCTCTTGCCGAGCCCACCCATGCCGGCCAGCAGCAGGCCCTGCGCCGCGTCGGGGGTGTCGGCGGGTTGCCGGAGGGCACGCAGACAGCGCTGGATGATCCGCCGTCGGCCGACGAACTCGGCGCGGGACGCGACCCGGGACAGTTGGGTCTGCGGGTCCAGGAACTGCCGGTCGGCGGCGCGCACCTGCGACCGTCTGCGACCCCGGGTGTGCAGCGGCGTGACCAGGGGCGTCAGCGGCGACCGGTCGGCGTAGACCCGGAGCAGATGCCAGTAGTTGCTCTTCCTGTCGTGGAACAGGTGACGGCGAGCCTCGATGACGGCCTGGTCCAACGACCCGCCGTCAGCCAGTGCCCGGTAGAGAGCTGCGGCGAAATCGGTGGCGGACACGTCTCCCACCGGTAGCGCCCAGCCCAGCACCGCGGGGGCGCCGGCGTCGACCAGGCTCTCGCTCATCGAGGGGAAAACCCCACCCCCGGGGGCGTCAGCAGTCAGGCAGCCGGAAACGAACACCAGTCTCGGCCAGTGTCCCTGCATCGCCTGGGCGATCTGGTCGGCCGTTGCCTTGGCGCGCCCGCCGAACTCGTCCTCCACCACGAAGACCGGCTCCCCGCCGTCGGTGGTGGCGTGCCCGCTCAGATGCAGCACATCGAAGTGGTCGGGCCCGTAGGCGCGGCTCAGGAACCGGAGCCCTTCCAGGGTGCCGCTCTCCTCGACCACCAGGTCGGTGCCGGTCCGTCGGGTAGCGGCGAGGATCGCCGCCTCCTCGGCCTCGAAGTTGAGCACCGGCTCGACGCCTTCGGGCGAGGCTGCCATGAACAACACCCGCAACGGCCGGTTGTTCGGCATGACCGGGCTGGTCAGTGCCGCGTGGGTGCCGACCGCACGAACCGGCAACAGCGGTGCCCGCCCTGCCACGGTCAGGAACGTGCCCTCCCGGGCGAGCAGTTCCCAAGGCAGGTGCCGCAACCGCTCCTCGGCGGCGATCCGCAACACCGCCCCGGCAGGATGGGTCAGGATCGGGGTCAGCCACCGCTGATCGCCGTCGAGGAAATCCGCCAGCCTCGCCCCCAGCTCAGCCAGCCGGACCGCGCCGTACACCCGTTGTGCGTTGGCGTCACTGCTGTAGTCACGCTGTACCAGCGTGATCAGCTCATCGACCGCCGCCCGGTCCAGGTTGCGGGTCTGTGGCGCCGCGCCGTCGGCGGACAGCCGCAGCTCGTAGTAGTTCGAGGTCTGCGCGAAGACCTCCAGTTCGAAGGTGCCCATCTGCCCATCCCGTCGTGGCGGTCAGTTCAGTGCGGCTCGGTGCCTTCCTGCCGCATGGCGATCTCCAGCCGAGCCTGGCTGCCCTCGGCCAGCTCGATCCGGGTGCCGTCCGGCAGCAGCACGGTCACCGCAACGCCTTCCCGGCGGCGGGCGCTCCACCACTCGGCGATCGTCTTGGCCACCTCGACCCCGGAGAACACCAGCCCGATGACCGCGATCACCATCTCGGCCGACCGCTGCACCTGCACTGGCGACACGCTGTCGTCCGGCCTCATCGCTCCGACCAGCGCGGACCGCAGCTCTGCCGCCCAGCGCGCGGCCTGCGCCCCGGACACCTCCACTGTGGCGTTCCCCATCACCCGCACCCTCCCCTGATGCGCCTGATCAAGCCCGCCCAGGACCGCGGATCCCTGAGCGGGCCGGGCGATCAACGGGTGGACTTTGGCGGCCACTGTACGTTTATTCGCGTCCCGGGACCGCTCGGTGAACCCGACTGACGGGTTTCCGACTCGCTGACCAAGTCCCGGCCGTCGTGGGAAGAACAATGACGACCCGTGCAACCGTGCGACACCGCTCTTGTGCCACGGTCCGGTCAGTGGACACGTCGAACAGGCAACCGGGAGCAGCGGGAAGAGCGAGGGGGATTCGGCATGGAGGATCGAGAACCATCACCATTGCGCCCCGTTCCCCACGCTACGGCGGCCACCGTCGCCCGACATGTGGAGGTGCATCGGCTTGCTGTCGCCGGTCGGCAGCCGCTGATCGCCCGGCATGTCGGTGTCCGGGTGTGTCGGGTGTGGCTGCGTACCTCGCGGTTCGCCGCGGTCGAGGTCATGGCCACCGCGACGCTGACCCTCGGCCCTGATGCCAGCGCCTTCTACCAACGTGGCTGGGCGCGGTCGTCGACCGGTCGGCCCCGGCCGGCACTGGAGGACTTTCAGCAGGCCCTCACCATGTACCAGCAGGCCGGCGACCGGGGCAACGCTTCCGCCACCCTGAACAACATCGGCAGCGTGTACAACAGGTTGGGGGACCGGCAGCGGGCCCTCGACTACTTCCACCAGGCCTTGCCCGCTCAGCGGGAAGTCGGTGACCGGGCCGGCGAAGCCGCCATCCTGACCAACATCGGCCACGTGTACGGCAGGTTGGGGGATCGGCAGCGGGCCCTCGACCACTACCACCAGTCCCTGCCCATCCAGCGGGAAGTCGGTGACCGGGCCGGCGAAGCCGCCACCCTGATCAACATCGGCAGCGTGTACGCCGCCTTGGGGGATCGGCAGCGGGCCCTCGACTACTTCCACGAGGCCCTGCCCATCCGGCGGGAAGTCGGCGACCGGGCCGGCGAAGCCGTCACGATGAACAACATCGGCAGCGTGTACAACGACTTCGGGGATCCGCAGGGGGCCCTCGACTACTTCCACGAGGCCCTGCCCATCCGGCGGGAAGTCGGCGACCGAGCCGGCGAAGCCACCACCCTCACCAACATCGGCCTTGCGTACAACGGGTTGGGGGATCGGCAGCGGGCCCTCGACCACTACCGCCAAGCCCTCCCCATCCAACGGGAAGTCGGCGACCGAGCCGGCGAAGCCGTCACCCTCAACAACATCGGCGGCGCATACAAGGGGTTGGGGGATCGGCAGCGGGCCCTGGACCACTATCACCAGGCCCTGCCCATCCGGCGGGAAGTCGGCGACCGGGCCGGCGAAGCCGTCACCCGCTACAACATTGCGATGGTCCACCAGGCGGACGGTGATCTGGACCAGGCGATCCGGGAGCTCGAACACGTGGTCGACCTCGACCGGCAGGTCGACCATCCCGACCTCGAAGCCGACACCGCCCTCCTCGAAAAACTCCGCCGACAACGCGCGCAGGACGGCGAGACGGAACTGCCTTCGGGATCGTGATGACGGTGCGAAGGCGGTGGTAGGGCGTCCTTCGTTACCAGGAGGCCCGGGCGGAGAAGGCGATGCTGGCCAGCAGGAAGCCGCCGTTGACGATGGTGAAGGCGACCATCACCCAGAGGACCAGCGCGGGGGCCACGGCGAGCACCACGGCGGCCACGAAGATCACCGCGCCGTAGTCGCGGACCAGCTTCACCAGGCGCACCGGCAGCGAGGTCGAGGTGACCATGCTGGCCGCGTTCGGGCCGGCCTGCATCACCGACGTCACCAGGTTGACCATCCAGGTGCCGGCGAAGGTCGCCACGAGCCAGGTCGGCGTGGCCGGCTCCTGCGCCACGGCGGTGGCGGCCAGCGCTGCCACCAGGGCGATCTGCGCGGCCACGTCGCAGAGCACGTCGACGCGCGCGCCGGCCGCGCTGCCCTGGCCGGTCACCCGGGCCAGTTGCCCGTCCGCGCAGTCCAGGGAGTACGCCACCTGCCAGCCGACGAGGGCGAGCAGGCCGACCACCCAGGCCGGTACGTCCCCGGCGGCGACCGGGCCGGCGAGAGCCACGACGGTGACCGAGGTGGCCAGTCCGAGCAGCAGGTTGGTGATTGTCAACGCTGTCGGTCGCAGCCCGAGCCGCTGGGCGACGAGCGCGAAGACGGCCCCCAGCCACTGGCTGATCGACTCGCTGAACAGGCCGCCGCCCCGGTTCACCCGGTGGAAGTCGGCGACGGTGGGACGGGGGTCAGCCAAGCTGGTCGCGGATTGCACCGGCGTAGTCTGCCAGCCGCTCCCGGGTCTCGGTAGGCGACAGTGCCAGGTGTTCGAGGATGGTGTACCGATCCGGCCGGGTACGCGGCGCGAACTGCACCGCCTCGATGAACTGGTCGTCGGTGAGCGCCACCTCGGCGGGGAGTCGGGGCAGGCCGTGCCGGGCGAGGCAGGCCGACATCTCCCCGAAGCGGCGGAGATCTCCGCGCAGCCAGGTGCAGAACAGCGCACCGAGCCCGGCCAGCTCGCCGTGTGAGGCGGTTCCCGGAAAGAGCGAGTCGACCGCGTGCATGATCTCGTGGCAGCCGCCGCTGCACGGGCGGCTGGTGCCGTCGACTGCCATCGCCAGACCGCTGGAGATCAACGCCTCGGCGAGGACGATCACGAAGGCGTCGTCGCTCATGTCGCCGGGGTGGTTGAGCACCGCCTCGGCGCCCGCCCGTGAGAGCGAAGCGGCCAGCCCGTCGACCGGCTCACCGCGTACCTGCCGGGACAGCTCCCAGTCGGCCAGCGCGCTGATGTTGCTGATCACGTCGCCGATGCCGGCCCGGTTGTGCCGGTCCGGGCCGCTCTCCACGAAGTCCAGGTCGACGATCACCCCGATCGGGATGTGTACGCCGTAGGAGCCCTTGATCCCGTCGGTGATCAGGCTGGCCACCGGGGAGGCGATCCCGTCGTTGGCGAGGCTGGTCGCCACCGACACCATCGGCAGCCCTCGGCGGGTCGCCGCGTACTTGGCCACGTCGATGGTCTTGCCGCCGCCGATGCCGACCACCGCGTCGTAGGACCGGGCGCGGAGTTTGCCGCCCAGGTCGTCGGCGGCGTCCAGTGTCCCGCCGGAGACGGTGAACACGTCCGCCGAGCGCAGCGACGGTCGGATCAGCTCCGCGATCTGGGCACCCTGACCCGGGCCGACCACCACCGCGACGTCGCCCCCGGAGGAGATCCGCCCGTCGGCCAGGATCGCGCCCAGGTCGGCTACCGCCCCGCGTCGCACGTCGATGTGCAGCGGGGTGAGGACGCTCCGAGCTAGTAGCGGCACGCGATCTCCCGCGCGCGGGCCAGGTCGGCGTGGTTGTCGACCTCGACCCACGGGACGTCACCGATCGGTGCCGCCCGCACCTCCCCGCCCCGGTCGGAGAACTCCTGGTAGCCGTCCTCGTAGTAGAGGTTCGGGTCCCGTCGCCAGGTCGCCTCCAGCGCGTCGGCGAGGGCGTCGGCGACCTGCGGTTCGATCAGTGTCGCGCCGATGTACTCCCCGTACGCCTCGCCCGGGTCCATGATCTTGGTGATCCGGGTGAGCTGGCCGGCGGCGTCGAAGGTGGTCTTCATCTCCTCCTCGGCCAGCGGCTTGAGGGTGTCCACGGCCAGCAGGATGCCCGGGCCGCGCTCGGCGAGCAGGGTCTTCTCCACGCTCACCGGGTGCACGGTGTCCCCGTTGACCAGCAGCACGCCGCGCGCGAAGTACTCCCGGGCCAGCCAGAGCGAGTAGGCGTTGTTCCACTCCTCGGCCTTGTCGTTGTGCACAAGGGTGAGCGTGACCCCGTACTTCTTTTCCAGCTCCGCCTGGCGGGAGACGACCGCGTCCGCCGCGTAGCCGATGACGATCACGATGTCGGTGAGGCCGACCTCGGCGAGGTTGCCCAGCGCGATGTCCAGGATCGTCGTCTCGCCGTCCACCGGCACCAACGCCTTGGGCAGGGTGTCGGTGTACGGGCGCAGCCGTCGTCCCGCTCCGGCCGCGAGCACCATTCCGATCATCGCGACATCCTCCCTAGTCCTGCTCCGGTCACCGGTGGAGGATAGCGCCGGCCGGGTGCGCCGCTCCGGCCAACCGGGTCAGCCGGGCAAGGCCGCCAGGTCGGCGAGCATGGTCAGGCGCTCCTCCGCGCTGAGCGCGGCGTACGGGGCGGCGGCCCGCCGGTCGCTCTCCAGTTCGATGGCGAGCCGCTCGGGACCGGCCGGCAGGGCGGCGATGCTCGACGCGGTGTGCCCTGCGGCGGTCCAGGCGGCGGCGTGCGCGTCGGCACGGTGGTGTCGCAGCGTGCCGAGCCGGTTGAGCAGCAGCACGCCCGACGGGGTGCCGTCCGGCTCGTACGGGGGCGCCAGCGCGGTGAAGGCCGAGGAGGCGACCGGGTTCGCCTCCTCGTCGGCCAGCACGAGTGCGTACGACAGCAGTCGGCCGAGCATGGACACCAGCCGGGCCACCCGGTCGTCGTGGCCGGCCCACAACTCCTCGGTGACCTCGGCGTGCACCTGGTACAGCTCGGCGAGGAACGCCGCGCCCCGCTCTGTGGCGGACAGGGACCCGTCCGGGCCGCGGTAGATCATCCCGTGGGCCACCTGCTTGTCCACGGTCCGCCGGCAGGCGACCGGGTCGTGGTAGCGGGTGATCGCCGCGAACCCGGGCCCGTCGACAGTGCCACCGGGTGCGGCCAGCCGGGTGCGCAGGTCGACCAGGAAGCCGGTCGCCGTGATTCCGCCGTAGCGCTGGGACAACTCGGCGCCACCACCGTCCCGGCCGGCCAGGATGCCGGCGCGGAAGGTCCGGTCCACTGCCGGTGCGAGCAGCCCGGCGATCCGGTGGGGCGCCAGTTCGACGGTGTTCACAGACCGATCGACCGCAGGACGGCGAAGCCCTCCTCCGCGATCCGCCGGATCAGCCCGTCGTTGACGTCGCGGTGCTCGTCGAGCACCGTCACCTCATGCTCGGCCAGCCAGCGGTACTCGGTGTGCTTGCCGGCCTCCAGCATCGGGTGGTCGAGGTCACCGTCGACGCGGACCAGGAAGTCGTACTCGGTCCGGGCCAGGCCGTCGTCGCCGACGTAGCTGTACTCGCCCACCTGGCCCAGGACGTGGGAGAGGACCCAGCCCGTCTCCTCGGTGATCTCCCGGCGCAGTGCCTCGTCGATGTCCTCGCCCGGCTCCACGTGGCCGCCGACAATGTCCCAACAGTTGGGAAACAGGCGTCGGTGTGGTGAGCGGCGCTGAAAGAAGATGCGGCCGTCATGGTCGACGATCAGCGCGCCGGCGCAGCGCAGGGGCTCGTTGGACACCATCCGACAGTAGCCAGCGTCCGCAGCTTGTGCGATGCCGCTCTTGTCCCGGAAACATCCACCGACCACCATGTCCGTACCGAATGCCACCGTCCCAAAGGGGTGATGTGTGATGCAGGTACGGGATGCGATGTCCAGCCAGGTCCTCGTCGTCGGTCCGGAGCACACGCTCCGCCAGGCGGCCCGGATGATGTCGGCCCGCGGTGTCGGGTCGGCGGTCGTGATCGACCCTGATTCCGAGGGTGTGGGGATCATGACCGAACGCGACGTGTTGAAGGCCATCGGCGCCGGCCTGGACCCCGACGTGGAACGCACCGGCGCCCACCTGACCTGGGACGTGGTCTACGCGGGGCCGGAGTGGACGGTGGCCGAGGCCGCCGCCGCGATGGCCCGGGGCGGATTCCGGCACCTGGTGGTGCTCGACGGCCAGGAGGTGGCCGGCGTGATCTCCGTCCGGGACATCATGCGGGTCTGGTCGGAGAGCCAGGCGGTCGCCACGACCTGATCGGGGGTGGTGTGCGGGGCCGGATCGATGGGTAGACATCCCTTGCGGGCGCGGAGATGCCGTGGCCCGTGGGGGAGGTCCCGATGCGCGACGCGGAGCGGCTGGTCGAGCAGCAGTACGACATGCTCCTGCGCCGGGACGTGGCCCGGCTGCCGGATCTCTACGCCTCGGAGGCGTTCTACGCCATGCCGGGCGTGACGGTCCGGCCGATCGAGCTGCCCGCGCTGCTGCGCACCTGGACCGGCGCCTTTCCAGACCTGCGGGTCGACCCGATGGGCGCGGTCCGCACCGGCGGTGGCGCCGCGGTCGAGCTGCGACTGACCGGCACCCACACCGGCACCCTGCATTCGCCGTACGGCACCGTCGCGCCCACCGGCCGGCTGGTGAGCTGGGAGGTGGCCGACGTGGTCCGGGCCCGCAAGGGTCGGATCACCGCGTGGCGCTCCTACTTCGACTGGAGTCAGCTCCTCGACGCGCTCGGTGTGCAGCTGGAGGGACTTTCCCGGGGCGCGCAGCACGACGCGCTCGCCCTTCCGGTCTGATCTGCCGCCGACCGGTCGAGTGGGGTCACCCGACCCGGTGGCTCAGGATGCGGACATCGCCGTGCCGACCGCGCGTCCCCCGCCGCCGCCCGTACGCTCAATATCCATGACCGCCGAGCAGTTGATCTCCTTTGCCCGTGGGGCTCCCTCCCTGGACATCGTCGATGTCGAAGGGCTCAAGGCCGCCGCCGTCCGCGCCTTCGACGCCGACCCCGCGGGGGTGACGGCGTACGGCACCTCCGTCGGGTACCTCCCGCTGCGGAAGTGGATCGCCGAGAAGCACGGGGTCGAGGCCGACCAGGTGCTGGTCACCAATGGGTCGCTCCAGGCCGACGCGTTCCTCTTCGACCACCTGGTCCGCCCGGGCGACGCGGTGGTGGTGGAGCGCCCGACGTACGACCGGACGCTGCTCAACCTCCAGCGCATGGGCAGTGAGCTGCACAGCGTCGCCGTTCAACCGGACGGCCTGGACACTGCCGAGCTGCGCAAGCTGCTGGAGTCCGGGGTCCGCCCCCGGCTCGCGCACGTCATCCCGAACTACCAGAACCCGGCCGGCATGACGCTGTCCCTGGAGAAGCGCCGGGAGCTGCTCGACCTGGCCGCCGAGTACGAGTTCACGATCTTCGAGGACGACCCGTACGCGGACGTCCGCTTCCGTGGCGAGGCGCTGCCGTCGATGCTCTCGCTGGACACCCGCAACGTGGTGGTGCACGCGTCGAGCTTCACCAAGACGGTCTGCCCGGGTGTGCGGGTCGGTTACCTGGTCGGCCCGGCCGACCTGATCGCCTCCATCGCGAAGAACGCGACGAGCCTCTACATCTCCCCCGGGATGGTGTCCCAGGCGATCGTGCACCAGTTCTGCGTCTCCGGTGACATCGACCGCTCGATCGAGACGGTTCGGGCGGCGCTCGGCGAGCGTGCCCAGGTGCTCGCCGAGTCGTTGCGCCGGCACCTGCCGCAGGCGCGGTTCGTGGAGCCCGACGGCGGCTACTTCCTCTGGGTGGAGTTCCCGGAGGACGTGCTTGTCGACCGGCTCGCCCCGGCGGCGGCCGAGCGCGGGGTCGCCGTGGTCAAGGGCAGTGACTTCGTGCTGGACGGCGGGCGGCACGCTCTCCGACTGGCCTTCTCGGCGGTGACCGCCGACCGGATCGACGAGGGTGTCCGGCGGCTCGCCTCGGCCGTCGAGGCCGTCCGCAGCTGACTCAACTGTCGGGTTCCTGACAGAACGACGATGCCGGCCGTCCCGGGGCTCCCCTCCGGGCGGCCGGCTGGCCCACAATGCTGCGAGCGTCACCCCGCGAGCTGCGGTGTTCACCGCCGGCCTCCGGGCCCGGTCCCGCCGGGTCGACGCGGCAGCACAACCTCCCGCCCCCACAGGTGCCGGGTGGGCCGTGTCGTCCCCCGCACACCCCCCGATGCGGCCCGGCCCGCCCGGCGCCGCCCCCACGCGACCGCCGTCACACCGGTCCTCGACCGCGATCGGCGTAGCCTGCAAGCCGCTGACTGAGCGCGGGAGGTGACGCGATGACGGATCGGACAGAGCGGGACCGGACGGCACCGTCGACCACCGGTCGGGTGCTGCGACCTCGGGCGTGGCCCTCCCCGGTCCGGGCGATGACCCGGATCCTCAACGCCGACGGCTCGCCGCCCGCGCCGGCCCCGACGGGCACTGGCACCGGCCGCAGCGCCGTGGTCGACTGCGCGCTCTACGTCGACGGCAAGCGGCAGCCCGGCGACTGGACCTACGCGGAGGCGTTGGCCGCTGCCCGCCGCGAGGAGCACGGCTTCGTCTGGATCGGTCTGCACCAGCCGGAGCTTGCCGAGATGACCGCCATCGCGGAGACCTACGGCCTGCACGAGCTGGCGGTCGAGGACGCGGTCAAGGCCGAGCAGCGCCCCAAGCTGGAGCGGTTCGGCGACGTCGTCTTCCTGGTGCTGCGCACCGCCCGCTACTGCGAGCACACCGAGCTGACCGAGAACTCCGAGGTGGTGGAGACCGGGCAGGTGATGCTCTTCATCGGCCCGAACTTCGTGATCAGCGTCCGGCACGGCGACGCCTGCCGGCTCGCCCCGATCCGCGCCGACCTGGAGACCAAGCAGGAGTTGCTGCTGCACGGCCCGTGGGCGGTGGCGTACGGGGTGACCGACCGGGTGGTCGACCTCTATCTGGAGGTGGCCGAGCAGATCGAGGACGACCTGGACGTGCTGGAGGCGGAGGTCTTCGACCGGCAGGGCCACGGGCGGATCCAGCGGATCTACCAGATGAAGCGGGAGCTGGTCGAGTTCAAGCGGGCGGTGGTGCCGTTGCAACGGCCGCTGATGACGCTGACCTCCCAGGTCAACCGGGACGTGCCGAAGGAGATCCGCAAGTACTTCCGGGACGTGCAGGACCACCTGAGCCGCACCGTCGAGCAGGTGAACTCCTACGACGACCTGCTGAACTCGATCCTCCAGGCGCGGCTGGCCCAGGTCACCGTCGACCAGAACAACGACATGCGCAAGATCGCCGCGTGGGCGGCCATCGCCGCGGTCTGGACCTCCATCGCCGGCGTCGAGGGCATGAACTTCGACAACATGCCCGAGCTCAAGATGACGTACGGCTATCCGGTGGCCCTCGCCCTCATGCTCGGCGTCTCACTTGCCCTCTACCGCTGGTTCCGCCGCAACGGCTGGCTCTGAACCGGCGACAGCGCCGCGCACGCGGAAGCGCCGACGAGTGGGTGACCACTCGCCGGCGCTTCGATGCGCTGCTGTTCAGCTCAGCGGCGGCCGTTGGTGCGGGCCGTGTCCTTGCCCAGCGCCTTGGTGAGGTCGTCGGTCGGCCGACCGGAGACGTCGGTGGCGCCCTCGGCGACCGACGGGACCTTGTCGGTCGGGCGGACAGCGGTCTGCTTGGCCGGGGCGGTGGTGCTGGCGCTGGAGCCGCCGGCCACCGCCGAGCTGCCCGCGCCGGTCATCCCCGCCGCGCCGGACATGGCGGACCCGTCGGAGCCCCGGGCGGCGGACGGCGTACGCACCTCGATCGAGTCGACCTCGTCGCGCATCGGCTCCAGGGTGCTGCGGGTCGGGTCGTACTCGGCCCACTCCTGCTGCTCCCGGCGGCGACGCAGCGCGACCGCGCCGGCCAGGCCGGCGATGGCACCCGCCGCCAACAGGCCGGTCATCATCGAGCCGCGACGACGCGGCTGCTTCTTCTTCCCGGTGATCCGCATGGTCTTCGACTTGGCCTTCCTGGTCAGCGGCCCTGCCTGCGCGGCGCCGTCACGCGCAGCCGCCGCCAGCGGTGCCAGCGTGGTGAGAGTCGTCCCCCAGCCGGTCGACGCGCGGTCGCGTACCTTCGCGGCGGTCGGTGCGACGTAACCTCGGGCCACCTGGACCCGCGGGCCGACGGTCGCGCCAGCGCCCTTCGCGGCGTGGTTGGCTGCCAGCATCAGGTGGCTGATGCTCTGGTTCAGCTCGGCCTTCGCCAACTGCCCCTGGGACTTACGCCGCCCGAATCCAAACACGGTCCTACCTCCTGGGAGTTGTTCCTTCGTCATCCTCCACCTTCGGATGCCTCCGCGATGCCAGATCGGGCACATGG
This sequence comes from Micromonospora sp. NPDC049049, assembly GCF_040649115.1. Lineage (NCBI taxonomy): Bacteria > Bacillati > Actinomycetota > Actinomycetes > Micromonosporales > Micromonosporaceae > Micromonospora > Micromonospora sp. NPDC049049. Next base: position 62,799 of record NZ_JBEZEX010000003.1, on the reverse strand, counting down.
GAGGATCCGCATGGAACTGACCAACGAGTGAGGAGTACCCGTGGCCGAGGCTGTCTACGCCACCCTGCACACCAACGCTGGCCCAATCCGGCTGGAGCTCTTCCCCAACCACGCGCCGAAGACCGTCCGCAACTTCGTCGACCTGGCCGAGGGCAACCGTGAGTACACCGACCCGCGCACCGGTCAGCCGGGCAGTGGTCCGTACTACGACGGCACCATCTCGCACCGGGTGATCAGCGGTTTCATGGTCCAGATGGGCGACCCGACCGGCACCGGCCGGGGCGGCCCGGGCTACAAGTTCGCCGACGAGTTCCACCCGGAGCTGCGGTTCGACCGTCCGTACCTGCTGGCGATGGCGAACGCCGGACCGGGCACCAACGGTTCGCAGTTCTTCATCACGGTGTCCCCGACGCCGCACCTCAACAACCGGCACACGATCTTCGGCCAGGTCGCCGACGAGCAGTCGGTGAAGATCGTGGATTCGATCGCGAGCACCCCGACCGGTCCGAGCGACCGTCCGCTCCAGGACGTCGTCATCGAGCGGGTCGAGATCGAGCGGTCCGCTTCCTGAGCGACCGGCGAGGTACCTTTGCTCGCATGATTGAGCGCTCCGGAGCACAGCCGGTGCCGGTGGACCGTGCGGTGGCGGACGGAGGGTCGGCCCGGTGAGCGAGTCTCCACCGACCACCCCGGTCTGCTACCGGCACCCCGGCCGGGAAACCTACGTCCGGTGTTCCCGCTGTGACCGGCCGATCTGCCCGGACTGCATGCGGGATGCCGCGGTCGGGCACCAGTGCCCGGAGTGCGTCAACGAGGGACGTCGCAGTGTCCGGCCGGCGCGTACCGCCTTCGGCGGCGGTACGGCCGGCCGGCACGGCTATGTCACCAAGGCGCTGATCGCCGTGAACGTGCTGTTCCTGCTGGCCTCCATCGCCTCAGCCCGGGGCGGGGACGCGGCGGTCGGCGGCTCCGGCTTCGGCGGCCTGATGGGTGGCAGCACGCCGCTGACCGAGTGGGGTGCGGTGCTCGGCCGGGCCTACCTCTCCGACTACACGCTGGGCGGGATCGCCGAGGGCCAGTGGTACCGGCTGGTCACGGCGATGTTCCTGCACTATGGCGTACTTCACCTGCTGCTCAACATGTGGGCGCTGTGGGTGCTCGGCCGGTCGTTGGAGGCCAACCTCGGGCGGGTGCGGTTCGCCGCGCTCTACCTGATCGCGGGCCTCGGCGGCAACGTGGCCGCCTACCTGTTCAGCAGCCCGCGGGCGGCCACCGTCGGCGCGTCGACGGCCGTGTTCGGTCTCTTCGCCGCGCTGATCATCATCGAGCGCAGGTTGGGCCGGGACATCTCACGGATCATCCCGATCCTGGTGATCAACCTGGTGTTCACGCTGGCCGTGCCGGGCATCTCGATTCCCGGGCACCTGGGCGGCCTGGTGGTCGGCGCGCTGATGGCGTTGGTGCTCGCGTACGCGCCACGTGGTCGGCGCACGCTGGTGCAGGTCACCGGTGGGGCGCTGATCCTGCTGATCCTGCTCGCGCTGGTGCTCTTCCGGACCGCCGCACTGCTCACCTGACAGACCGCCGCACTGCTCACCTGACAGGGCGGACGGCGCGCAGTGCGGCGGCCACCTCTTCCGGGGTGGCCCCCAGGTCGTACCGGCCGAACAGATGCAGCGAGTTGCCCGCGTCGATCTCCAGGGTTTCGCTGGTCAGTCCGAGGCGGGGCCGCCGGTCGACGGCGATCGCCTCGACCGTCGACCAGGGCAGCAGCCGCCGGCCGGCGAAGCCGTGGATGACGGTGAGCCCGGCCGGGTCCACCGCCAACCGGACCGGCGCGACCAGGTCACGTACCGCCCAGCCGGCCAGCGCGGCGGCGGCCAGGACGGCCAGTGCCAGCCGGACCGGGTCGCCGTCGGCGAAGAGCAGACCGAGCGCGATGAGCAGAACCGCACCGGCCAGTTTCGCCGCCGGCAGGCTCGCCGGCACTCGCCACTGCCGGGCCGGGGAGGTCTCAGTCACCCGCCCAGCATGCCAGCGGTACGCCGAATCGCCGCCCCCGCGCGGGTCGATCATGCAGTTGTGGTGCCCCTCATATGGTGCGAAGCAGGAGCTTCTGCCCACCACAAGTCCATGATCGACGCCGGAGGGTCGAGGGACGACGTAGGATCGGGGCAGCCCAAGTTACCGGGGAGTAAACATGAGTGACGCGGTCATCGTCGGCGCGGTACGTACCCCGGTCGGACGGCGCAAGGGCAGCCTCGCCGGCGTCCACCCGGTCGACCTCTCGGCGCACGTGCTGCGCGCCCTCGCCGAGCGCACCGGGCTCGACCCGGCCCAGGTCGACGATGTCTTCTGGGGCTGCGTGTCCCAGGTCGGCGAGCAGTCGTGGAACATCGCCCGCAACGGCGTGCTCGCCGCCGGCTGGCCCGAGACGGTCCCCGGCACGACGCTCGACCGGCAGTGCGGCTCCAGCCAGCAGGCCCTGCACTTCGCCGCCGCGACGGTGCTCTCCGGTCAGGCCGACCTGGTGGTCGCCGGCGGCGTCGAGTCGATGACCCGGGTGCCGATGGGCTCCAGTGTGGCCGGCGGCATGCCGTTCAGCGACCAGTTGCGCGCCCGTTACCGAGGCGTCGAGGGCTTCGCCGACGACGCGCCGCTGCCGTTCAACCAGGGGGTCGGGGCCGAGCTGATCGCCCAACGGTGGCGTCTCTCGCGTACCCAACTGGACGAGTTCGCGCTGACCAGCCACGAGAAGGCGGCCGCCGCGCAGGACGCCGGCGCGTTCGACAGGGAGCTGACCCCGGTGCCGCTCGCCGACGGCGGCAAGTTCGCCGCCGACGAGGGCATCCGCCGGGAGACCTCCCTGGAGAAGCTGGGTGAGCTCGCCACCCCGTTTCGCGCCGACGGCGTGGTGACCGCCGGTTCCGCGTCCCAGATCTCCGACGGCGCCGCGGCCCTCGCGGTGACCACCTCCGACTGGGCCAGCCGACACGGCCTGCGCCCGCTGGCCCGGATCCACACCGCCGTGGTCGCCGCCGACGACCCGGTCACCATGCTCACCGCACCCATCCCGGCCACCGCGAAGGCGCTGCGCCGCGCGGGGCTGGGCATCGAGGAGATCGGGGTGTACGAGGTGAACGAGGCGTTCGCCCCGGTGCCGCTGGCCTGGCTGGCGGAGACCGAGGCGGACCCGGAGCGGCTCAACCCGCGTGGCGGGGCGATCGCCCTCGGCCACCCGCTCGGCGGCTCCGGTGCCCGGATCATGACGACCATGCTCCAGCACATGCGGGACAACGGCATCCGCTACGGCCTTCAGACCATGTGCGAGGGCGGCGGCATGGCCAACGCCACAATCGTCGAGCTGGTCTGAGGACACCGCCACACACCGGTCACCTCCGCCGGGGCGCTGGTGGGGGCGCAAGCCGGCCGTTGGGCATGTGCACGACCCGGAGGAACGCGGGCAGTCGCCACGGCCTCGGCCCACCGATGACGACGTCGCGCCGCAGCACCGCCTGCGCGGTGCTGATCCGGCCGAACATCATCAGGTTGAACCGGGCGGGGCGGAACGTCACGCTCGCGTCGAACGGGGCGTCGGGAGCCGCGATCCACACCCGGCGGTCGCCCAGGGTCAGCGTCGTCGTCGGCACGTACCGTGAGCGGAACTGCACCGACACATCGTGCCGGGGCGTCGGCAGTTCGGTGTTGAGCAGCACCCCGTACGTGTCGCGCAGCATGTCGAACATGAACAGGTCCCAGTAGAGCGCGGCGTGCTCGTCCGGCATCGGCCACGCCCGGCGGAGTGCCCGGGCGATGTCCCAGCCGTGCACCAGCAGCTCGTTGGTCAGATGGGCGAACAGGCCGCCGACCGTCACCCGCGCGTTGCCCAACCAACTCACCGTCGATCGCGGGTCAGCCGACGTCGCCAGGAGGCGGTCGACCATGGTGTTCAGCTGCGTCAGCAGCACCTGCGGGTCGCGTTCGGTGAAGTGGGCGAGCACGTGGGCATTGACGTCGGCCACCGTGTCCACGTTCGTGGTGGCGAGCAGGTCCTCCAGCCCTGGCACCCGGATGGGGACCTCGGTGCCCTCCAGTCTCGACACGTACAACATCGCGATCGACACCACGTGTGCCAGCGTGTCGGCCACTGTCCAATCGGCGGTCGCCATGACGACGGGCGAGGGCGCGGCGGCCACCAGGTCGGTGAACCGGTCGGTTGCCGTTCGCAGTGCCGTGTTGGCCACACTCCAGCGGTCCGGATCTGCCGCGCCAGTCATCCGAACAGCATCGGTGACCTGACGTGCCGGAGCATCTTCGAACGTGCCGTCTTCGCCTCGGGCGGCAGGTCCGGACCGGCGTCAGTGGTTGTAGAACATGGTGGGGAACCAGCCGAAGCCGAAGATCGAAGGCACCCGGACGTCCCAGTACACGACTGTGAAGACCCCGAGGGCGATGAGCAGGGCGCCGCTGAGCACCATGCTGCGCCGCACGTCGGCGGCGAGCCAGCCGATGAACCGGCCGCGGGTGAGCATGATCAGCAGTGCGAACAGCGCGGTGACCACCACGATGTTGCCGAGGGACTGCAGGACGAACGCGGCCGAACCGTACAGCGGGTTGCCGCTGTCGACCGCCCAGTGGAACAACTTGTTGAACAGCGGGTACGGCCGGCCGATGAGGAAGCCGCCGATGAGCGCGCCGAGAGTGATCACCCGCGCGACCGGTCGGTCGGCGAACACGTCCCGCACCGTCCCGATCGCGGCCAGCCCGAGGTAGATGAGGGCCAGTCCGATGACACCGAACACCACTGACGACTGGATGATGCGTACCGGCACCCCACCGGCGGTCTCGGTGGACAGCTGAGGGAGCCGGTCGCCCAGGAGGACTCCAATGAATCCGTACGCCGCAGCGACGGCGACCATGCCCAGGGTGAGGTAGCCGACCGGCCGCAACAGCAGCCGGAGCCGGTCGCCGTTGCCGCCGCTTGCCGCGCCGAGCGGCCCGATGGACGCGAGCATCGCGATGTTGCACGCGGTGAAGGTGCCAGCGAGGCCCGACACGAACGCGAACACCAGGCCGGCGGCGGTACCGGAGATCGCCGTCGCCTTCGCGTCGTGACCGAGGAGCCCGCTGGCGACACTGTCACCGATGACCGAGTCGACGAACTCGTAGGACCAGAGCACGGCAAGCAGGACTCCGGCCGCCACGCTCACCGCGATGATGAGCCCGTTGCGGTGTGGACGCTCCGCGACGAAGGGTCTCGCGAAGTCTCGGGTGCCTGTGGTCGGCGTTTCCGTCATAGCTCTACTCCCCGGGCCGATTCGCGCGTGACTATGCGCAGCGATGATGTCGCTCAGGGTTGTCTCGGCGCATCTCGCAGAGTGCGCAATCGGCAGAGGTGCGGGCCTTCGGTGGGACGCCGCGACGTGCCGGCCGGAAAAGCGGTCCCCAACGTCGGGCAGACGGCCTAGGGTGCCCAGCGTGACGACGATCGCCGGTGAGCGTGCCCCCGACTGGTCCAGCGAGCAGTGGCAGGTGCGGGCCCGGTCCTGGGTCGACGCGCAGCTCAGCCGAGCCGGCCGACGGGTGACCGGGCCGGTGGAGCCGAGGCTGCGGCCGTGGTCGCTGGTGTGGCGGGTGCCCACCGACGACGGCCCGGTCTGGTTCAAGGCCAACAACCCGGGCACCGTGCACGAGGCGGTCCTGATCGCGGCGCTCGCCGAGTTGACGCCCGACCGGGTGCTCACGCCGATCGCGGTCGACCCGGCGCAGGGCTGGTCGCTGCTGCCCGACGGCGGCGAGTCGTTGCGCGACGTGCTGGCGCGCGACCCCGACCTGGCGCACTGGGAGCGGGCGCTGCCCGGGTACGCGGCGCTGCAACTGGCGAGCGCGTTGCACGCCGACGAGCTGGTCGCCTCGGGCGTGCCGGATCAGCGTCCGGAGGTGCTGGCCGGTCTCTTCGCCGAGCTGCTCGATGATCACGAGGCGCTGCTGATCGGCGCCGAGGGTGGGCTCCGTCCGGAAATGCACGAGCGGTTGCGGGCCGAGCTGCCGGCGTACGCGCAGCGGTGCCGTCGGCTCGCCGACCTCGGCATTCCGGCGACCGTGCAACACGACGACCTGCACGACGGCAACGTCTTCGCCGGCGCGGCTGGGTACCGGTACTTCGACTGGGGCGACGCCTCCGTGGCGCACCCGTTCGGCACGCTGCTGGTGACCCTGCGCACCGTCGGGCACGCCGGGAAGCTTGCCCCCGACGACGCCCAGCTGGTGCGGTTGCGCGACGCGTACCTGGAGGTGTGGACCGACCGGTACGACCGGCGGACCCTCGTGGAGGCCGCCGACCTCGCTATCGGCCTGGGTCCGGTGAGCCGGTCGCTGTCCTGGCGTCGGGCGCTGGACACCGCCGAGGAGTCCCGCGCCGAGTACGCCGACGCGGTCCCGGGGTGGCTGGAGGAGCTGTTCGCCGCCAGTCCACTTCAGCCGAACTCCTGACCATGATCCGTCCGAGTCGGAAGTCGGACAGGCAGTGCGACAGGCGGCGTGGAACTTCCAAAAATTCCGCGTGACCCACGTCACCCTGCTGGGGACGTCGTTGGGCAGGTCATGGACGTCTTCTCCCGAACGTTCCTTCCGGCCGCCGCTGAGGCTGGCCTGGCCGTGCAGACGGTGAGCCGGCACATGCCGGTCTTCCGGCGCTGCGTCGGCTCCGGTGACGCCACCATCCTGGTCACCCGTTGCAGCCGCCCCGACCGCCCGGTCACCGGCGACTACCTGTTGCTACTCACGCACCGCCGCCTGGTGGTGACCCAGCAGACCCGCCTCCTGCACCGACTGCGCCTGCACCTCAACACCGAGTTGCGCGAGCTGAGCAACGTCACCTGGAGCCCGGACCCGCGGCTGCAGTCGGTCGAGATGGCGGCCACCGCGATCGACGGGATCCGTGAGCGGTTCCTGATCCGGACCAGCCACCCGAAGCAGGTCTGGCAGCTCGACGCGTTGCTCAACCAGGCGTTCCGGACCCGCCTGCGGCCGCCCGGCGCGCGGGTCGTCGCCAGCATCGGTGACGCGCCGGCCGCCCGACCCGGGCTGTTCGCTCCATCCTGGTGAGCTGACCCCGCCTTTACCGAACTCGAACACACACCGATCGCGCCGAGCCTCCGCGGTCGGCAATCATGGGCCGGTGACCGTCGAACCACCGCATCGCGGGCTCGTCCTCGTCGTGGAGGACGAGCCGGCCATCGCCGACCTGGTCCGGCTCTACCTGACCCGGGACGGGTTCGGCGTCCACCTGGAACGTGACGGCGAGGCCGGTCTGACCGCGGCCCGCCGGATGCGCCCGGTGGCCTGCGTCCTGGACATCGCGCTGCCGGGTCTGCCCGGCACCGAGATCTGCCGCCGGCTGCGCGAGGCCGGCGACTGGACCCCTGTCATCTTCCTCACCGCCCGCGACGACGAGGTGGACCGGATCGTCGGCCTGGAGTTGGGTGCCGACGACTACGTCACCAAGCCGTTCAGCCCTCGGGAACTGGTTGCCCGCGTCCGCGCGGTGCTGCGCCGATCCGCCGGCGGCCCGGAGGGCGCGGACCGCCCACGTGTCGTCGGCCCGGTGACCCTCGACCCGGCCCGCCGCACTGTCACCGCCGCCGGTGCCCCGGTGCAGCTCACCTCCACCGAGTTCGACCTGCTGGCCCACCTGATGGCCCGGCCCGGCCGGGTCTTCACCCGGGAGGAGCTGCTGGCCGGAGTCTGGGGCTACGCGGCGCACGCCGGCACCCGGACGGTGGACGTGCACGTCGCCCAGGTGCGGGCGAAGCTCGGCCCGGCGAGCGTGATCCGGACCCATCGCGGCGTCGGGTACGCGGTAGATGCCTGACCGACCCCGGCACGTCGAGTCGCCGACCATGGCCCTGCCGGTGGTCGGCGCCCCACCCAACGCACCCCGACGAGGCCGACCCGGCCGTACGCTGACTGCCCGCGCGGTGCTCGTCACCTGCGCGGTGGCGCTGGTGTCGGTGCTGGTCACCGCCATCGTCGCGGTGCCGCTGGCGATCCGTGGCGCGGAGCGCAGCGAGCAGGAGGCGCTCGCCGCCCAGGCCCGACTCGCCGCCGAGGTGCTGCGGACCCGCCTCGACCGGGGGCGCAGCGCCGACGAGGAACGGCTCATCCAACAACTGCGCGACCAGGGCATCGATGCGTACCTGATCCGGCGTGGGGCGGTCGACCGGGCGGGTCTGCCACCCCGGGTGGTGCAGCGGATCGGGCAGGGCCGCAACGTGTCGGCCCGCCGCTCCGTCAACAATGAGCGGGCCCTGGTCGAGGGTCGGGCCCTGCCCGGCGGCAACGGGGTGGTGCTCTCCCGTCCGCTGGCCAACGGGCTGTGGGCCCGGGTGCTGCTCAGTCTCTGGTTGCCGCTGCTGGCCGGGTTGACCGCCGGTGTGGTGGCAGGGCTGCTGCTGGCCCGTCGGCTGGCCCGGCCGATCCGGGTCGCGGCCACCGCCGCCGCCCGGCTGCGCGCCGGTGACCGGGCCGTCCGGGTGCCGGTCGAGTCGCCGGACGAGGTAGCCGACCTGGCCGAGGCGTTGAACGGTCTGGCTGCCGCTCTGGCCACCAGCGAGGGCCGACAGCGGGAGTTCCTGCTCTCCGTCTCGCACGAGCTACGCACCCCGCTGACCGCGATCCGGGGGTACGCCGAGGCGCTCGCCGACGGGGTGCTCGGCGCCGACGACACGGTGGACACCGGTCGGACGATGCTGGCCGAGGCCCAGCACCTGGACCGGCTGATCGGCGACCTGTTGGCACTGGCCCGGCTGGAGGCCGCCGACTTTCCCCTGGAGCCGGTGCCGGTGGACCTGACTCAACTGGCAGTGGACGCGCAGCCGACCTGGGCCGGTCGGTGCGCGGCGGTGGGCGTGCCGTTCCGGGTGGAGACGCCCGGTCAGCCGGTGCCCGCGTACACCGATCCGGGGAGGATCCGGCAGGTCCTGGACGGGCTGCTGGAGAACGCGCTGCGGGTCGTACCCCCGGGGTCGCCGGTGGTGCTCGCGGTCCGGCCGGCCGGCGCGGACCCGGCGCACGGCGGCGTGTTCGAGGTCCGCGACGGCGGGCCCGGCTTCACCGACGACGACCTGGCGGTGGCCTTCGAACGCGGTGCGCTGCACGAGCGGTACCGGGGGGTGCGCAAGGTGGGCAGCGGGCTGGGGTTGGCGCTGGCCGCCGGGCTGGTCCGCCGGTTGGGCGGGGAGATCGCCGCCGGGCACGCGCCGGAGGGCGGTGCCGCCTTCACCGTCCGGCTGCCCGGTGATCCTTACCTGACTCGAACATCGTCCTGACGCTCCGCTCGTCGTTCCCGGCAAGGCTGAGGGCTCCACTGACCGAGAGGGAGAGTCATGCCACGTTGGGGTATCGCCACCGGCACCACGGCACTGCTCGCGGCGGTCGCGCTCGGCGTCAGCGGCTGCGGGGCGGCCGAGGTGGCCAGCCAGCCCGCCCGGGATGTCGCCGTCGAGGTCGCCGCCGCCATGGGAGTCGAGGGTCAGGCGCTGGCCGCGATGGGCTTCGACGCCGACGACCTGGACGTGCTGACCGTCGCCGCACCGGCCACGCCGACGCCGGGTTCGTCCCCCAGCGCGAAGGAGAAGGCCCGGGAGAAGCGCGGTGAGGAGTGGCGCAAGCGCCGCCAGGCCCGCGTGCTGCTGCGCAAGAACACCCTGCACGGTGAGGCGGTGGTGAAGACGAAGGACGGCGGTACGCAGACCGTCGCCGTGCAGCGCGGCGAGGTGACAGCGATCGACGGCGACTCGATGACCGTCAAGTCCACCGACGGCTTCACGATGACCTGGACCTTCGGCGACGACCTGCGGGTGGTCGAGCGGCGGGCCACGGTGCAGCCGAGCGAGGTGAAGGTCGGCGCGACGCTCGGCGTCGCCGGCGCGAAGGACGGCGACAAGGGCGTGGCCCGGCTCATCCTCATCCCCCGAGCCAAGTGAGCGAAAGGGGGCCCTGGCCGACGCCAGGGCCCCCTTTCCCGGTGTCAGTAGACGCGGGAGCCGATGAAGTCGTCGTGACCGTAGCCGACCGGGTTGGCGGCGGTACGTGCCTCGAACGACCACTGCTGCCTGGTGCTGGTGGAGCAGGTGGCCAACCGCAGCCGGGGAGCGCCCGACGACGGGCTGTCGAACGCCACGCAGAGGTTGCTCGCGGCGGCCGGCTTGATCTGGTTGCCGACGAAGGCGAACTGCTGGGCGGCAGTGCCGTTGCAGTCGTAGATGTTGACCGCGGTGCCGGCCGTCATCGACCCGCCGGCGACATCGAGGCAACGGTCGTGGGAAAGTTCCGAGTGCAGCGACCGCTTGGCCGAGTCGTACCAGAAGCCCTGGTTGCGCCCGCCGTGGCAGCCGTACGACTGTTGGGCGGTGCCGTTGCGGGAGTCGTACCCCTTACCGTCGACGCAGGTGCTGGTCCCCAGGTTGCGCAACTGCTTGAATTGCATCAGGCCGGAGTAGAGCACGCCGCTGCCGGTGCTGGCCGGGTCGACGCAGGTGGCCTGGTTCTGCCCGGAGTTCCAGAACTGGGTGATGCACTGGGCGAACATGCCGTGCCCGCGCGCGTTGGGGTGGAACGACTGCCGGGCGGCGTTCTCGTTCCAGATGCCGACCTCGATGAAGAGGCCGCGTACCGAGGTGTTGTCGGTGCACACCTCGTGGCCGTGGAAGAGCCGGCTGGCGTCCAGATAACGGGTGCCGGTCTGCGCGGCCGCCGCCCGCAGCGCCGACTCGAACAGCGGCACCGCCTTGTTCCGGGCGAACGCGGCGTCGGCCAGGTAGAGCAGGCAGCCGCCGGAGTACCAGCCGGGGAAGTTCGGGTTGTCCTCCACGTCCGGGCTGGCCGGGCTCGGGTACGACATGAGCACCAGTTCGTAGTCCGTGCGCAGGTAGCCGGCCCTGGTCATGGTCTGCCGGATGTCGGTGAGGGCGTCCGCAACCGCCCGGCGGCTGCCGTCGGTGCGGATCGTCCACTGGTCGGTGTAGTCGGGGTAGCAGTTGCCCTGGAGGAAGACCCGGCTGACAGCGCAGTCGGTGGCGACCGGGCCGAACTGGATGGTGCCGTCGCCGTTCGCGCCGACCACCACCCAGATCAGCTTCACGTGCGTGTTGCGCGCTTTGATCCCCAGGTAGTCGCCCTGGTTGAGCTCGTTGTGCTGGGTGGGGCCGCCGGCGATGAGGTTCCACGGGGTGGCACCGGAGCAGGCGATGTTGTAGCGCGCGTCCGACGGGATGCCGGTGCGGAACACCGCCTGGTCGTACGAGCGGTCGCACCAGTTGCCGTCCTGGTGGGTGCCGGGGACGTAGTTGCCGACGCCCTCACCGGAGATCTGACTGTCGCCCATGGTGATCAGCGCGGTACGCCGTTGTTCGATCGGACGGATCGCCGGGCTGCCGTAGAGGGCGGTCGCCTCGGCGGCCCGGATGGCTTCGAGGTTGGCGGGGAGTGGTTGGACGGTTGGTCGGTCGGCGGCGGTGGCGGGGGTGGCCGGTCCGGCGAGCATCGGTAGGACGAGAGCGGCGACGGCGACGGCGACGGTGATGGCCCGTCGTCGGGTCGCGCGTTCGGGCGGCCTGGCGGGGATTGCAGGCATCGACGCACTCCTTTCGGCTCAATCGCGGGACGTCGATTGAGTTACCAGACGGTAACGTGCGAATCAGCAGATGTGAATGCGCCTCAGATCCTTGCGCGCGGAATGCAGAACCGCTCGGATCGGACTATCCGACCCCCCACGGCGGCCTTAGCGGCCCGGCGGCAGGGCGTAGCCGACATAGCTGCGGAACTCCAGCCGCCAGCCGACCGGGACGAGTTTGGCGCAGGCGGCCTTGTTGCCGGTGCAGACGATCGCGTCGACCGAGGCGGGATCGGCCGGCGGTCGTTCCGGCAACACCGACTGCAACGCCACCAGGTCCGGTGAGCCGCCGTCGGGCTGCCGCAGCAGCAGCCACCACGGGTACTCCCAGTTGTCGTTCTGCTGCACCAGCCCGATCCGTCGCGCACCGCTGTCCTGGACCGATGTCGCCGCCCAGCGGAACTCGTCGGCCCACTGGGGGCGGCGCAGGAACCGGGTGTCCCAGTCCGAGGTGGTGAACACCGAGCCGGAACCGACCAGCCGGCGCGGGAAGCCGTACGACAGTGCGAGCACTCCGGCCAGCGCCGAGGTGGCCAGCACGGTGACGGCCGCCACGGTGGCAACAGTTCGACGCCCACCCGCGCGGTTGCGCAGGAGAGCGTCCAGCCAGAGGCCGGCGAGGGGCGTGGCGAGCACGACGGCGTAGAGCAGCAGCCGGTTGCCCCACGGCTGCCACTTGATCATCGCGGTGTGCAGCAGCACGGCGGTCAGCACCACCACGGCGTACGTCCGCAGCGACCCCGCCCGCTCGGAAGTGATCCGCCGTGGTCGGGCGAGCGCGATCACCGCACCGATCACCGCCAACGCCCCGGCCAGCGGGAACGCCACCCGGTCCTCGTCCGGATACCAGGCCGGCTCCGGGAACAGCTCCCGCCCGAAGGTGATCGCGCGGTCCTGCGGGTCGACCCCGATCGCCTCGGCGCCGCTGATGATCACCTCGGCTCCGGCCCAACGCAGCGGTGCAAGCGGCGTGTCGAATGCGGTGTGCCCGATCCGCAGCGCGTTGACCACTATCGACGCCGGGTCGTGCCGCTCCATGGGGATGGACTCGCGCAGCCGGGGCGGCCCCAGCGGGTGCCCGAACTCGGCGGTCACCCGGGCCAGGAAGGGGCCGACCACCACGGCAGCGACCACCAGGATCAGCACCGAACCGCCGACAGTGCGGGCCAACCCGCCGATCGGCCAGGCCCGCCGACCCCCGGCGGGCGCTGTCGGGCCTGCCAGCGCCGATCGATCGGCCCGGGCCAGCCTCAACTGGGCCAGGCCCCAGAGCACCAGCAGCGGGCCGACCGCGATCAGGCCGCTGGTCTTGGTCACCGCGGTCAACCCGGTGGCCGCCCCCAGCCCGAGCAGCGTGCCCCAGCCGGTCCGCCGACTCAGCCCGTCCAGCGTCAGGGTCGCCGCGCAGGCCACCCACGCCGCGCAGATCAGGTCGGTCTGCGTGCTGGTCGCCTGGAGCACGACCATCGGCGTGGTCGCCAGCACGAACGCGGTGAGCAACTGGGCCCGCCGGCCGCCGCCGAGCTGCGCGGTGATCCGTGCGGCCACCAGGAGGCAGACCACTCCGGCCGCCCACTGCACCAGGTTGTGCAGGTGGTCCCCGCCGGTGAGCAGGCGCAGGTGCAGCAGCAGGTACTCGGCTCCGGGCGGAATGGTCACCTGCCGGTGGATGGCGGTGGGCCAGAAGTCCAGGTCGCCCTGGGCCACCCAGTGCTCCACCTTCGGCAGGTGGTACGTCTGCGAGTCGAAGTTGTTCGGCTCGGCCAGCAGCGCGACCAGCAACTCCACCAGGACCAGCCCGCCGACCGTGCCGGCGAGGAGCCGCTCACCCGGCCGGGCCGTACGCCACGCCTCGACCGCTGCGGCACGAAGGTCAGCGAACCCCCGTGCGGCCCGGATCGGCGCGGGGCCGGGCTCACCGCGTTCGGCGGCCGGGACGGACACGTCGGGTCCGCCACCGGACACCACAGCGCCGACCGGGACCGGCTGCGGTGCGGTGCTGACTGCCGGCGCAGCGCTGACCGGCACCGGTGCGGCGGCGCTCGGCTGCCCGGGGCGGGTCGCCCGTCGCCAGCGCAGACCGACCGCCGCCGCGGCTGCGACCAGCAGAAGCAGCCAGGCGACTGTGAACGCGCCTCGGCTCAGCGCATGCGACGCGCCGAGCACCTCGACGACGAGCACCGCGTACGCCCCGCTGAGCAGAACGGCGCGCACCACGGCGAGCCGCAGCGGTGCCACCGCGCCAGCCTCTCGTGGCATCGCCGCGACGATGAGCAAAAGCACCGCGGCGGCAGGAATCACCGCGAGCAGGGAGCCGGCAGCCGACATGGCGGAAGTAAACACCATTGATCTGAGGCCGCCGCGTCGACTGCCCAGCGGTAGCGGTACGCGGTAAACAAACCAACCAGGTTAGGCTATGGCCGACGTGTTGCCGCCACCGTGGAGATCCCCGTGAAGCTCTCGATCCTCATGCCGGTCTACAACGAGGAAGAACGCATCGCGGATGCCCTCAAGCAGGCATTGGCGGTTGACTATCCGTGTGAGATCGAGTTGGTCGTCGTCGACGACGGCAGCCGCGACGGCACCGGCGAGGTCCTCGGTCGCGCCGACGACGCGCGCCTTCGGGTCATCACCCACCAGCGCAACGCCGGCAAGGGTGCCGCCATCAAGACGGCGGTCGACAGCGCGGAGGGTGACTACATGGTCATCCTCGACGCCGACCTGGAGTACGACCCGCAGGACATCCCCAAGCTGCTCGACCCGGTGCTCGACGGCCGGGCCACTGTGGTCTACGGCAATCGCACCTTCGGCAGCCACAGCGCCTACAGCTTCTGGTACGTGATGGGCAACAAGGGCGTCACGATGGCGGCCAACGTGCTGTTCAACTCGTACATCGGCGACCTGGAAACCTGCTTCAAGCTGATGCCGGTGGCGCTCTACCGGTCGCTCGGGGTGCGCTCGCGCGGCTTCGGCATGGAGGCCGAGGTGACCGGCAAGCTGCTGCGTCGCCGGATCCGGCCGTACGAGGTGCCGATCAGCTACCGGGCACGCGGCCGGGAAGAGGGCAAGAAGATCACCTGGAAGGACGGCGTCGAGGCGATCTGGATCCTCGGGCGCGAGCGCGCTCGCCGCCGCCCCGCCGTCTCAGCCGCCAACTGACCCCAGGAACGCGCTGATCGACCGCCGCAGGCCGTCGGCGTCCAGCCCGTGCCACCGGGCGTGGTCGGCCGGATCGCCGTACCGTCGCAGGTCGGTCTGACCCACCCCGAGGGCGAGCAGCCGGTGCGGCACGTCCGCCAGGGCCCGGCTGACGAGCGCGCTCGACGTTCCCGCCAGGTACGGCTCGACCAACACCACGTCGGTGTTGGCGAGCGCCCGCAGCCCGGGCGTGTCGAGCGGCCGGGGTGTGTGGGTGTACGCCACTGTCACGTCCATTCCCTCGGTCGCCGCCAGGGTGGGGTCGAGCATCGGTCCGACCGCCACCACGAGGGGCGCATTCGTCGGGCCCCGCCGGAGCACCCGTAGCCGGGTGGCGTCCGGGTACGCCTCGGCGTTGCGCTGCTCGCAGAGCCGCAGGTAGATCGGGTCGTCGGTGGTCGCGGCGTTGCGCAGCAGCGGCCCCACCTCGTCCGGGTGGCCGGGCACCCGGACGGTCCAGCCGTCACCGAGGGAGTCGAAGAGCGCCACGTCTCCGGGCGACTGATGGGTGCGACCCTCAGCCGACCCGTCGTACGACGCGCCGATGCTGACCAGGACGGCGCCCACGCCCTGGTGGTCCAGATCCAACTTGATCTGCTCGTACGCCCGGTCCACCAGGAACGTCGCGTACGAGTGCGCGATCGGACGCAGCCCGGTCAGGGCGAGCCCGCCGGCCACCCCGATCATCAGTTGCTCCCGGATCCCGACGTTGAGCACCCGGTCCGGGTGGCGGTGGCCGGCCGAGGCGAACTGGCTCGCCGAGATGTCGGCCAGCACCAGCGCGGTACGCGGGTCCTCGTCGAGAATCGCTGTGGCGGTGTCGATGAAGGCGGTACGCATGTCGGTCATCCCTTGCTCCCGATGCGGGCGACCACCAGGTGCGGGTGTCGTGGTCGGTGCCCGGTCAGTGCCGTATACAGGGCTTCGTGGTTCCGGCCGTCGACGGTGTCGGCGGTCCAACCGTTGACGGTGAACCGGCCGGCGATGCCACCGGCCCATCCGTGGCTGGCCGACGCGTTGTCGACCACGACAGCGGTGAGGCTGTCCAGGCCGGTCGCTCCGGCGTACGCGATCGCCTCGTGGTTGGACCCCTCGTCCAGTTCGGCGTCGCCGAGCAGCACGTACACCCGGGGTTTGCGTAGCCCCTGGGCGCGCAGGCCGAGCGCGGTGCCGACGGCCAGCCCGAGGCCGTGCCCGAGGGAGCCGGAGCCGATCTCGACCCCGGGCACCAGGAGTCGGTCCGGGTGGTGGCCGAGCCGGCTCTCCGGTCCGGCCAGGTCGTCGAGCCAGGCGTCCGGGATGAAGCCGTGCGCGGCGAGCACCGCGTAGTAGGCGGCCGGTCCGTGGCCCTTGGAGAGCAGGAACCGGTCCCGTTCCGGGTCGTCGGCGGTGTCGGGGGTGACCCGCAGCACCCGGTCGTAGAGCACTTGGAGCACGTCGACGGTGGAGTGCGCGCTCGGCGCGTGTTTCTCGTCGCCGGTCAGTCGTCGGATCAGCCCGGGCAGTCGGGCGCTGCTGTCGGTGGTCAGTGTGGTGGCCATGCCACTACTGTGTTAGTTGAAGTGGACTTCAACTCAAGGACCTGGGGATGCCGGATTCATTGACGATCGGTGAGCTGTCCGCCCGCTCCGGGGTGGCACCGTCGGCGCTGCGCTACTACGAGCGACTCGGGCTGATCCGCGCCGACCGCACCGGCGGCAACCAGCGCCGGTACGCCCGCGCCGAGCTGCGGCGGGTCGCCTTCATCCGGATCTCCCAGCAGGTCGGCGTCTCGCTCGACGAGATCCGGGAGGCACTCGACTCGCTCCCCGAGGCCCGCACGCCGAGCCCGCAGGACTGGGCGCGGCTGTCGGCGAGCTGGCGCAGCCGGCTGGACGAGCGGATCCGGCTGCTCACCAGGCTTCGCGACGACCTGGACGGCTGCATCGGCTGCGGCTGCCTGTCCCTGCAGCGCTGCACGTTGAACAACCCGGAGGACGCGCTGGCCGGCGAGGGCCCGGGCGCCCGACTGGTGCTGCCCCGACCGATCGTCGACCCGACGCCGGCCGGCTCGCTCAACTGACGGCCGACCCTCCGCCCGGCGGGCGGGTGAGCAGCACCTTGCCGAAGTGGTCGTTCGACTCGACGAGCCGGTGCGCCTGCGCCGCCTCGGTCATCGGCAGCCGCCGGTCCACGATCGGCCGGATCCGGCCCGCCTCGACCAACGGCCACACCTCGTCCCGTACGCCCTGGACGATCTCCGCCTTCTCAACGAGCGGACGGGACCGTAGCGACGTCGCGGTGACGCTGGCCCGCCTGGTCATCAGCGCGCCGAGATCCAACTCGGCCTTGCGCCCGCCCTGCATCCCGATCACCACGAGCCGACCGCCAGTGGCCAGCGTGGAGACGTTCCGCCCCAGGTAGGACCCACCCATGATGTCGAGGATGACGTCGACACCGCGTCCGTCGGTGATCCGCCGGACCTCCTCGACGAAGTCCTGCTCCCGGTAGTCGATGACGTGCGCCGCGCCCAGCTCACGCAGCCGGGTGTGCTTGGCCTCCCGCGCGGTGGTCAGCACTGTCACGCCGAGGGCCGCCCCGAACTGGATGGCGAAGGTGCCGATCCCGCTGCCGCCACCGTGCACCAGCAGCGTGTCGCCCCCGCCGAGCCGCGCCATCTGGACCAGGTTCGACCAGACCGTGCAGGCCACCTCGGGCAGCGCCGCCGCGTCGACCGGGTCGCAGGCCGGCACCGGCAGCAACTGCCCGGCGGGGACCGCGACCCGCTCCGCGTACCCGCCGCCGGCCAGCAGCGCGCAGACCTGCTGCCCGACCGCCCACCCGGCGACGTCCGCGCCAACCTCCGTGATCACCCCAGAGCATTCCAACCCGGGGTACGCGGGCACGCCGGGCGGCGGCGGGTAGTGCCCCTGCCGTTGCAGCAGGTCAGCCCTGTTCACCCCGCTGGCCCGCACATCCACGATCACCTCGTCCGGGCCCGGCTCCGGGTCGGGCACCTCGGCCCACACCAGCGCGTCAGGTCCACCGGGCTCCGGAATCGTGATGGCTCGCATGGGCCCAGTCTTCCCGATCTTCCCGGGTGCCGCAGGCGCACCGCTCAGCCCACAGTGGACACGGCAGACCGCCTGGCCGGCGTACCGGGGAGGGACGCCGGGCCGCCCGGAGCGAGCCGTGGCAGACTATGCGTGGCCGTACGCCCACGGGTGGCGGCCAAGGAGGGTTCGCCTAGTGGCCGATGGCGCTGGTCTTGAAAACCGGTAAGGCAGCGATGTCTTCGTGGGTTCGAATCCCACACCCTCCGCACCTCTGGACACCAAAACGCCCCCTGACCAGCGCGAACGCTGGCCGGGGGGCGCTTCTGTGGATGGCGAGTCAGTCTCACTTCGTCCCGTTCGGGGCCGCCGCGTCTCACTCGTCGCGGCAAATGGGCGGCAAAGTTTCGTCGGCCGGTCGCGCGCTCTCGTGCTGGTCAGGAGTGGCTAGGGCAGCCTCGATCCGCTTCCGTGCGGCCTCGTCCTGACCGTCGATGCATGAGGCGTAGACCTTGAGCAGGACGTGCACGCTGTGCCCTGCCCACTCGGCGACCTGGGTAGCCGGCACACCGGCGTTGAGCCAGAGCGACACGGCAGCGTGCCGCAGGTGGTAGGGCACCCGTGCCAGGACAGAGCGCTGCTGGACGGGGCTGAGCGCCGTCTCTCGTGCCTGTCGCCAGGCTCCCAGATAGGTGCCCTTCGTGACGGGGCCGGGCCATGATCCTGGCGCGTTGAACATCCGCCCACCCGGGTTGCCGTAGTGCTGCCGGTGGTGCCGCAGAATGCGGACAAGTTCCGGGCAGGCTGGCACGTCGCGCGTCGTCTTCTTCGCTCGGTGCTTCAACTCCCGGTCCTCGCGCATTTCGCCGCTGTCGCTCCAGTCCTCGCCGACGTCTTGCGTTGAGCCGCTGAGGTGAAGCCATCCCCAGCCCTCTTCGGGAAGGTCGCACTCATCGTCGCGCAGGTGCATCACTTCTGAGGGCCGGAGCGCCGCGAAGTACATGCACGCGAAGGATCCGTTTAGGGACGGATCTCGGCCACTCACTGTGGCCAGCAATAAACGCGCTTGCTGCGGATTCGCGACTACCTTTCGGTCAACCTTCTCCTCGTTCCTTGGTGCTCGCCACTGGACGAAGTCCATCGGGTGGGCGTCGAGGTATCGCAGCTCAACGGCGTATTTGAGCGCCCCATAGAGCACGGCTCGCTTACGGGCAACCGTGTTCGCAGCGGCCTTGCCGCCGTCCAGACGGGTCGCCAGCGTGTCGAGCGCCTTCCGAATAGTGGCCGCGTTCGCTAGTTCGGTCAGCGGCAGCGTATTGGCCTTACTGCGTCTCATGTTCGTGTCGGAACACTCCGTGCCACATCTGTGCCAAAGTTGCCCGCACCGCCGTCTGTTTGCCAGCGCCCGCCCAGGTCGGGCATGGGTCCGCCCGTTGCTTGCACCGCCCTCCGCAGGCGGGGGCGCAGGTTCGAATCCTGCCAGGGCACGGCCTAAGAGCCCCACCCCAACAGGACTATCCCCGCCGGGGGGAGGTGATTGACCTTCTACCCCGCCGCTCGGCGGCGTTCGAGACGCTAAGCGCCGCCCAAAAAGCGGGATGGATCATGAACCCGGTGGCTCGACGAAGATTCTCAATTGCGTCTGCGATGTCGGGATCATCTTGGCTAAAAACAGCTTCTTTCTGATTCGCAATGAAAGTCCCCAGAAATCCAATGTCATAGAGGAGCTTTACAAGGGGCTGATAGAGCTCCGCCCACTCATCCGAATCTCCAGAGTTCCAAAGCGGCGAAGTCAGTTCGGTCAACCATTTTATGCCGGTGAAGCTCACGTCTGCCATCAGGAAGGCCGAGTCGTCAAGGTACTTAGTCAGCATTTCAGGCGAGAGTGTGCCTGGAGCCTCATTGAAACAATGAAGCATTTTCTCTATCCCGGGATATGTGGGTTCCCACTCATCCCGCAAGGCCAGAAGCCGCCCGCGCGAATAGCGGACCTCAGCACGGTTAAGGACCTCCCAGGTAAGGCGCTCCTTGCCTTCCGCAAGCGACAGGCATTCATTGACATATGCGATCGCATCCCTGGGTCGCATTAGCGTTCTCCTTAGGATGTGAGCAAGAGGTTTGACCCGTGCGGTGTTGTTGGAGCCGGGCAAGATGTCCCTTACACTGTTTATATCTGGAAGGTTGTGCAGAGTGCCTGCCACACGCGCACGTTCATCGAGCAACGATTCAATCTCTCCCGGCGTCCATCGAACCCTCATCGTTAGCGCGCGGAACTTTTCACCCTGCCCACCTGACGTACTGAAGTCAAGAGCCTCGAATATGTTCGTGCGGAGAGCCACGATAACCTTTAGGTTCTGCACTCGCTTGAGATCGAAGACGACTTGAAAGAGGTTCCTGATCAGGTCATTTTTGACGCGATCCGAGGCCCAGTTCTTATCCAGATCATCGATCACTATATACGTGAAGTTCTGCGGTGAGTCCAGAATCTCATCGTTCAAAACCTGCATCATCGTGTTCAGCTTCGGTAGTTGAGTCTCGTTGACCACCCGCTGAAACCGCTGCGCTAGCTCGACTCTCTCTTCGCGGCTACTTATGCTCACATCCCCTGTACTAAAGTTAACATCGGCGGGTTTGACGCCGAACTTCGCCGCAGCTTCGCTTTTGAACTGATCCTCGATTTTATGCGTGATATCCCGCACTCTTTCGTCGGTCTCACACCAAAACTTTCCCTCGAATTCTTCGAGGTAGGCGAGGGCTGCCTTTTTCTTGGAGTCACCTCTGATCTTGTCTATTACAGAGCTCAAAAAACGCTGCTTAGCATCGGGGGAGTTTATGCTATAGCGGTGCTTCACGATTTCAATGAGGAGAACATGCTTCCACAGTGCGTTGTAGAGCGAGTCTAGATGCACCTCTAATGCACTGAGATACTGCACAACCCCTAAATCGGTAATATATGGAAGGGACAGGTCAATGGGATTTATCTCGATGACATGCGCCGGGTTCTCCTCTTTCAACCGAAGCAGCGTCGCAGACTTCCCACTACCGGTGCGTCCCACGACGAAGCAGCGACGATCGTCCTTCGAGCGCAACGCGCGGTAGAGCGAAGAATCGAAGAAGGCGTCGTTGAGCAAACCGTCTGCCTCGGCGATCTCACCTCCCAGGCTAAATTCGCCACGGAGCCTGCGAACGATCCCCTTTGCTTTCGCCACTATGCCTCCCGGTATGCGCTCGGTTTCATGCCCCCTAAGGAAGGGGCATTGAAGCTACCGATCCAACCTGTTAGTGCTCCTCCGCTGCGTCTGCTGTCGTACTTCCGACTCAAGAAGCCCGGGGGTAATGCCTTACGGCGGCGGAGGCAGGGCTGGCCGCTCTTGCGGGCTGGTGGTGTCCGATGGCGTGAGCGCCCGACGAGGGGATGTGAGGCGCGTCCCGATCACCGGCAGCGGTAAATGCCCGGCAAGGCAAGCCTGCGGTTTAGTGTGTTGCCAGGTCATGCGCTTGCAGCGGTTGGTCTTGAAAGGTAAGGCAGCGATGTCTTCGTGGGTTCGGATCCCACACCCTCCGCCACCCTTGATCCACTCGGCTTTCTGGTAGTCGGGGCGTCTTAGGCCCAGCGATGCCCCGTCATCACTGATCACGAGTTGATCATTTGAATCGAGGCTTGGTCGCCGCGAGTTGCCGACTTTGACCGGGCGAGACGTGCAACGTTGCTCGACGGACGGCACGGGCATCGACGAGCGCCTCGTTGCGGCGTACGGTCGGGGTACGCGATGTACCCAATACGGCGAGGTGCCTCATGGCGGATCAGCAACCCACCCCTGGCCAACGCGTCGAGCGGCTTCGTCGAGCCGCCGGCCTCTCCCGAGAACAACTCGCCGGCCTTGCCGGACTCTCGCCAACCACCATCAAGTTCGTAGAGAACGGACGTCGGAGCCTGACGTTGCGGGCTGCTCAGCAGGTCGCTCCACACCTCGGCGTACGTGATCTCGGTGATCTGTTCGGGCCGCAGGTGACCCTGTCTCTGGATGGGCGTCCCAGTCACCCCGCCATCGGCGACGTCCGTCGTGCGCTGACCGCCTGGCATATCTCCGTGTCTGGCGAAGCGGAGTCCCCCGACTACCTGCGCGGCGCTGTTGATTCCGCGTGGCAGACCTGGCACACCTCCCGGCATCAACGCACTGAGGTGAGCGTCATCCTTCCCGGGCTACTCGAAGCCACTCAGCGAGCTGCCCGACTGCACACCGGGGAGGACCGGCGTGCCAGCCTCGCTCTGCTCGCCCAGGCCCATCACCTCGCGCAGGCTTACCTTGCCTGGCACGGTGACCGCGAACTGTGTTGGCTGACCGTCGACCGCGGCATGGCCGCGGCCCTCGATGCCGACGACCCTCTCGCCATCGCCCAGTCCACCTGGTACGCGGCGCACCTGCTGCGAGCGGTCGGTCGCGGCGACGAAGCGTTGGAGCGGTTACAGGAGGCTCGCGGTCTGATCGAGCCCCGAGTCGCCGATGGTGGGAGTGAGTGGGCCGAGATGCTGGCCGACCTGCACCTGTGCACCGCGCTTACCCGGGCCCGTACCGGTGACCAGGGCGCGTGGTCGGACTGGGACGCCGCTCGCCGGGTGGTCGAGCGGGCCCTGCCGGCTGGTTTCGTCGGTGTCCGCACCCGGGTTTCGCGGCCCTTGGTCGACGTGTATGCGGTGATGTGCGCCGTCGACCTGGGAGATCCTGACGAGGCGCAGCGGCGAGCGCATTCGCTCGACCCGGCGTCGATCCCGTCGACCGAACGTCGGGGTCGGCACTACGTCGAGCTTGCCCGCTCTGCCGACCTGGAAGGGGCGAGGGAGGCGACGCTTCACCTGTTGGGCCTGGCGGAATCCACCTCTCCCGAGACGGTCCGATACTCACCAGCGGCTCAGGAGTTGGCAGGCCGGCTGGCCCGGGAGGCTCCGGCGGCCATCCGAGCCGAGGCGATCCAGTTGGAGAGCCGGATCGCGGTGCCAGAGCTGTAGGGGTACCTCCTGTCGCTGGGTACGTCGCGTACCCCTTGCTCCCATCGTTGCTGCATAGCGTGTTCTCACCACTGCATTCAGTGCGCGGGGTCGTCCGGATTGACGCGACGGCCGCCGCACCTGAGACGGGAGAGCACCGCGATGATGTGGCCGTTCAACCTGCTCCGTCGGCAAGCTAGGCGACTGGCGGTTTCTGCACCGCCGGGTGCCACCGGTCCGGCAATCCAACGAGCGGAGCAGGAAGCTGCCAGGGCCCGGCTGTTGGCTCAAGCCCGTTGCCGATCAACCGAGTATCGCAACGGCAGTGTTGGCCGGTGATGGGTGAAGTCCCCACCACCGCCAGGGCGGCTGTGCAAGCCCGAGCGACACAGGGTCAACGGGCAGCCGCTGTCTTGCCGAGCCGCCTCGCTGACCAGCACATCCCGCGACGACCCGAATGGGTCTGCGGTAGTTGCGAGCAAGACACTCCGTGGCCCTGCGCTCCAGCCCGGGTGCGCCTGTCCGAGGCGTACGGCCGGGATCGGATCGGGCTGTCCATGTACCTGGGCAGTCTGCACGCGGTCGTCGTCATGGAGTTGCCCGCCATCCCCGCTGGTGAACTGTTCGAGCGTTTCGTGAGCTGGGCGCGTTGAACAGCACCGTCAGGCGCTGGTAGATGCGGATCGCCTGGTCCATGCCTCGTAGCTGAGCAGGATGACGAGGAACCCGGTGAGCAGGCCCAGAGCGGCCAGGCCGGGCAGGTAGCGGCCGACGGGAAGTAGCAGCAGCGCCACAGCGGGGGCGAGGAACTGCTCGGGTCGTACGCACCGGACGCTGAGTGCCAGGAACGTCGCCCGGCCCGCAAGGTACAGGGCGGCCCCGCCGAACAGCGCGACAGCCGGGATCCAGTGCAGGGTTTCGTGCGACTTCCCGTGCGCCATGCCGGCGAGCACCTCTTCGACTCCCAGCGCCACGTAGATGGTTCCGGCGAGCAGCGGGAGGTGGGCGACGCTGTAGGCGTTGCCGGCCACGAAGCCCCGGTGCAGTCCGGAGTCGGTCGTCAGTGCGTTGCCGGCGCTTGACGCACTGGGGAAGTACAGCCAGTACAGGCAACCAGTGACGGTGAGCGTGAGCAGCGCCGCCAGCAGCGTCGGCCAGTGGATCATCTGAGTTCCGACGCCGGCGCCGACCGAGATCAGGGACTCTCCGAGCGCGATGATCACCACCAGGCCGTGCCGCTCCGCGAAGTGGCCGGGGCTGCGTACCGGCCACCCGCCCACCAGCAGGGCGAGCACCCCACCGCCCATGTCGATGATGAGCGCCGCCGCCCAGAGCAGGATCTGTGCGGTGCCACCGAACACCGCGCCGAGGACGAGCGGGATCCAGGACAACGCTGTGGTGAGGGCGTAGAGCCGAACGGTTTTGAGTCGCCGGGGGTCGTCCACCGACACCCAGTAGAAGAGAACGAACTGGGTCGACCGCACCACCAGGTACGCCAGCACCAGGATCAGCCGGGGTGTCCTCGTACCCCTGCCGGTTTCCCAGGCTTCGGGGAGGACCAACGCGATGAGGAAGACCGCTGCCATCGCCACGGCGATGCCGACCCGGATCAACCCGACGTCGAGCCGGACGTAGTTGCCCAGCCAGGCGTAGACGAGCCAGGAGTTCCACAGCAGCATGAGGACGAGCAGGCCCTGCACCAGGGTCACCGACGACTGTCGCTCGCTCATGAACGTGGTGACCCGGATGAGCCCGAAGACGAGCACCAGGTCGAAGAAGACCTCGAACAGCGTCGGTCGGTGATTCTCCGCGGTGACCACCGGCCGGGACCGGAAGATCCGCCACATCAGATCATCGTGTCTGTTCGTCCCGGAGGGTTCCGGCGTCCGGCCTCCCGGTCACTCCGGCGGGTCGACGGTTCGCCGCTCCCGGCGGATCGTCTCCTCGGCCAGTCGCTCGACAGCGCGTCGGCGGTCGTCGGCGATGGCTCGTTCGTCCCGGCGGCGGAACGCGGTGAGGACGGCTACCGCGAAGTCCCGCCAGATGCCGGCCACGATGTCCCCCTGCGGAACGTTGCCCGAACTCAACCGTAGCTCTGCGAAACCACAGTCGGTCAGCGCGTGCTTCCGGTCGTCGGAAGGGTCGCGGCGGGGTAAGAAGGGGCTGGTATCTCCGCACATCGGAAGGACGCGTCCCCATGACCCTGGAACGACCGATCGCCCCGGACCCGTACGAGCTGCTGCCGACGCTGCCCTCGTTCACGCTGACGAGCGACGACGTGCAGAACGGCGAGCCGATGGACGCCCGGCACGCGCATGGCAGCACCGGGGGTGAGAACGTCTCGCCGCAGCTGGCCTGGTCGGACTTTCCCGCCGAGACGAAGAGCTTCACGGTGACCTGCTACGACCCGGATGCGCCGACGGGCAGCGGTTTCTGGCACTGGGTGCTGGTGAACGTGCCGGTCAACGTCACCCAGTTGCCCACCGGGGCTGGAGGCGCGGCGGGTACCGACCTCGGCGGGGCGTTCTCGGTCCGCAACGACTACGGCGAGCAGGGGTACGGCGGGGCGGCTCCGCCGGCCGGCGACCGCCCGCACCGGTACGTCTTCGCGGTGCACGCCCTGGACGTCGACCGCCTGGACCTGACCCCGGACGCCACCCCCGCCTACGTCGGCTTCAACCTGACGTTCCACACCCTGGCCCGAGCGGTGATCCGCCCGACGTACCAGATCAAGGACTGACCCGGCCCCTCCCAGCTCCCGCGATCTTGCACTTTCTGTCCCGTCATTCCTGACATACCAGGCACAACGACGACAGGAAGTGCAAGATCGCCGGGGCCGGGGCCGGGGCCGGGGCCGGGGCCGGGGCCGGGGGTGTGGGTCAGGCTGGGACGCGGGCTACGGCGAAGACGGACTGGCCGAACGGCGGGAGGACGAGCTGCTCGGCGGCCTTGGTGGCGGGCAGGACGAGGGTGTCGTACACCTTGACCATCGGGCCCTCCTTCGGCATCAGCCGGAAGACCTTGGTGGCCATGAAGTAGCCGATCAGCCCGAGCGCGTTGGCGTAGTGCATCTTCTCGATGGTCAGACCGGCCTCGGTCATCGCCGCCCCGAGCGTCTTCTTCGTGTAGCGGCGGACGTGCCCGGTGGCGATGTCGGCCGGGCCCATAGCGAACTGGAACGCGGGCACGATGATGATCACGGCACCGCCGGGTCGGACCAGGTCGCGCATGCTCTGTAGCGCGCCCACGTGGTCCTCGATGTGCTCCAGGACGTTGTACGAGACGGCCGCGCTGTAGTCGCCCCGGTCGTTGTGCGGCAGCAGCATCTGCCGGACGTCGACGTTCGGACGGTCGGCGAGGCGCTCCTTGAGCTGCAGCAGCCGGTCCGGGTCGGCCTCGGTGGCGGTGAACCGTGGCAGCCGCTCGGACCATTCCAGCGCGTAGTCACCGAGACCGCTGCCGATCTCGATCGGGTCGTCGCCGAGGTACGGCACGGCCAGTTCGATGAACCAGCGACGGTGGTTGACAGCGGTTGCCAGGCCTTCCAGCACCTCGGACTGCACGCGCTGGTCCCCAGTGATTTCTGCCATGCGTCGATTCCTCACGGTATGAACTCGACCCGTGCCTGGACCGACAGAGTGAATCATCCGCTGGGACGGCGAAAGAATCGGGGCATCGGGGTGGCCGAATTGTGGTCGGGGGGTGGGTTCGTGATCGGCGGTCGGCGAACCCGGCACATAGTACGGCAGTACCCCGAAACATGTCACGGCGCTGCCAGGCGCTGACTACCCTATGAATTGTCATGACTACTCCTGAACCGGACGTGCCCAGCGGCAACCGCAGCCCGGCCGCCGCGCCGTCGGCGGAGGGGGCTTCCGGTGCCGATCGGCCTTCCCGTAGGGGGATGTGGGCCGATCTGACCGCCGTGCTGAGCTTCGTGGTGCTCGGCTTCTGGGTCACCTGTCGACTCTGGCTGGACCCGGACAGCGATGTGCGGGACAACCAGTCGGATCAGTCGCAGTTTGAATGGATGATGGCGCACGGTGCGCGAGTAGTCACGCACTTTGCGTATCCGTTCCATTCCAATCAGATGAACGTGCCCGACGGCGTCAATCTGATGGCCAATACGTCCGTATTATCCATTTCATTGCCAATGACGCCGATCACCCTGCTGTTCGGGCCGCGAGCGTCATTTCTGATCTTTCTGACCGCCGGCATGATTGCCACCGCCACGGCCTGGTATTTCCTGCTCTCCCGGGTCCTGATCGGCAGCCGGGGGCCGGCGTGGCTTGCCGCCGGCTTCTGCGCGTTCGCGCCGGCCATGGTGTCCCACGCCAATGGGCACCCGAACATCGTGTCGCAGTTCGTCGTCCCGTTGATCATTTGGCGCACGCTACGACTCGGTGAACCGGGCCGCTGGCTGCGCAACGGGATCCTTCTCGCGCTGGTCATCGTCTGGCAGGCGTTCCTCAACCTGGAAATCCTGCTGATGACCGCGATCGGGCTCGGCGTGGTCATCGGCGTGCTCGCCCTCGGCCGCGCGGATCTACGGCCTCGGGCCCGATCCTTCCTCGCCGGGCTGGCCGTCGCCGCCGGGGTCGCCGGGCTCCTGCTCGCGTACCCCCTGTATGTCCAGTTCTTCGGGCCGGGCGCGTACTCCGGGCTGTCCCGCCTGATCCGCGGCTACTCCAGCGACGTGGCCTCGTTCCTCGCGTACTCCCGGGAGTCGCTGGCCGGTAGCGCGCGCACCGCTGCGGGCCTGGCCAAGAACCCGACCGAGGAGAACAGCTTCTTCGGGTGGGGCCTTGTGGTGCTGGTGATCGCCCTGGTCTGGTGGCTGCGCCGGTCGATCGTGGTGCTCGCGCTGGCCGCGCTCGGGTTGCTCTTCGCGGTGCTGTCGCTGGGGCGGGAGGTCCGCTTCGACAACCGGGGTACGGGTGTGCCCGGCCCCTGGGCGGCGCTGGAGAACCTGCCCATCCTGCACTCGGTGGTGCCGACACGCTGGGCGTTGGCGATCACCCCGATCATCGGGCTGCTGCTCGCCTACGGCGCCGAACGTGCCCGCGAGTTGGCCCACGCGCACCCGGCCGCTCGGGGGCAGATCCGCTTCGTCACCGCCACAGTGCTCACGATGGCCCTGTTGCCGATCGTCCCCACCCCGCTGCCCGTGGCCCGCCCCGATCCGGTCCCCAGCTTCGTGACCAGTGGGGCGTGGCGGCCGTACGTGGCCGGTGGGCGCAGTGTGGTGACCCTGCCGCTGCCGGACACCACCTACGCCGAGCCGCTGCGCTGGTCCGCGACGACCCGGCTGGACATGCCGTTGGCCCGTGGTTACTTCCTCGGCCCGGACACCCGTCCGGACGCCGATCCGCCGAAGGTCGCGTTGTTCGGTGCGACCCCCCGCCCCACCAGCAGCTTCTTCACCACCATCCGGCGCACCGGGGCGGTGCCGCCGATCACGCCGCAGAGCCGGGTCCGAGCGGTCGACGACCTGCGCTACTGGCGGGCCGGGGTGGTCATCCTCGGGCCACACGAGCACGAGACCGCGCTGCGCCGGGGCATGACCGAGTTGACTGGGATCGAACCGGTCTTTACCGGCGGCGTGTGGGTGTGGGATGTCCGGCCGTTGACCGACTGAGCGATACCGCCCCGGTCTGGCCTAGCGGACGCAGCAGCCCTGGCAGACCTTCGGGCGGGGCAGGGTGAAGGCGAGGCAGCAGGTGCGGCGCTGCACTGTCGGCTCACCGGTCGGCCCCGGCACCAGCTCGATCAGGTCGGCCAGGTCGAGTGCGCCGAGCAGGGTGTCGATGCTCTGGACCGTGGAGCCGGGCAGGGCGTCCGCAGCCCGCAGGATGCCGTGCGCGATGCCGGAGGCGACCGAGCCGAGCAGCGTCCGGGTGCCCACCCGGACCTCGGACTGGATCGCCGTGATGAGCGGTGCCAGGTGAGCGTCGAGCAGGGACGCGCGCAGCGCGGCCAGCAGCTCCGCCTCGTCGGCGACGACCCGCACCTCCGGCAGGCCGGTCAGCGCCAGCGGGTCGTTCGGCAGCACCGCCACCGTGGTGCCCCGGCGCAGGCCCATGGTGAGCAGCTGCCGATGGTCCTCGAAATGGATCAGCAGGTCGGCCGGGTCGAGCAGTGGCACCCGCCGGGCGGAGGCCCAGCCGAGCACGACCGGCAGGGCCGCCCAGTAGCTGTAGGACTTCCAGGCGAGCGCCGCGCAGGCGTGCGGGGTGCCCCCCCAGCGGACGGCCGCGCCGTTCAGCAACTCCGGCAGTCGGCTGCCATCGATCAGGGTGGTGGCGGGCGCCCAGCCGAGCTCGTCGTCGACCAGCAGGCCCCGGGCGAGGCCGGGGAGGTCGTCGGTGCCGAACATGGCCCGGAGCGCAGCGGTGACGGGGGCGAGCGGCGTGGTGGCGGCCTCGCGCCGTGGCATCACCGCTGTCACCTGAGTCGTCCCCTGTCTGTCTGACCGAGGAGTGCGCCCCGGCGGACGAACCAGTGCCGTCCTGAGCTAAGGCTAGCCTAACCAGGCCCGTGGCCGTAAGGGAAGCCTCACCTTGGTCACATCCCGGACGCCCAGGTCACCCCCGCATTCGGCGGAGTAGTGCTCCGCCTACTACCCGGAGTCGGTGCTGGGAAACGCCGTCGCACAATCGACGGCCATCGGTGAATTGTCAAGCAGTGTGTCGAAAACATGCCACTTGCGTGTGTGCTCGCGCACGGAACGTGAAAACTTATAGCCCCGGCCACGAGGAAGCTGATGACTACCTCACCCCTCGAACGGGCTGCCGACTCCTTCGCGGCCGAACTCGCCCGGCAACGGACCGGGCGCGGGCTGTCCAAGAAGCAACTGGCCGTCCTGATGGGGTTCGACCCGTCCTACGTGAGCCACGTCGAGGGGCGCCGGCACCGCCCGACCGAGGACTTCGCCCGCCGCGCGGAGGCCGTCCTGGAGGCGAGCGGCGCGATCTGGCAGCGCTTCCGGGAGTACGACGACCTTCGGCACGCCCGGGCGGGTCATCCGCACCGCGAGTCGTACCTGCCAGGCCAGTGGCTGCCACCGGGCACCGGGCTGGTCGTGGAACGGGAGCTGGCCACCCTCACCCACACCGACGACGGCTACCGGTGCGTCATCCACCGTGAGCTCTACAACGCCGGCACCGAGCCGGTCACCCGCTACCTGGTCCGGGTCGCCGTCGACCGCTACCCGAACGACCCCGGCCGCTCCAATCGGCACCACCGGGAGCACCCCCTCACCTTCGCCGAGCTGCAGATACAGGCCCGTCGAGACGACGGCGGCGGAGACCCGGAGCCGATGCACTGGCGAGCCAAGCACGATCGGGACGCGTTCAAGGAGATCTGGCTGCTCTTCGAGAACGGGGAGCGACGCTTCCCCCTCTACCCGGGCGACCGGGCCACCATCGAGTACGCGTACAGCGTCGGCCACGAGAAGTGGGGCCCCTGGTTCCAGCGGGCCGTCCGACTGCCCACCCGGCAACTCGCCGTACGCCTGGATCTGCCCGCCGCCCTCGACCCGCAGGTCTGGGGCGTGGAAACCTCGCTCAGCGCGGAGGAAGGCCCGCTGCGGACGGCACCGCATCGTCACGACGAGGGCGACCGGGTGATCTACGACTGGCAGACCGACGACCCCCCGTTGAACGCCCGCTACCGGATGCAGTGGCGGTTCCGTGCCCGCCCGGACACCGAACCGGACATCGGCCCCGGCGCCGCCCGGGTCCGACCCAGCGACCGGATGCGCGGCCTCGGCATCGTGCAACGCGGAGACGACCTGCTCCGCCAGCGGGCCCGCCCGTTCGACCTGCCCGCTGAGGAACATGTCGCCCGGGACGTGGTCGACCGGCTCGTCATGGCCCTGGCCCGGCTCGACGAGCTGCACCCGTTCAGCAAGGGCGTTGGTGTCGCCGCTCCGCAGTTCGGCATCGGCCGCGCGGCGGCCGTGGTGCGGCCGCCCGACCGGTCGGCGGAGCCGGTCGTGCTGCTCAACCCGCGGGTGGTCGACGCCGACCCGGAGACCGACGAGCAGTACGAGGGCTGCCTATCCTTCTTCGACCACCGAGGTCTGGTGCCCCGGCCGCTACGCCTGGACGTGGAACACGCCCAGTGGGACGGCAGCCGGATCATCACGTCGTTCGAATTCGGCATGGCCCGTCTGGTCGCACACGAGATCGACCACCTGGAAGGCCGGCTCTACGTCGACCGGATGGCGCCGGGCGTGCCCCTGGTGCCGGTGGAGGAGTACCGCGAGGCCGGGCGCCCCTGGCGCTACTGACCAGGAAGGGACCGGGGCGCGTGCCCCAGGGGGCAGGGGCACGCGCCCCGGTGTGGGGGGAGGAACGTCTAGAGGTCACCGAAGGTGTCGTAGCGGATGTTTGGCGGCGGCACGTTGTCGGCGGCCAGCACCCGCAGGGTGGACCGGACCATCCGGGCGGCACCGGAGACGAAGCAGTCGTGCGTGGTCCACGGGCCGTACCGGGCCACCACCTCCGGGATCTCACCCTGCTCGCCGTCGAAGTCCGGATCCTCACTGCACGCCGCGGTGACCGACAACCACGGGTGGGCGGCCACCAACTCCTGCAACCCGTCCAGGCCGTACAGGTCGGCCGCCTGCCGGGCACCGTAAAAGACATGCACCCAGCGGGTCCGGTTGAAGGTGGCCAACTCCTCCACCAGCGCCTTGATCGGCGCCAGCCCGACGCCGCCGGCCACGCAGAGAATGTCCCGTTCCGAGGCGCGGTCCAGTGTCATCGACCCCATCGGTGCCGCCAGGCGGAGCAGGTCACCCGGCCGCACCCGCCGCACCAGGGCACCGGACACCCAGCCGGCCCCCGGAGACCGCACGTGGAACTCCAGCACGTTGTCGTCGTTCGGGGCGTTCGCCACCGAGTAGTTGCGCCACACCCGGGGGTGGTAGCGCGGCACCTCCAGGCTCACGTACTGCCCCGCCTGCCAGCGCAGCGGATGCTGCAACGCCCGGCAGGTCAGCACGGCGGTGTCTGGGCCGTACCGCTCGTGGGTCAGCACCTCGGCGTGCCAGAACGGCGGGTCGTCGTCGGAGGCGGCACCGGCCACCATCAGGGCGGCGATCGCCGCGTACGCCTCCCGCCACGCCTGGTCGTACTCCAGGTTCCAGCCGTCGCCGGCGGTGCTGCGCAGCGCGTCCAGCAGCGCGACCCCCATCGTGGCGTAGTGCCGCTCGTCGACGTGGTACTTGCGGTGGTCGCGGCCCAGCGCCCGGAGGAACTCATCGAAGCTCTCCGGGTCGTCCACAGTGTGGATCGCCGTGATGATCGCTTCGAGCAGGCGGTCGCCCTGGCCGGTCATCTGCACCGGGAAGAGTTGCCGCAGGGCGGGGTCGAGCAGGAACAGCCGAGCGTAGAAGTGACCGCTCAGCCGGACCCGGTCGTCCTCGACCAGGGCCCAGCTCTCCTTCAGCAACCGCGCGAGGTTGTCCACTGACGCTCCTTCTCCAGACGGCAACGGATCGGGCGCTCATAGAATCTCCACGGAGCGTGTCGACTGGTCGCACAGAATGTGCGATCGGCTCACGGTGGCCGGTCGGCCATGTCACCTGTGCCGTACGTCGGGCAGAGTGGTGCGGTGACCGTTGAGTTGACCCGCCCGGTGTCCCGCCGACTGCTGGGCACCGAGACGCTGCTGGTCCTCGGCCTTTCCCTCGGCCAGTCCGCGATCTACGCGGTGGTCTCGATCATCGCGAAGTTGACCGCCGACGGTCCGCTCTCCAAGCAGACCGCGTCGCTGAACACCTCGGCGTCGGCCCGCCCCTGGCTGGACCTCACCTACCAGCTGCTCGGCATCGTGTTCGCGCTGCTGCCGGTGCTTCTCGCCGTACACCTGCTCGCCCGTGACCCCGGCGACCCGGCGCGGACCCTCGGCCTGGACGCCCGGCGGCCCGGCCAGGACGTGGCGCGCGGCGCCGGCCTGGCGGCGCTCATCGGCCTACCCGGGTTGGCGCTGTTCTGGGTGGCGGCCCACCTGGGTCTCAACGCCACGCTGGTGCCGGCCGCGCTGCCGGACATCTGGTGGACGGTTCCGGTGCTGATCCTCGCCGCCGTGCAGAACGCCGTGCTGGAAGAGGTGATCGTGGTCGGTTACCTGGTCACCCGGCTGCGTCAGCTCCAGTGGCGGCTGGCCGCGATCATCGCGGCCAGCGCGCTGCTGCGCGGCTCCTACCACCTCTACCAGGGCTTCGGCGCGTTCGTCGGCAACGCGATCATGGGCGTCGTGTTCAGCCTCTTCTACCTGCGCACCCGGCGGGTGATGCCGCTGATCATCGCGCACACACTGCTCGACGTGTTCGCCTTCGTCGGCTACGCGCTGCTGCCCCGGGAGTGGTTCGACTGGCTCTGACCCGTCAGCGCCGGTCGGGTCGGTAGACGGCCACCGTCCGGGCCGCGAGCCGGTCGGCCGCCGCCGCGTCACCCAAGGCCGCCGCGAGCACCGCAGCGCCCGGCAGCAACCGGGCCACCAGCCGCAACGCCACCCAACCACCGGCCTGCGCCGTGAGCGGCGCGGCCAACCGCCAGGCCGCCTCCGCCGCCCTCGGCCACGCCCCCTCGACCGGGTCACCAGCGCTCTCGGCGGCGGCCAGAGCTGCCGCCGCGCTCGCCCGATCCGGGTGCACCTGGGTCAGCACCAGCAGGTCGACCGCCCGGTCGGGATGCGTCGGATCCTTGCCGTACGCCGCGGCCAGGTGCAGCACCAGCTCCGAGTGCGTCCACAGCACCGCCGCCAATTCGGCCAGCGGCGCGAAGAAGCCGGCCAGCGCGGCGGTCGCCCCACCGGCACCCGCCGAGCGGACGAACCGCCGGGTCGCCAACCG
Source organism: Micromonospora sp. NPDC049049 (assembly GCF_040649115.1). Lineage (NCBI taxonomy): Bacteria > Bacillati > Actinomycetota > Actinomycetes > Micromonosporales > Micromonosporaceae > Micromonospora > Micromonospora sp. NPDC049049. Next base: position 29,044 of record NZ_JBEZEX010000003.1, on the reverse strand, counting down.
GGCCAGGCCGTCCGCCGAGGCGTCCGGGTACCTGTCGCGCAACCCAGCGGCCCACCCGGCCGCGCCGGGCCCGAACGTCCGCACCGCGGCAAGAGCCAACAGCTCCGGTGCGAAGCCGGGGTGGTCGAGCACGCGCGCGGCGACCGCGCGCAGCTCCGATTCCGGGGTACGCCCCAGAGCCGGCTCAACCTGCCGCACGGCGGGGTCTGCCGGGGTCAGCTGCTGCTCGGCGGGTGCCGTCCGCGGCCTGACCACGGGTTCGGGGACGGGCTTTGTCGGCGGGGTGCTCTTGGTCGGCGGGGTGCTCTTTCGTGGGGTGGCCGCGCGCCTGGTGGTCTTTGCGGTTTTGGCCGGGGCCGCTGGCGTGATGGTGCTCGCCTCGCCGGTGGTGCTCGCGGCCGTGCTGGTCTGCGCATCGGTGGAGGTCTGCGGTTCGGTGGTGCTCGCGGTCTTGATGGTGCTCGCGGTCTTGGTGGTGCTCGCAGCCTTGGTGGGTTTTGCGGTGCGCTTGCGGGGCGTCGGCGTGGCCGGGGTCACCTCGGCGGGCGTGTCGGCTGCCTGCCGATGGTCAGCCCTGCGAACAGGGGCGGTCCGAGCCTTCGGCGGTGTCGATGCGAGGCCGGTTGCTGGGCTCGGTTGGTCGCCGGTCGGCTGCTCCGAGTGCTCCGAGTGCTCCGAGTGCTCCGGCTGCTCCGGCTGCTCGGCGTTGGTGGTCAGTTCGGCCGGCGCTCGCCGAGGCTGTCGAGGCAGGGGGCGATCCGGCTCTGGTGGTTGGAAGAGCACCGCCGGGGCGGCCTTGGCCCGTCGAGGACGCTGGCTCGCCGGAGTCGCGGCCGGCGGCGCCGCCGACTCGGGCCCCACCGTCTCGGTGGGCTCCTCTGCCACGACCGGCGGCGTGAACGTGGCCCGTGGAGAGCGCCGACGCGCTCGTTCAGCAGGCTCTCGACGGGTCGACTCGCTGGGCGGCTGCTCCTGCATATCGATGGAGCGTAGTCCCGATCACGCCCGCGCACAGCGTGGAAACACGGGGGCAGACGGACCCCGGTGGGCATACCCCGGAAGTCGTTTTGCTCCCGGTGGGTGGTGACCTGTATCCTCGGGCGCGGTGGTCTGAGGATCACCGGGGAGACTTCGCCTAGTCTGGTCTATGGCGCCGCACTGCTAATGCGGTTGGGGTCTTAAAGCCCCTCCCGGGTTCGAATCCCGGAGTCTCCGCGCGAAAGCCAGGTGTGTATGCTGGCTGAGCACGAGCGCCCGTAGCTCAATGGATAGAGCATCTGACTACGGATCAGAAGGTTAGGGGTTCGAGTCCCTTCGGGCGCACCACTTGAGCAGGGAATATAGCCAACAGGCTATATTCCCTGCTTTCGTATGGGCGAATCGTGACGCCCGGCGCGAGATGAGTACGCGTGCGCATGGCAGGCGCTGCCGCAGCGACCAGAATTCCCTCCATGCGAACGCGAATCATGATCGCTCTGGCCGCAGTCGGCCTGGGTGGGCTGATGGCCACCACCGGTTGCTCGTTCCGGGAGGACATCTGCGCTGGTGGCGAGTATCCGGCGATCGCGGTGGGCGGGCAGGGCGGCAGCGCCTGCTTCCCGGATGGGCAGGAGCCGACCCCGCCGTACGTCCGCTATCCGGAGGGCAAGATCCCGCAGCACGTCGACGACGAGTGGGACGTCTATTGGCGCAGCCACGGCATCGACGAGAACAACAACATCATCGATACCTGAACCGGGCACGCGGAGGGTCGTCGCCCGACAGGGGAGCGCCGGTGCGAGTCCCCGCGGACGGCACCGGTCCCGCAGCAGGTCCGATCTTCCTGATCGAACCTGTGCGGGACCGGATTGCCCATCTCGTACTACCCGACTGCCGGGGTGATCGGATGATCAGCCGAAGCAGTTGGGCACCGGCGGTGAGCTGGGGGTGCAGTTCGTGGGCCGGTTGCCGCTGATGGCGGATCTTCTGGTCCACGGTGACCTGGCCGCCGTCGTTGAAGATGCCGCCGCCCCCGTTGGCCGGCTTCGTCGTGGTGGACCTTGCCGTGCCTGAGGTCCCCGACCCGATCAGTCGCTTGGTTCTTCGCGACCAGGGCGGCAAGCGGCGCGACAGCGAGTGGCAGCCGGCGACGCAGGGCGCAGGCCGCCGTCGCGCCGGCCAGGGCGCGCGGTTTTCTGACGCTTGACGTGGGCCGGATCAGCGACAAGAATTTACATGAATCGCTGTTAGCGTTAACAAACCGTCCCAGTGCTGCGGCGGCATCGTCATGTCGATGCGGCGACTGTCGCGACGGCTTGACCCCTCGGTCAGCACTGCCAGTGCAGGGGAGAAATCTATGCGAACCAGGGCAAGATGGCTCGCGGCGACCGCGGCGCTCGGTGTCGTCCTCGCCGGGGTGCTGACCTCGACCGGCCCGGCCAACGCCGAATCCAACGGCGGGGTGCGGGTGATGCCTCTCGGCGACTCCATCACCGAGGGCACGCAGGTGCCGGGCGGGTACCGCATCGGGCTCTGGCAGCGACTCGCCAACGGGCGTTACACAGTGGACTTCGTCGGGTCGCAGTTCAACGGGCCTGCCAGCCTGGGTGACCACGACCACCAAGGGCATCCCGGCTGGCGCATCGACCAGATCGACGCGAACATCGTCGGCTGGCTGAACACCCAGCGGCCGCAGACAGTTCTGCTGCACATCGGCACCAACGACATCCTCCAGAACTACAACGTGAGCACCGCGCCGAACCGGCTCTCCACCCTGATCGACCGGATCACCAGCACAGCTCCCAACGCGGAAGTGTTCGTCGCGCAGATCATTCCGCTCTCCAACAGCAACCAGAATGCGGCTGCCCGCACCTTCAACGCGGCGATCCCGGGCATCGTGCAGAGCAAGGTGAACGCCGGCAAGCGGGTACGCCTGGTCGACATGTACAGCGCACTCACCACCGCCGACCTGATCGACGGCGTCCACCCCACGGCCGGCGGTTACGACAAGATGGCCGCCCGCTGGTACAGCGCGCTTCAGGCGGTGCCCGGCAGCATCGGCGACCCGGGAAGCGGCGGCGGGCAGCAGACCACTGCGATCGTGGGTGCCCTGTCCGGCCGCTGCGTCGACGTCCCCGGCTCTTCCACCACCAACGGCACCCAGGTGCAGTTGTGGGACTGTCACGGCCGCACCAACCAGCAGTGGACCTACACGAGCAGCAAGACGCTGACCGTGTACGGCAACAAGTGCCTCGACGCCGCCGGCTACGGCACCTCGCCGGGCACCCTGGTCACCATCTACGACTGCCATGGCGGAACGAACCAGCAGTGGAACGTCAACGCCAACGGCACCATCACCGGGGTGCAGTCCGGCCTCTGCCTCGACCCGTACAACGTGGGTACGGGCAACGGCACCAAGCTCGTCCTCTGGACCTGCACCGGCCAGGCCAACCAGCAGTGGAGCCGCCGATAGCTCGTACGGTCGCAGCGGATGGTGGTCGGATCGCGGGTGATCCGACCACCGTCGCCTGCGCTGCCTCCTGGCCGTGCGGAGGGCAGCGCCCGAACGACCGTGATGTCCGTGAGTCATATTGATGACTCACAGACATCACGCTCGCCGTCGAGGGTCGTAGTACTCGGTGTCGATGGCGGTGCCCGCCCAGGTCCACCACGCGGCCAGCAGCAGGATGACGCTCTGTCCCAGTCCGCCCCAGGGGAATTCGTGGCCAACTGCATCGACAGTTGCGCGAACACGGCGACGTAGAAGACGTCGAAGAACAGCTCCAGTAGCGTCGCCCGAGCCGACGAGTCGGGGTTGCGTCGTGGGGCATCGGTGCCGGAGGCCCAGTTGTTCGGTACCGGCGGCAGCGTCCATCACTTCAAGGGCCCGAGCTGGCAGTCCGAGCGTGACGGCTCACTGATCACGGCGAAGAAGACTGCGGAGAGCCCAGGGCCTCGAAGCGGTAGGGGGCCCAGCCGCGACGAGGCGGCAGCCCCGGTGGTGGCCGACTGATGGACAGCATCGACGGGATTCGGTGGGCGGACGATAGGCTGCGGCCGGCGTCGGAGTGACCTAGGGGGACGGGTGATGGGCGGATCGGTTCGCGCTGTGGTCGCGGTCTGCGGGCATCCGGCGTGAGCGGCGGGCTCCGTCCCGGTGACCCGGCACGCCTCGGTGGGTACGAGGTGCTCGACCGGCTCGGTGACGGGGGCATGGGCAGTGTCTTCCTGGCCCGGTCGCCGCAAGGACGGCGGGTGGCGGTCAAGGTCGTCCGTGCGGACCTCTCGCACGACGAGGAGTTCCGGGGTCGGTTCCGTAGTGAGGTGAACCGCGCCCGCCAGGTTCCACCGTTCTGCACGGCCGAGGTTCTGGACGCCGACCCGGACCATGACCCGCCCTACCTGGTGGTGGAGTACGTCGAGGGCCCCAGTCTGGCCCAGGTGGTCCGGGAGCAGGGCCCGCTGGGAGGGGCGCACCTGCACGGCATCGCGGTCGGGGTGGCCACCGCGCTCACCGCCATCCACGGCGCCGGGGTGATCCATCGCGACCTCAAGCCGGCGAACGTCCTGGTCGCACCGGGTGGGATCAAGGTCATCGACTTCGGCATCGCCCGAGCCTTCGAGGCGACGAGCCAGCACACCCGGACCAACCAGATGGTCGGGACCGTCTCGTACATGGCTCCGGAGCGGTTCGACACGGCTTCCGGCCGTCCGGCCGGCCCGGCCGCGGACATCTTCGCCTGGGGGGCCCTGGTCGCCTACGCCGCAACCGGCCGCAGCCCGTTCGGGGGCGACTCCCCTACCGCGACCGCAATGCGGATCCTCACTCAACCACCGGACCTGACCGGGCTCGGTGGGCCGCTGCGGGACCTGGTCTCCCGCGCATTGGAGAAGGACCCAGCTGCCCGGCCCACGTCCCGGGAGTTGCTCGACGGGCTGTTGACCGCCGCGTCTCCGGTGGGTGCCGGCGATCCGGCCCAACTCCTGGGCGCGACGCCGCCACGTGTGTCGCCCGCTGCCGGTGGTGGTGATCAAGGCGCGCGGTCGACGCCATCTGGTCTGGCCAAGGCCGGCCGCGCGGACCCACGCCGGCGTGGCTGGCTCACCGCGTTGGGGGCGACCGCCGCGGTGGTCGCGGTGCTGGTGCCCGCTTTCCTGTTCGGTCCGCAACTGTTGAGTTGGCAGTCCAAACAGGACCGGAGCGGCTCGTCGCCGAACGGTAGCCCGGCGACGACCGGGCCGGCGGCGACGACGTCCACGCCCGCGTCGGGCAAGCCGTCCGCCTCACCGTCGGCCAGCGTGGACCCGGCCCAGGCCATGCTGGCTGGTCAGCGGCGAGTCCTGCTGCACGTGGTGGAGATCGACCGTGACCTGTCGCTGCCGTCCCACGGCGAGGTCGAGGTCGGCAACGGAACCGGCAAGGATGCGCTCTTCGTACTCGAACCAGTCGGTGTCGACTACATGATCAAATCGGTCAACCCGGAGATCGCCCACCGACCGTGCCTCGGGGTCAAGGTCGATTCGGAGGGGTACTCGGCGCTGGTCGGGGCCGACTGTCGGCCGAGCAAGGCAACGTTGTTCACGTTGTACCGTGACGGCAAGGACGACAAGGGGCGCCCCGCCTACGGCATCATCAACGACGAGTACGGCCCGGTGCAGTGGAGCCCGACCAAGAGCGAGATCTTCGTCGAGTTTCTCGGCGACGCCCCGCTGAACACGACGTTCAGCCTGGTCGATCGAGGCGCGGTCTGACTCGGGGGTGTTCCCGGCCCCCGCGGACCGGCCCACCCGGTGGGCTTTGGCTCGCATGGCGATCGGTCCTTACCGTCGCCGCGCCATCGCTCCTGCCGGCCGACCCGTCAGGCTGCATTCACCGGCACCGTCAGTGAGCCATCAGCAATGGGCAGCCGTCGATGTTAACGCGCTCGCAGGGCCTCCTCAAGGGCCTGGCGGTGGTCCTGGCCGGGGATCTGGGGCGATGCCTGCGGGAATGGGGTTCAAGTCGTCTCACCTCAAGATCCGCAGGTCGACAACGGTAGATGTTCCCAGCACGTTACGTCTTGACGAACGGCATGTTATCGCTCACAGTCGATGCCTAAGGACGACGACACCTCGGCTTTCCGGGCAAGCCTTGCTTCGTCGACCTCGAATCAGGCGTGCGCTACTGCTTGCCGGCGTCTTGTTAACGCTAACTCTCTGACGCCTGCGTGCTCGGCCACGCGTCGCGGTACGCCCACCCTCGGGCAGGCCGTTCGGCTCTTGGTCACTGGAGGAGGATCATGTCTGCCCTCGATAGGTCTCCATCGATCGCAACGCCTTCGCGGCGGCGACGTTGGTGGTTGCCCCGCATCCTCGCCGCCAGCGCGGCGGCGTTGATGGTCGGTGGTGCCGCCGTAACGGTGGTGTCGTCACCCGCCGCTGCGGCGACTGTCGACACGAACGCGTGGTACGTGTTGGTCAACCGCAACAGCGGCAAGGCCTTGGACGTCTACAACCTGGCCACGAACGACGGGGCCCGGATCACCCAGTGGACCCGCAACAACGGCAACCAGCAGCAGTGGCAGTTCGTCGACTCCGGTGGTGGGTACTACCGGGTGAAGTCGCGGCTGTCCAACAAGGTGCTGGATGTCTCGGGCTTCTCGACCGCCAACGGCGGCAGCATCGTGCAGTGGAGCGACAACAACAGCACCAACCAGCAGTTCCGGCTTGCCGACTCGGACAGCGGCTACGTCCGGTTGATCAACCGGAACAGCAACAAGGTGATGGAGGTGCAGGGCGCCTCGACCGCCGACGGTGGCAACATCGTGCAGTACGACGACTGGAACGGCACCAACCAGCAGTGGCAGTTCGTCCGCGTCGGCGGTGGGACCGACCCCACCACGCCGCCGCCGACGACCCCGCCGCCGGGCGGCACCTGCGACCTTCCCTCGACGTACCGCTGGTCCTCCACCGGAGTGTTGGCGAACCCGAGGTCGGGTTGGGTGTCGCTGAAGGACTTCACCGTCGCCCCCTACAACGGCCAGCAACTGGTCTACGCCACCACGCACGACTTCGGGTCCAGCTGGGGTTCGATGAACTTCAGCCTGTTCTCGAACTACTCGCAGATGGGCTCGGCCAGCCAGAACGCGATGAACTCCGGCACTGTCGCGCCGTCGCTGTTCTACTTCGCGCCGCGCAACATCTGGGTGCTCGCCTACCAGTGGGGTGGGGCGGCGTTCTCGTACCGGACCTCGACCGACCCGACCAACCCGAACGGTTGGTCGGCGGCGCAGACGCTGTTCAGCGGCAGCATCACCGGCTCCGGCACCGGCCCGATCGACCAGGCGGTCATCGGTGACGGCACGAACATGTACCTGTTCTTCGCCGGTGACAACGGCAAGATCTACCGGGCCAGCATGCCGATCGGGAACTTCCCGGGCAGCTTCGGCTCGAACTACACGACCATCATGAGTGACACCACGAACAACCTGTTCGAGGCCGTGCAGGTCTACAAGCTCCAGGGCCTGAACAAGTACCTCATGATCGTCGAGGCGATCGGCTCGACGGGCCGCTACTTCCGCTCGTTCACGGCCACCAGCCTGGGTGGTACGTGGACGCCGCAGGCCGCGTCCCAGAGCAACCCGTTCGCCGGCAAGGTCAACAGCGGTGCCACCTGGACCAACGACATCAGCCACGGTGAGCTGCTGCGCACCAACGCCGACCAGACGATGACCGTTGACGCCTGCAACCTGCAACTGCTCTACCAGGGTCGTTCCCCCAGCTCCGACGGCGTCGACTACGGCCTCCTGCCGTACCGGCCGGGTCTGCTGACCCTGCAGCGCTGACCAGTCTGATCAAGCTCGACTGACCGGAACGGGCGGGCTCGGCGTCACGCCGAGCCCGCCCGGCTCATGTCAACGCTGCGATCAGCCCAGGCTCACCGGATCGGTGTGCCGGTGACACAGGTGAGCACCTGACCCTGACCACGGGTGGCGCTCGACGTGGTCGTGGCGAAACCGTGGGCTTGGAGCAGTGCTTCGGTCGCGGTGACGTTCGCGGTGGCGTGCGCTTCGGTGGGTCGCTCGCCGAAGACGTAGAGCCGTCCTCCCGACGCCAGCAGGCTGCGTATCCGAGCGATCTGCTGCGCCGCGTCGCCCAACCAGAAAAGGCTGACGTTCACCGCGAAGATCTTGGTGAAGTGGCCGGTTGGTAGGTCGGCCGACTCGAACCCTGCTCGCCGGATCTCGGCCCTACCAGCGTCGATGTGGCCCAAGTTCCGTTCGGTAGCGAGCCGCACCATCGTCGCGGCGCGGTCGATGGCGACGATCCGGCCGGTGGTGAGTTGGCCGGCGACCAGGGAGACGGCTGCTCCCCGACCGCAACCGATCTCCAGCACCTGGTCGTCGGGCGTGACGGCCATTGTCTGCACCGCCCAGCGCTGCCGATGGGCGGGCGTCACCCGACTCGGTTCGTCCGCCGCGGGCGTCGTGCCGCCGCTGGACGAACCCGGATCGCGGGTCGAAAGAGTGGACCTCACGACGTCACTCGCCGGTGCCTTCTGCTCACACCTCTGATTCCACCCTGTCAGCGGAGTCGGTGCACCGTGTCCTCTGTCACCGCAGCGGAACGACAGCCGCGACAAGCGATCAGTGCAGGTGATGAAGGTCCGGGGCGGCGGCTCCAGGTGCCGCCACCCCGGACGGGGCAATGCGTCAGGCGATCCGGTAGGCCCGCTGGATCGTCTGGGTGACCGTGTTGCCGGCGGTGTCGGTGGCGGTCAGCCGCAGCGAGACGAAACCGGCCCGTCGTGGGTGACTGATCAGCGCGACGTTCCGGATCACCGGGAGGGCGACCCACGTCCGGCCGTCGTCGAACGACGCGGACACGCCGAGCGTGCGGTTCGGCGCCGCCTTCGAACCGGCTTGCCGGTCCAGCGCCACCGGGATCGGCATGATCCGGCCGGTCCGTGCCGTGTTGGTGTCGTCGAGCACTGGCGTCGGGCGGGCCGTGGTCAGAGGCAGCCGCTCCGGCGACGTGGTGTGCGCCGAGGTGAAGGTCCAGGCCGCCGAGACCGACGTCGACAGGGTGTCCGGTGCGCCTCGGGTGGCGGTCGCCTCCAGCCGGTAGGTGGCCTTTCCGGCGGGCACCGCGAAGTCGGCCCACGCGCTGTCCGAGGTGCCGATCTCCTTACCGTCGCGCAGCAGCCGGAACCGCACCGGCTGGTCGTCGCGGCTCGCGGGGCGACCGGTCGCGTCGCCGAACAGGGGCACCGACGCGATCGAGATGGTGTCGCCGTCGCGGCCCGCGTATCCCAGGGGTGACAGGGTCGGTGCCTGGGTCACGGAGGGCCCGAAGGGTGCCGCGTTCCAGGTCTGGCTGTACGTACGCCCCGGCCTGAAGGTCGAATCCTGCGTCGTGGAGTTGTCCCCCTCGACGAACGTGGACGTCCAGACGATGCCGCCGTCGGTGTTGTAGTACTCGGTGCCCTTGAACGGCAGGTCGATAGGCGTGTTCGACCCGATCGGGCCCGAGCCTCCGGGGGCCGACGCGCGGTGGAAACGGATGGCCGTCGCCGCCGTGGACTGGCTGCGGTAGGTCGCCCTGACCGTGGCGAGGTTCTTCGGTGACAGCTTCCTGGTCAGGCCGGTGAACATGTCGCCCCTGCCGACGTACGCCAGGTCGTAGGTGTAGGGGCTGTTGCGGAAGGTGCCGTCCCTGCCCGGTCGGGCGAGCCCGACGCCCAGCGTCGAGGTGAACTCGGGTGCCGCGACGGCGGGCCCGAGCCGGCCGAAGAAGACGTCAGTGAGGGAGACTCCGCTGAGTTGGACGCCGGGGTAGCGCATGCCGTCGTCCCAGTTGGCGCTCACGTTGATCGAGATCGGCGCGGCGTCGTGCTGCGGCACTGTCAACGCGACGGGCTTGGCGTTGCGGGCGTCGACCGCCTCGGTGATCGGGCCGCGTACGTCCAGGACCGGCTGCGCGAGCAGTGTCGACACGGCACCCTCGTGGATGGTGCTGTACAACGCGTACCGCCCCTTGGGCAGCCGCAGGACGCCGCCGCCCGGTGTCGCGGGGAGGGTGCTGAACTCGCCGGTGGTCAGGTTCGCCGCCACTGTCGTGTACTCGGTGGCCGGTCTGCCGTCGCGTCCGGTGTGGTTGAGCCGTACGTCGTAGCTCTCGATCTCACGGTTCAACACGAAGGGCGTCCGTACCCGCAGGTCGCCGGCACCGGTCGCGGTCAGCGCGCCCTGGTAGACGCCGTCCGGGGCGTCCACGCGGGTGTCCACCATGATCGACGCCTCGGCCCGGCCACCGGCCGGCACCACCAGCGTGGCCGGGCTGACGGTGAGCATGCCGGCCGGTGCCGGCGCGATGGCCAGCGTCAGGGTGACCGGTGCGGTGCCCGTGTTGCGGTAGCCGACGACCTGGGTGATCGGGCTGTCGTCGGCGTGCGGCCAGCGCTGCACCGGAAAGTCGATGGCGGCGATGTCGGCGGCGACCGGCTGGGCGACCGCGCGGGCGATGTCCACCCGGCCGGCGCCCTGCTCGTAGATGGTGTCCTCGCCGGTCGGCTTGGCCGAGTCCATCAGGGCGGCCTTGAGCTGCGGCCCGGTCCAGTCCGGGTGCTGGCCGGCGAGAATCGCGGCGGTGCCGGCGACGTGCGGGGTCGCCATCGACGTACCCGACATGGTGGCGTAGTCGCCACCGGGGGCGGCGGCCACGATGTCGACGCCCGGAGCGCTGATCTCGGGCTTGATGTGGTTGTCGCCGACGCGCGGGCCCCGGCTGGAGAAGTAGGCCCGCTGGTCGTCGGCGTCCACGGCGGCGACGGCGAGAGCGTCGTCGGCGGAGGCCGGCGAGGAGACCGACTTTGGCTTCCCCTCGTTGCCGGCCGCGACCACGAACAGGGTGCCGTACCGGTTGCTCAGCTCCTGGACCGCGGTCTCCAGCGGGTCGAGGCCGGGTGCGTCGTCGCCGCCCACGCTCAGGTTGACCACCCGGGTCTGCGGCGCGAGCCACTGCATGCCGGTGATGATGTCCGAGTCCTGGCATTCGGTGGTGGCGCAGACCTTGCCGACGAGCAGCTTCGCCCCCGGTGCGACCCCGCGGTACCTCCCGCCGGAGGCGGCGCCGCTGCCGACGATGGTTGATGCCACGTGGGTGCCGTGGCCGACCGAGTCGCCGGGGTCGTTGCCGCCGGTGAAGTCCCGAACCTCGGCGAGGTGGCCGGCGAAGTCGGGGTGGCTGGCGTCGATCCCGGTGTCCAGCACGCCGACGGTGACGCCGGTGCCGTCGAAACCTGCCTGCCACGCCGCCGGGGCACCGATCTGCGGCACGCTGCGGTCGAGGGAGACCTTGCGCTTGCCGTCCAGCCAGATGTGGGTGATTCCGGTGGTGAGGGTGCGCGCGGACGGCGTACCACTGGTCAGCGACGTCCAGAGCTTCACCCGGTCGTCAGGGTCCGCGCGGACCACGAGCGCGTGCGCGGCCGGGAGATCGGCCCGCACCCGGCCGGCACCCCCGGTGGTCGCGGTCCGTGCCCGCGCCGCCATGTTCTCGGGGTACGCGACCAGCAGCGGCAATTCGGCTGCACGGTCGTCGTAGCCGAACTCGCCGAGCGTGCTCAGGTCGAACAGGCGTCGATCGAGCCGCCCGTCCCGCACCAGCGGCATCGCGTCCACCGGGATGACGTACTGGTGACCGTCCTCCCGGCTGCTCACGAACCGCATGCCGGCCCGACCCGGCCCGCGCTGGATCTGCGGACGCCCCGCCGCGTCCAGCGAAACCCGGTCACCGGTGATCAGGGTGAAGGTTCCGTGGGTGCCGGGGGCCGTGGCCGTCGGCGTCTCCTGCGCGTTCGCCGGTTGGGCGATCAGGCCCGCCGCAACCAGCGCGGTCGCGAGTACGCCGGCTGTCAGGGCGCGTCGTTGCCGTCGTCGCACATCGTCCTCTCCGACACGGGCGTCTCCCGGGTCGGCACGATGACGCCTGACCAGGTCGTCAGGTTGATCACCATGGTGTGACACAGGCCACAATCGCGCCCCGCGCCGACCTGACCGGTCCACCAGTGCGAGTTCCATGCGGCGGTGACCAGGGGACGAGGCAGGGGAGGGCACCGGTCGGATGCGTGACGCCGAAGAGTTCGACGCCCTCTACGCGGCCTGTGCGGGTCGGGTCGTGGGTCACGTGTACGCGCTCACCGGCAATCGCGCCGAGGCCGAGGACGCCGTCGCCGAGGCGTTCATGCGGGCCTGGCAGCGGTGGGCGACGGTGCGGGAGACGGACAGTCCGGAGGCGTGGGTCCGCCGGGTGGCCTCCCGGATCGCGGTGAGCAGTTGGCGCAAGGCGTTCAACCGGGTACGCGCACACCGCCGGGCCGCTGTCGACCAGGGCGTGCCCGGACTGAACGAGGACCACGTCGCGCTGTTGCAGGCGCTGCAACGACTGAGCGCCAACGAGCGCCGGGCCGTCGTGCTGCACCACCTCAACGACCTCAGCGTCGCGGAGGTGGCAGCCGAGATGCAGGCCCCCGTCGGAACCGTGAAGACGTACCTCGCCCGTGGTCGGAGAGCGATGGCCGGGTTGCTGACCGATGCGCACCAGGAGGAGACCTCCCATGGCTGATCCGCGCGACGATCTCACCGCGATCGTGGACGAGGTCCGGCGAGTCACCACCATGCCGGGGGCACAGGCGTTGCGGCACCGCAGCGACCGGCGTCGGCGACGTCGGACGGCCGTCGGCGCAGCGGGGCTGGCCGTGGTGGCCCTCGCCGCCGGCACCGCACTGGTGCAGGTGCGCGACACCGTCGAGACGCCCGGCGTCGGCCCGGCCACCCAGGCCGCACCGCCGGTGGTCCCGTCGGCGACCGCCTCGGCGGGACCGCAGGAGATCCTCGGTGGCCGGCGGCAGGTCCAGATCGTGCTGCCCGGCATGCGCGGGGCCACGTTGGCGATCGACCGCGACGGCGATCAGATCCGGGCCACCACCGAACAGGGCATCGACGATCGGGCGCTGTGGGTGCTGCGCCCCGAGGGCGACAGGTATCGGATCCTGCTGGCCGCCGGTGCCGAGCCGATCTGCATGACCGTCGTGCACGACGCCGCGCCGGGCAGCGTACGCGGGCGGGCGTGTGATGCCGCCGCCTCGACGCAGCTCTTCCGGATCGACCAGGTGCCGGACGGCAGCTACTCGGTCTTCCAGGGCAAGCGCTACGTCCAGGTGGTCGACGGCACCAACGCCCTGGTTCCCGACCTGCCTGAGGGCCTGACCACCACGTACGAGTTCGAGGACGAAGGGCCGGCCCCGCGCTGAGCGCGAGGCCGGCCCTGTCGCGTCCGTTCCGGTCAGGTCGGGAGACGACGCGGGTTCGACCCCGTCGCGTCCGGGTCGAATTTCGGCGGGCGTGGGTTGAGTTTCGACGGGCGCGGAAGCCAGACCATCCTGTCGACCACGACGGCGGCCGAGGTGACGGTGGTCGAGGTGTAAGTGTCCCGGCTGGCTGTGACAGTGACCGTCAGCCGCTGCCCTAGCAGCGCCACAGGGATCGTGAAGGTCGAGCCGTTCGCGTTCCCGATCTTGACGCCGTTCGCAGACCACTGGTACGAGTAGCGCTGCGCGCTGGGCGTCCATTCGCCCGGGTCCACCGTGACGGTGCCATGGACCGCCATCGTGCCGCTGATGGTGGGTGGCCGGACCGACTGCATCGGCGGGGGCGGGGGTGGGCCGATCGTGAACGCGTTGGCCAGGACCAGCGGCTTGAGCGTCCCGTACGGGTGCAGGGTCAGGGTGGCCGGACCGAGCACTGCGCCGCTGAGATCCACCTCGGCGGTGAGCGTCCGGCGGTCCGCCGAGACCCTCTTCACCCAGGCCCGGATCGGCACCGTGCGGTAGGGGCTTACCTCGACCTTGTCGTCTTGGTGTAACTGGGTCCCGTGGATGGTGATCGTCCTCAGGTCACCGGAGGGCACGGTGCCCGGAGCGACGGACGCGACAGTGGTGACAGCGTTGGCGACCGCGAACCGGTGGTCCTTGAACGTTCGGGACCAAACGCCGTCGGCTCTGAGCCGGATGACCCGCAGACGGTGGGCGCCCTCGGCCGTCGGCGTCCAGGTCACCTGCGCGGTGCGGTCGGCGCGGGCCGGGATGGTCACGTCCGGCCCGCTGTTCATCGAGTAGCGGTAGCCGACGGTGTCGGGCAGGTACGAGCTGAAGGTGAAGGTGCCGGTGGCGAGTCGGCCGCTGCCGTTCTCCGGGAAGTCGACGGAACTGACCTGGGGCTCGTCCGTCGTCGTCCAGACCTGGGTGCCCCTCTCCGTCGGTACGCCGGCGGCGTTACGGGCGATGACGCTCACGTAGTTGTGGCCGATCACCATCGTGCTGAAGCTGAAGGTGACCTTGCCGTTGGCGGACGGACGGAGAACCTGTTTCGTGCTGTCGTCGTCGTTCAGCGTCGCCACGTAATCGACGATGTCGGCCATCGAGCTGTGCGCGGTGAAGGTGGACGAGGTGCCGGCCGCGGTGCTGCCGGTGCGGGTCACGGTCGGTGCCGCACCGTCGACCGTGACGTTCAACCAGCGAGGGGTGGACAGGGTGCCGTCCGTGCTCCGGCTCTGGATCCGCAGGCCGTCGAGGCGGGTCTCGGTGGCGGTCCAGACGAGGTCGGCGCTGCCGTCCGGACGGGCCGCCAACGTGCTCTTCACCACCGGCCGCTCGTCCAGGCCCGGGTACTCCGGCCAGTACAGGTACTCCACCACCCGCGGCGCGCGCGGGGTGAGGTGGATGGTGAGCGAGGAACCGATCGTCACCTCCCCACCCGTGTCACCGGTGAGAACCGGGGCGTCGTCCACCGCGAACGCGTAGGCGCGCGGAACGTGGGCGGTGCCGTCGTGCATGACGCTGTGGACGTACAGGGTCTGCCGGCCGCCACGGGTCGGGGCGATCATCGCCGTCGCCTTCCCGCTGGCATCCGCCGCAACGGTGCCGGACGGCCCGCCTTCGTCGATCTGCCACGCGAAGGAAGCCGTGCCGGCAACCGTGGCCCGGAACTCGAACGCACCCGGTACGCCGACGTTGTAATCCTGGTTCGGTGTCGACTCCGGGTATGCGGCGGAGAAGACCTCCGGTCGGGTCTCCTTGACGTGGAACGTGTGAACCGCCCGTTCGGACCTGTTTCCCGCGCGGTCGACGGCATGGACCGTCAGTGAGTGGAGAGAGGCTGCCTCGGGCGTGAACGTGACGACCGCCGGCCCTCCGAGACCATCAGCGTCGACAGTGGATTCCTGGTACTCGTCAGGCAGTTCGCCGGAGTAGAACTCGTAGAGGTAGCTGACGGTGTCGGCGGAGGCCGAGGTCAGGGTGAACGTGCCGGGAACACCGATCGCGCCGCTGCCGGCCCAACCGCTGGCCGGGTAATCGGTCGAGGTGACAGTTGGTGCCTCGCCTCCGCTGCGGTCGACGGTGAAGTGGCACGTGTTGCTCCACGGCGACGCGTCCTCGCCGTCGAGGACACGCACCCGCCAGGCGTACGTGACCCCGTCGAGCTGCCGCGACTCGTCCTCGAGTTGGACGTAGACGGTGTTGCTCTCCTCGCCTATCTCGACGAGCCACTGCTGCGGTCGTGCCGGGTCGGTCACGTCCCACACCTGGAAGTCCGCCTGCCGTCCGCCCCGCGGCGTACCGCTGTGGGTGCCCTGTAGCGAGACGGCCTCGGCGCTGCCGAAGCGTTTCGGGTTCAGGTACGGCCCCGGGGCGGCGCTGGCGCAGGGACTACCGGCGGTCTTGAGGTCGGTCGGTGCGCTCGCCGCCGCGGTGGCGGTGGCGGAGGTGAGCCCCACCGCCGCGCCGCAGACGAGCGTCACGGCGACGCCCAGCGACACCATCCGTCGGTGAATGCGCGAAGCGGTACCCAAACCCTGCCTCCACTACCGGTCCCGATCATGATCAATCGGTAGAGGATCGCACGCCGGGCCGATCCACGGCAGCCCGTCTTTCCGGCCCGAGAATCAGCCGAACGGATGCGGCGACCGGGATACCAGCGTGGGAGCCCTCCGGTGTGTCAGAGCCAGACCACGATCCCGGTCAGGTCGTTGAGGACCGCGGCCACGCCCGCGCGGATGGCCGAGGCGCACCGGTCCGCGGTGAACGAGTTCGGGTCGTACGTGGAGGACATCCCGAGCCCCTCGCCACGGAACGACGCGCCGTCCCAGTCGACAGCCGTGACGTTGTGGGTGGGCTCGGCGAGTTCCGCGCCGACCACGAGGAACTTCTCGTCCAGGTGGTTCGGGGTGACCAGCGCGAGCCCGTCGATGAGGTCGTTGCCCGCGCTGACGATGAGGTCCGGGCCCATCTCCATCGCCTTGGCGATGCTGGGAACGGTGTCGTGCGCACTGCCGACGACGATGGTCCTCAGGTCGACGTGCTCGTCGTCGGCCCACTCCTCGACCGCCGTCACGAGTGCCTTGGTCGGGTTGTCCGTACCGCTGGTCAACAGGACGACCCGGTAGTCCTTCGGCGGGTGGACGTCGGCCCACGAGCCGGGCTGCGGGGTGATCGTCGCCTCCGGCGCGGGCTTCGTGGAGGGGTCGACGAAACCCGGGCCGAGAGTGCCGAGGGCGCTGGGCGCCGGACGTGGCTCGGACCAGTCGTCGTTGGAGTTGCAGGCGGAGACCAGCGCGGCGGTCGCGGCCAGCATGGCGACGGCCCGAAGCGGGGGGCGCAAGGTGATCGTCCTCCGGGTGGTGGCGGAAAGTGCGCGTACTTCTTCGTATTCCTATCTCAAATCCGTTCACCGGTAATCGGTGGGCGGTCGTTCGGGGAAGTTGTTCTCCGGCGGTTCGTCGGTGCGCGGGTTGGCGTTCACCCGCGACATGCAACGTGCACTGGCCAACCGAGGGAGTCGAATGTCAGGCCGCATCCGCCGTACCGTTATCGTCGCCGCTGTCGGATTCGCCGCAGCGGTGGTTCCGTTTCTGGGCGCCGAACCGGCGTCCGCGCACGGCTTCTCGTCGACTGTGTACGCGAAAATTGCAGCGGGAGATGAGGGTCACATTCGGACCGGTGTGGAGCTCGAATACGACCTCCTCGTCGTGTCCGCTGCGGATGCCGGCGACGACGACCCGCTCTTCCAGGCGGGAACCGCCGCGTTCGAGGCGGGCGACACCGCTGCCCAGGCCGCCGCGCTGAAGGGTCACGCGCCGGCGGTTCTCCGGTACGTGTCCGACCGGTTCGCTGTGACGTCCCGGGGTGCGGACTGCCGGCCTGCCCAGGTGGGCGACGCGACGATCGGCGAGCGCGAGGGCGTGCCGTACGCCGACCTGCTGCTCGACTGGACCTGCCCGGAGCGGGTCGACGAGCACGTGGTGCGCAGCGGCCTCTTCCCGGATGGTGAGGGCTACGTCAAAGGCACGAAGACGATCGTCACGTACGAGATCGACGGCCGCTCGGGCAGTGCCGCGCTCGATGCCGCCAACCCGTCCTTCTCGACGGCGCAGACCTGGTACGAGCGGTTCGGCGAGTTCTTCCTCCTGGGCGCCGAGCACCTGCTGACCGGGATCGACCACATCCTGTTCCTGCTGGCGCTCATCGCCGGGTCCCGGCGGCTTCGGGAGATCGTGCTCGCGGCCACCAGCTTCACGCTGGCGCACTCGGTGACGTTCATGCTCGCCGCGCTCGGCCTGGTCGAGGTGCCGGCGGTGATCGTGGAGCCGATCATCGCGCTGTCGATCGCCGTCGTCGCCGGTTGGCACCTGTGGGGGATCTGGCGGCGTGGTGAGCACGCGGCTGACCTGGAGACGGCCGGGCGCGGTCACTTCAGCCTGGATCGGGCCGGCTGGATCCGCCTCGGCGTGGTGTTCTGCTTCGGCCTCGTGCACGGCCTCGGCTTCGCGGGCGCCCTGGGTATCGACGAGGCGTGGTCGTGGACCCTGTTGTGGTCGCTGCTGGTGTTCAACGTCGGCATCGAGGTCGTTCAGTTGACAATTATCGCTGTCGTCTTCCCGCTGCTGTTCGTGCTGCGCCGTCGTGCGCCGAAAGCCGGCCTCTGGGCGACCGGAGTCGTTTCTGCGGGCGTGTCCATTATGGGGCTGATCTGGTTTTTGCAGCGCGTTTCTGGATCATGAGCAGGGCTAAGTAGTTCGTGAAGTGCAGTCTTTCGCAAGATCACGTTCATGATCGGTTCATCGGGCGGCGAAAGCGTGGAATTGCTTCCCCAGCGTCGGGTGAAGGCACAATCCATTTCTCTATTTGAAAAGGGAACAATGTCGATGACATTGAGCACCTCGACACGGGCCTCCGCGCTCGTGCGGCGGCGCCTGGTCGCCGGGGTCGCAGCCGGGTTCCTCGGTCTGGGCGCGGCCCTCGGTAGTGGCCTGATGGCCACCGCGAGCGCGGCCGAGTCCACCACGATCAGCAGCGTGATCCTCGGCGTCGGCGCCAACGAGACCCAGCGCATCGTGACCTGGTACTCCTCCGCCGACACCGCGCAGAAGATCCAGCTCGCCCCGACCGCCGAGATCGTCAACGGCGAGTTCCCGGCCGGCGCGGTCAGCTTCGACGCCGTCGGCGCGGCGAACACCTCCACCACCGGGTTCAACCGGCACGCCACGATCAGCAACCTGCGCGAGAAGACCGCGTACTCGTACCGGGTCGGCGCCGAGGGCAGCTGGTCCCCGACGTACGCCTTCAAGACGCAGGACTTCGAGGGCGACTACGACTTCCTCTTCTTCGGTGACCCGCAGATCGGCTCGTCCGGCGACCGGCTCAAGGACCAGGCCGGCTGGGAGGACACCCTGAAGGTCGCCACCGCGGCCAACCCGAACGCGGAACTGCTGGTCTCCGGCGGCGACCACGTCGAGTCCGCCAACGACGAGGGTCAGTGGACCTCGTTCATGGCCCCCGACCAGCTGCGTCAGTACCCAGTGGTCGCCACCATCGGTAACCACGACGTCGGCGGCAAGTCCTACGAGCAGCACCACTTCACCCCGAACACCGACCGCACGGCCCCGTACTACGACAACGGGAACCCGGCAGGCACCAAGTCCGGTGGGGACTACTGGTTCGTCTACAAGGACGTGCTGTTCATCGACATCAACAGCAACAGCTACAAGCTGCCGACCGACGGCAGCAACGCCGGCGACGCCGCGCACGTCTCGTACATCACCGACGTGGTGAACAAGCACGGCTCCGAGGCCAAGTGGAAGGTGCTGGTCTACCACCACTCCATCTACTCGCCGGCCAGCCACTCGACCGACACCGACAACAAGCAGCGTCGGGAAGACTTCACCACTGCCTTCTCGAACCTCGGCATCGACATGGTGCTCCAGGGTCACGACCACAGCTACTCGCGCAGCTACTCCATCAAGAACGGCCAGAAGGAGAACCCGGCCGAGAAGCCGGGTGCCGCCGATGTCTTCCCCGGCCCGGGCGGCGTCATCTACGTGACCGCCAACTCGGCCTCGGGCTCGAAGTACTACGACATCAAGAAGCCGGACGCCACCGGCACCGGCATCAAGGGCAACGGTCCGGACCCGCTGGACCCGGCCAAGTTCTGGTACAACTCCGTGCAGAACCAGGAGCACGTCCGCAGCTACGTCAAGGTGCAGGTGCGCGGCGACAAGCTGGTCCTGGCGAACGTCCGCAGCGGCACCTGCGCGGCACCGAACGCGTCGGTCGAGGCCGGCCTCTCCTGCGTCAACACCCCCGAGGGCCAGCCGGTCGGCTCGATCGTCGACAACGTGACGGTGCACCCGTTCCACGGTGACGGTCAGGCCATCCAGGTCAACGTGCCGAACCCGGCCCCGGGCGAGTTCGGCTGGACGATCGACGGCTACAACGGTCTGGTCGACCTGGGTACCGCGCAGGAGCGCAACGGCACCTACTTCCAGGCCAACGGCAAGATCAACCCGATCCTCGTGTCGGACAGCCGCCGGTCGCTCGCCCCGTGGTCGATCTCGGCCAACGTCGGCGACTTCTCGGACGCCGACAAGACGTTCTCCGGCTCCTACCTCGGTTGGAACCCGTACGTGCTCGACGCCGGCGCGGGTGCCGAGGCCGGTGCCCCGGTCCTGTCGTCGCTCGACGACCAGGGCAAGGGCCTCTCGGTCTCCAGCGCGCTCGCCGCGGCCGCGCAGGGTCACCCGCGTGGCGGCGCCAAGCTCGGCGCTGACCTGGATCTGAAGATCCCGGACAGCATCGCGAAGGGCAGCTACCGCACCACCCTCACGATCACTGCGCTGAGCAGCTGACCGAACGGATCCATGCGGCGGGGTAGGCACCTTCGGGGCCTACCCCGCCACCCATTGCACCCCTCCCAAGATCACCTCAAGGAACTGACATGTACCCGCCCGTAACGCGCTGGAAGACACGCTTCCGTACGACAGCACTGTCCCTGCTCGCCGTCGTCGCGGCCGTCGGTGTCGGTGCCGGTCCCGCCCTGGCGGCGGACGGTAACGTCGCCTGGACGGTCCGGACGGCCTCCAACGGCTACGGCGAGGCCAGGTCCAGCTACAGCTACAACGTCAACCCGGGCGGTGCCGTCGAGGACGCCATGGTCGTGGCCAACCGCGGCCCGGCGCCGCTCACCCTCACCGTGTACGCGGCCGACGGCTTCACCACCGACGCCGGCCAGCTCGACCTGCTCACCAGGGACAAGAAGTCGATCGCGATCGGCGCCTGGGTGAAGCCGAACGCCGGCAGCGTCGTGATCCAGCCCGGAAAGACCGCCCAGGTCCCCTTCACTGTCGACGTCCCGCAGAACGCCACGCCCGGGGACTACGTCGGCGGCATCCTCACGACGCTGACCCAGGCCGACCAGGCTGAGGGGATCAACGTCGACCGGCGCCTCGGCATCCGGATCAAGTTGCGGGTGGGTGGCGAGCTGAAGCCGAACCTCACGATCGAGAACCTCCACGTCACGTACGCCGGACCGACCAACCCGTTCAGCAAGGGTGACGCCACCATCACCTACCAGGTCCACAACGTCGGCAACGCGGCCCTGTCCGGGAAGCAGGCGGTTACCGTCTCGGGCCCGTTCGGCCTGCTGCGGGTGCGGGCCGAGGATGTCGCCGCGCCGCCGGAGCTGCTTCCGGGTGAGAGCTGGGACGTGTCGGTGCCCGTACACGGGGTGGCTCCCGCCATCTCGCTGGCCGCTACAGCGACAGTGACACCCCTGCTCACCGACGCCTCGGGCTCCACCACCTCGCTCAAGCCGGTCCAGGTCACCGCGCACGGCTGGGCCCTGCCCTGGATGCTGGTGCTGGTGCTCGTCGTGCTGATCGCCGTGCTCGTCGGGGCGTACCTGTACCGACGCCGCAACCGGGCGCGGAGCAAGGCGCGCGAGGACGCCCGCGTACGCGACGCCGTCGAGCAGGCGCTTCGGGGCCCGGAGCCGCAGACCTCCTGATCACGGCACCGGTCACCTCGGCTGCGTCGGCCGGCGACGGTTCTCGCCCGCTGGCCGGGGCGTGGGCGTTCGTCCTTGTGGGTGAACGGCGCTCAGCTCCGGGCCACGCCTGTTCCCCAGCCGGCATGCTGCGACGGTGACGCCGCCACGGAGAGGGAATCCACATGGTTGACGGGGATCTGCCAGAGCGGATGCAGGCAGCGGCCTTCGACGAGTTCGGCGGGCCGGAGGTGATCACCCTGCGGAAGCTGCCTATCCCGCAGGTCGCCGACGACGAGGTGCTGATCAAGGTCTTGAGTGCCGGTGTCGGGGTGTGGGACGCATACGAGCGGCAGGGCATGCTGGTGCCGGAGGGCTCGGCGCTCCCGATCGTGCCCGGCTCCGACGGCGCCGGAACCGTCGTCGCTGCCGGCAGCAAGGTGACCGGCCTGGCTGCGGGCGACCTGGTCTACGTCTCCGCCACCACGCGGCCGAAGGGCGGCCTCTACGCCGAGTACGCGTCGGTCAAGGCGGAGTACGTGGCGAAGGTGCCCGACGGCGTGCCTGCCCAGCACGCGGGTGCCATGCCCACCGACGCGCTGACCGCGCTGGCCGGACTCGACGCGATCAGCCTGTCGGCCGGTGACTGGCTGCTGATCTTCGGTGCGAGCGGCGGTCAGGGCCACCTGGCAGTGCAGTTGGCGAAGCGGCAGGGGCTGAACGTGATCGCGGTGGCGTCCGGGGCGGACGGCGTCGCGCTGGTCACCCGGCTCGGCGCCGACGTGTCCCTCGACGGCCACGGCGACATGACCGACGTGCTGGCCCGGATCCGGGACGCCGCCCCGGGCGGGGTGAACGCCATCCTGGCGATGGCCGGCGGCGCGACGCTGGACCAGCTCACCGAGGCGCTGGCCGACGGCGGGGTGGTCGCGTTCGCCCACGGGGTGCGGCCGGAGCCGCAGGAACGGCCGGGCGTCATGGTCCGCGCGTACGACGGCGAATCGAGCCCTCGACAGTTGCAGCGCCTCAACGAACTCATCGAGGCGGGGCCGTTCGTGGTGCACGTCGCGGAGAAGTTCCCGCTGGGCAAGGTACGCGACGCGCACCAGCGCCTACAGACGTCGTACGCCGGCAAGCTCCTGCTGACGGTGGCCTGAGGCGTCAGGGCGTGCGCTGTTGCGGCACGCGTACCGAAGCCATGCCGGCCGCCGTCGCGGCCTGGATGCCCAGGTCGGTGTCCTCGAAGACCAGGCAGGACTCCGGGGGTACGCCGAGCTGCTCCGCCGCGAGCAGGAACGCCTCCGGGTCGGGCTTGGCCCGGGTGTAGTCGTCGGCGCAGACCAGCACGTCGAACCGGTCCAGCAGACCGAGCGCGTCCAGGGAGGCGGTGACCGACGCGCGGGTGCTGCCGGAGACGACGGCGAACGGGACCCGCCGGTGCGCGTCGTGGATGTGCGCCACCACCTCGGGCACGGCGGCGAGCTGCGGCAGCAACTCCTGGTAGTAGCTCTCCCGGCGCTCGACGACGGCCTCCACCGGCATGCTGAGACCCTGCTGCTCGTTCAGAGCGACGATGATGTCCGCGGTGGGCCGCCCACCCCAGGCGTAGAAGAGGTCCTCGGGGAACTCGCAGCCCCACTCCTCAAGGGCCCGCTGCCAGGCCAGGTAGTGCAGCGGCATCGAGTCGACGATGGTGCCGTCGCAGTCGAACAGGTACGCGGCGAACGGCCCGGGGGGCAGAGGCAGACTCACCCGGGAAGGGTACAGCTCACTCGTTCGTGACGGCTCTCAGCTGGCTGAGCAGGTACGCGCGCTCCGGTTCGGTGCCGACCAGCGTCAACGCGCTGCGGTACGCGGCCGCGGCCTCGTCGTACCGGCCGAGCCGGCGCAGCAGGTCGGCCCGCGCCGCCGGATAGGGGTGGTAGCCGCGCAGCCGAGGCTCGTCGGCCAACTCGTCGAGCAGCGCGAGCCCCGCCGCCGGCCCGTCCCGCATGGCGACTGCCGCGGCCCGGTTGAGCGCCACGATCGGTGAGGGCACCAGGCCGAGCAACACGTCGTAGAGGGCCACCACCTGCGGCCAGTCGGTGCTGGCCACGTCGGCGGCCTCGTCGTGCAGCGCGGCGATGGCGGCCTGCACGCCGTACGGGCCGGGCGCTCGGCCGGTCAGCGCGACCACCACCAGGCCCTGCCCCTCCTCGATCATCTGACCGTCCCAGCGTCCACGGTCCTGGTCGTCGAGAAGGATCATGGTGCCGTCCGGTCCGGTACGCGCGTCCCGGCGGGCGTGGACCAGCAGCATCAGACCGAGCAGCCCGGCGACCTCCCGTTCGGCCGGCAGCAGCCGACGCAGGATCCGGCCCAGCCGGATGGCCTCCTCGGCCAGGTCGATCCGTTGCAGATCCGGGCCGGAGCTGGCCGCGTACCCCTCGGTGAAGACCGAGTAGACGGCCTGGAGCACGGTGGGCAGACGGCCGGGCAGCTCGTCGGGGCCCGGCACCCGGAACGGGATGCGCGCGTCGCGGATCTTCCGTTTGGCGCGGACGAGTCGTTGGGCCATGGTGGCCGGCGGCACCAGAAAGGCCCGCGCGACCTCGGTGGTCGTGAGGCCGGCCAGGAACCGCAGGGTGAGCGCGCCGCGATCCTGCGCGGCCAGCGCCGGGTGCGCACAGGTGAAGAAGAGCGCCAACCGGTCGTCGGGCAGGTCGCGGTCCGCGTCGGCGGGCGGCGCGGGATCGGCCCGCTCGGCCTCCGCCTGGAGTACGGCGAGCCGGGTCGCCAACACCCGGTCGCGACGCAGCCGGTCCACCGCCCGACGCCGT
This sequence comes from Micromonospora sp. NPDC049049, assembly GCF_040649115.1. NCBI lineage: Bacteria > Bacillati > Actinomycetota > Actinomycetes > Micromonosporales > Micromonosporaceae > Micromonospora > Micromonospora sp. NPDC049049. Next base: position 4,890 of record NZ_JBEZEX010000003.1, on the reverse strand, counting down.
GCCGTGGTGAGCAGCCACGCACCCGGCCGGCTCGGGACGCCGTCGGTCGGCCAGTGCGTCAGCGCCGCCTCGATGGCCTCGGAGGTGACCTCCTCGGCCAGGTCGAGGTCACCGAAGCGGCGCACGAGCGAGGCGAGCAGCCGGCCGCGTTCCTCCCGGAACACCGCCTCCACCGACGACCCGACGGCTGCCCCCTCACCCGGCACTGTCACACCTGCATGTCGATCTCGAAGATCGGACGGACCTGGACCGATCCGGTGCCGACGGCTCCGGGACTCCGGGCCGCCCACTCCAGCGCGGCGTCGAGGTCCGGCACGTCGATGACGTCGTACCCGCCGAGCAGCTCTCGGGTCTCGGCGAACGGCCCGTCGGTGATCGTGCGCTCGCCGTCCGGCTTGACCTGCACTGTGGTGCAGGTGGTCAGGTCCTGGAGGGGATGCCCGGAGACCCAGACCCCGGCGTCCTTCATCTCCCGGTCGTAGCGGATCCAGTCCTCGAAGCTGCACCCGTTGTCGACGACCTCCCCGTCAACCATGGGGCTCATGAACAGCAGCATGTACTTCACGTTTCGGCTCCTCTCGGTGCGGCGGGTCGCCGTACAGCATGACGACGAACGTGGGACGGGGATATCGACACGGCGCATCAGCTTTTTCGTGCGCGTTCGTCGCGACGGTCCATCCGACGCTCGAACCAGGTCACAGCGATCAGGAAGGCGGTGAGCAGGGCGAGTGCCGCGAGTGGCGGGAGGGACCGGCCGATCGGCAGCAGGGCCAGCGGCAGCAGCGCGGCGACGACCTGCGGCGGGTACACCACGCCAACGGTCAGCCGGCGGAAGACCAACCTGCTGAGCAGGTAGAGGGCAGCACCGCCGTAGAGCGCGGTCGCGGCCTCCCAGCCGAGCCGGTCGGGGTGCGCGGACTCCTCGGTGAGCTGGGCGATCACCTCCTCGATGCCGAGCGCGACGTAGATGGCGCCGATGATCAGCGTGGAGTGCCCGAGGCCGTACGCGTCGCCGGCGACGCGGGCCCGTCGCTCATCCGGCACGGTGCCGACCGCCTCCCGGGCGGCGGACGCCAGCCGATCGAAGTAGAGCCACCACAGGCAGACCGTGCTGGTGAGGCCGAGCAGAGCGGCCAGTAGGGCGGAGCCGACCGGTGCCATCGCCCTCGGGCCTGCTCCGGCGGAGATCAGTGACTCACCCAGCGCGATGATGAGCACCAGACCGAACCGCTCGCTGAAGTGGTCCACGCTGCGCAGTTGCCACGGCCGGAAGGTGGACGCGAGCCGGGCACCCCCGATGTTCAGCAGGAACGCGACCGTCCAGAGCGCGGTCTGGGCCGCACCGCCGAGCAGGGCGCCGACGATCAGCGGTATCCAGCCCAGCACCACGGGCACGGCGAAGAACCGCAGCGTCGAGCGCAGTGGAGGGTTCGTCGCGCTCGCCAGGAATATGATCACGAGCTGCATGGCCCGGCCGAGCACGTAGGCCAGGGCGAGCGTCAGCGGCGCGTCGAACAGCTCCGGACTCTGCTGCCACGCGTCTGGCAACACCAGCGCGGCCACGAAGATCGCCGCCATCGCGACGAGGGTGAGGGCCCGCACCGGACCGACGTCCGGTCGGACCAGATTCCCCACCCAGATGTACGGCGACCAGGAGTAGATCAGCAGCAGCAGGAGGAGCAGCCCCTGGGCCAGGGTGAGCGCGCTCGGTGAGGACGCCATGAACGTGATGGCCCGGGTGAGCGCGAAGACGAAGACCAGGTCGAAGAAGATCTCGAACATCGTGGTCCGGTGCGTCAGCCCCGCCGGCACCGGACGAATGTCGAGAATCCTCCTCACCCTCGCATTCTGCGCCCTGGACCTGGCTGACGTCCGGATCCGCTGAGACCCCGATGGTGTCGCAGCGGACCCGGCGCCCGGCGCCACGCCGCCTACCGAACGCCCCGGTCTCAGGTCGAGGCGTCCGCCCGGCGTCGGCTCCGCTCAGCTCGCCGCCGCACCTGCTGGTACGCGCCGGTCAGCCCCATCGCCCGGCGTACCTCGAGCACCGTCTGGCGTACCTCCTGGCGGGTCCGTTCCGTACCCTCGACGATCAGTCGGTCGACCAGGCCCCGGTCGGCTTCGATCTCGGCCCGCCGCTGCCGGATCGGCGCCAGGAACCCCTCCAGCGCGACGATCAGCCGTTCCTTGACCTCCACGTCGCCCACCCGCCCGGCCCGGTAACGCCGGGCCAGGTCGGCCACCTCGTCGCGGTCCGGATTGAAAACCTCGTGGTACGCGAAGACCGGGTTCCCTTCCACAGTGCCCGGCACGTCGGCCCGCACCCGGTTCGGGTCGGTGTACATGCCGAGCACCTTGCGACGCACCGTCGCCGCGTCGTCGGAGAGCGCGATCGAGTTGCCCCGGCTCTTGCTCATCTTGGCGGCGCCATCGGTCCCCACCAGGCTCGGTGTGTCCGCCGGGATCAACTCGGGCACCGGGAAGACGGGGCCGTACAGGTGGTTGAACCGCCGGGCGATCTCCCTGGTCACCTCGACGTGTGCGGCGTTGTCCCGGCCGACCGGAACCACCTCCCCCTTCACGCAGAGGATGTCCGCGGCCTGGAGCACCGGATAACCCAGCAGCCCGTACGGCATCTCCTCCTTGCCGGCGTCGCGGGCCATGTCCTTGAGCGAGGGCACCCGTTCCAGCCGGGGAACTGTCACCAGGTTCTGGAGGAGGGTGTTGAGGTCGCCGACTTCGGGGATGGCCGACTGGAGGTAGAAGGTGGCCCGGTCCGGGTCGACGCCGGCGGCGAGGATGTCGGTCACCATCTCGCGGGCGTTGGCGGCGACCTGGTCGATGTCCTCGCGGCGGTTGCGGGTGGTGAGCATGTGCAGGTCGGCGATGATGAAGAAACTCTCGTAGCGCCGGTGCAGCCGTACCCGGTTGGCGATGCTGCCGACGTAGTGGCCGAGGTGCAGGCGGCCGGTGGGCCGGTCCCCGGTGAGCATTCGTGCGATGGACATGGTGGTGCCTCTCGTATCCGAAGGTGGGTCACGCGTGGGCGCGCGCCGAGCAGGGCTGGCTCAGCCCTGCTCGGTCAGCGGGATCGACTCAGCGAGTCGCCCGCCATCGCGCACCGGCGCGAAACCGCAGACCACCGGCACGGAGGACGTTCAGAAGTTGCTCACGGCCATCGCCGGAGCTGGTCGGGATCTCGGACACGGCACCGAGAGAGCGGCCGTCGACCAGGTCGACCGCCTCGGATGCGCAGTTGGCCGTCCGGACCACGGCCTCAGATTACCCGCGCGGGATGGCGCCGGGAGGCGGAAGGTAGCTGTCGGCGTAGTAGGCGCCGACGCGTTCCCGGTACTCCTGGTCGGCCGCTGCCGGATCGAACGGTGGCGCGTCCTTGATCTGCTGGCGGGTCCGGTCGACGTGCACGACGCGTTCCTGGTGATCCACCCGGTCGACCGTTCCGGCCGGCAGCAGCACCTTCTGGCCGAAGATCCACGGCCCGGTGTCCACCACCAGATGCCCGGCGTCCGCCTCGTCGCTCGTCTCGTCGATGGTGCCGATGCGTCCGTCGCTCGCCTGCACCTGATAACCCACCAGGTCGACGGGCGTACCCGGGCCGGGGGCGTCCGGGCCGTCGTGTCCACCCTCCTGACCCTTAGGAGGGGTGACCGAGGGAGTGGTCTGCGTGTACCCGCCGGCCAGGGCGGACGGATCACGCCAGGCCCAGGGGTTGAAGATCGAGGTTTGCATGGGGCACCTCCGAAGGACGGTCCTCAGCTGTCCCCCTTCGCAGTGCCCATCCCGCTGACGCCGGAAACAGCCGGCACTCAACGCGGGGGTGCTCCTGGCCAGGTGCGGCAGAGCGCCTGCGTCCGCGTCCGCGTGGCCGGCCCGCTGAGCAGGTGCGCTGGCATACTCGGCTGCCATGGTGCTGTCGCGAGGGTGGAGTCTCTTCCTGGTCGGAGTCGGCGTCTGGACCTGGGTGATCTGGCCGAGGTTCGCGGTGGCCATCTGGCAGGACCCGCGGTCCTGGGCCTCCGGCACGGTGGCCGAGGGTGCGGCCACCAGCTTCCTGTGGGTGCACGCGCTGCTGATCGCCGCATCCCTGGCTATCGGCACCACCGTCGGTGTTCTCGGCGTCCGGGCCTGGCTCGCCGCTCGGCGGCGGCGGCCGTCCTGATCGCTGCTCCCCGGCGGCCGTCCTGATCGCTGCCGCTCCTGCGGATCAGGCCGCGCGACGCCCCCACTACGGGTGGTCGCCGAGCCCTGGTTTCTGCGGAGCGGGTCTGAACTGGGAAAACTCCTCAGACGAACGAATGTGACGCGCGCCGCTACCCGTGGATTTGACGATCAAACCCGCAGACGCGTAACTTTCTCTCTGCCAGCGCGGAACGGGGCAAACGGGACGAAGGTCCTAGAGCGCCGAAACGGGATGGCAACCGGGTCAAGCAGGGGTTCGCTCCTGCGAGACGCGGTCCGGGCGGGGCTCGCCGGATCGGCCGCGAGGCGGATTTGGTGCGGCGAAGCCGACCGGGTAAGGTTCACGACCGGCAGGGAACCGGGCGAGACTGCGGGAAACCGCAGCGGCCGGTCTGCCGAATCCGACGACCTGACGCAGCGGTTCGCTGCTGCGTGAGTGCGCCGGCGCCGACCCGTACGAAGCATGACAGACCGGGACACACGGTTTGACACGGCGAAGACGGTGAGGTAACGTAGTAAAAGTGCCCGGCGCGAGAGCGGCGGGGACACGGTACGAAAAGCCCCGGTTGGGGTTCCACTGAGGTGGGGCTTCTGGTCGGTGTGTGGTTGTTCTTTGAGAACTCAACAGGGTGCTTGTAAAGCCAGTGCCAATTATGATTTATACCCCGGACTGGTCAGTTTTTGCTGGCT